>CAZWVY010000090.1:0-11271 GCA_964637105.1 uncultured Sangeribacter sp. | reverse complement strand
AGACGAAACGTGCCGTCTCGGGGAGGGTCACTTTCTCCAACTGCGTGCCCTTGCATGCCGCGCGCCCGATTCCAATCAGGGTGCACCGGTATCCTCCGGCCCTGAAGAGAGACTGCATGACAAATCCTCCCGGGGTGGGCTTTTCCTGGTCCTCCATTGACACCAGCACGGCTTCGCCGTTTCCCACGTATCCCAGTAGCACGGGATTGCTGTTTGCATACATGCCGCCGTCCATGGATTCTTTGTACACCGGCCAGACATCCTGCATTGATACCTCCTTGATTTCGGAGAACACGTCCGTTGAGAAGCATGGGTGGCTGCGGTAGAAGAAAGAGGAGCCTTCAGGCACGCTCAGAACGCACTCCGTGGGAAAGTTCCGGAAAGGTCCCTCAGCCCCGAGGATTACATCGCCGACGGTCACCTCGCGGTCATCGGGGAGGACGCATACGGGAGGAAAGGGCGACTGCATGTTGAGATGCTCCAGCCGGAGCTTCCCGGTGAAGGAGTTACGCCCAAGTTTAGCTAGTGCAGGAGGCATTGTAATGTAATTGATGCTCCAGCCGTACAGAGGATTCGACATTGCATCATCCAACACAAAACGCATCTCGTAGGGAAGATTCACCCCTTGTACCGCCAACGCTCGGTCAAGGATGTCGCCCATGGCGATGACGGCATAGAACCGTCCCTCCCAGGTCAAAGCATCCGGATAATTGAGTATACCGTCATAATGGGTGAAGTGCCAGTTGGCGGCGGTGGCAACGAGCATATTTTCCCACATTGAGGAGTATTGCGCGTCGGTGTTGTCGAGAATATCGAAATAATATAACTGGGAATCCCCGTTCTCGCAAATCAGGTCATGGTCGCCCATGACGAAATCGCTTTCATCACGCGAGCCTCCGACGACTGTAAGATTGAGGGCATTGCCCGAAAGTACGCTCACAGCCAGCATGAGAAGCAAAATTATTTTCTTCATGTCCATTTTCTTGTTAAATTACTTATTGAATTTCCACGTGTCTGTCATCACCTCGCCGTCCATCACTACAAGGATGTATGTGCCTCCGGGGACATCCGACAAATCCACTGTGCCGCTATCGGAATCTTCCCGGATTTCGGAGAGGCAAACGGTCTGGGCCGTGAGGCCAGACAGCACCTTAATATGGAGTGTGCGGGGCGCCTTCTCGCTGAGGACGACCTCGAAGCGTCCGGCATCCCTGCGGATGAGGTCCTTGATTGAGCCGGGCACGGGGACATCCATGCAGGTGTATGCGGCGTTCTCGCTGTCCAAGGCTGTGATGACGGTGAAGCGGCTGTTGTCCTTGAGGGGCCTTACTGTGGCCTCGTCTCCGCAGCCGACAAGCTGCGATTCAGAGTCATACCAGCCGAGGACACGCTCGGATTCGGGGAGGTCAACAGAAAGGACTGCGCCTTCTGCATTGGTATCCTTGAGCGATACAGAGGCAGTGCCTGAGACTGTATTCATCGCCACGAGGTCAACACCGCCGTAAACACTTCCTCCTGTTTTTGTCTGCACAAGATCCACATGATACGGGCCATCGGAGACTGTGTGGTTGGAGTAGTTCCTAAGCCGCACTCCTATCTTCTCGAAACTTTTTCCCGCTGCCGGTATATTTCGGATTCTACTGCTGGCGCCCACCAGAATTATGCAGCGGTCGCCCTCCGGAGTATAAGAAAGATGCACCATACTGAGCCTCGCGTCCTGCTGCATCCAAGTGTCGTAGAGGTCCGATTTCACAATCAGTTCGACATAATGGTCATTGAAGAGAGATTCATCGGCCTCCGTGTGGGGGCGCAGCTCAAGATCAAACCGCACCTCCTCCGACATGAGGTTTGTGAAGCGCAGGTCTCGTCGCACAGATACATTCCCGACGGGGGCAGCCAAAGAAGCTGTGGACCTCTGAGCCGTCTTCGGGTTCTTCCCGGCATTGAACGTATAGAACAGCAGATCATTTGAAATGTCATCGGTGTTCACGTCCCGTATGTTTGCCAGCAGGCTGACTGACTGCCCGGCAGGTGAGGAGAAGACATTGGAGGGAAGAGTCCAAGGCGTGGACATTATGAGGGAGCCTCCTGCGGGAATAGTTCCCGTGATGGGCACCGTAACTATCTTGCCTCCCGTGGGAATCCCCTTTTCCATCTCTCGGCCGCGCCATCCGTTAGGAGTCACGCAGGTAGCTCCTTCATGCCAGTACAAATGCAGGTATTGGCCGCCCGTGTACGGGCGCCATCCTCGGTTGCCTACGCGTGCATACACATATGCCTGCTTATGGGAAGAAGAATAATATGGAATGTCGCATACAGTCTGTCCGTCTTTTGCATTACGAAGCCATAGTGATGGGCTTGTCCAAAAGCGTGTGGAGTTAGAGGGCGTATACACCCCCCAGTCTCCTGGAACAGTAGATATGTATAAATCTACGGGAGTAAGTGGATTGCATATCCCCATGCCAATTCCTAAATGGCTGGGAGTGGATTGGTATTGTGGTTCTTCACTATGCTCTGCATTGGGCTTCGTCCAGGCATCCATTGAGCGCGCGTAGTTATAGGCTTCCTCCATGCTTACATATCCATCTCCGTTTGTGTCTGCGTTTACTTTTACACCGTACGGTGTTGCACCATTGATTGCATTCATCCAATGGTATGCAAATTCATCGTAGGGATAATCATTAGAACAAAAGGATTTCCCGGTTAAATTTGATGCGGTAGTTACCATGCATCCGGCCTTTTCAAGGTCATCCTTGAAGCCTCCCGCATGGCAGTGAGTTAGCATCACGCTTACAGCTGCATCCTTGGAAAGTATAGGGGAAAGCCACTCAGCAAGCTCATAGTCTTCCATTACCGGGAAACCCTCATGTCTCAGCCAGTAATCGCAGTCTTCGGTTTCTGATATACCTTTTGTATCAGGAACAGTTGGTACAGATACCAAAGCATTATACTCCCATAGGTAGGTGTACGCTCGATTTCCCTCCAACTGTCCACCGTGGCCCGTTATAAACATGAACAGATGGTCGCCACGTTTAATTTTTGTGGAAATTTCTGTGAGGACCGATTTAATGTTTTCGCGCGTAGCGGAGTATTCGATATCTGCTACGCCATCCCCATCTAAGTCGGTTGGAGAACTATCTGCCACGCCAAAATGGTTGGTCATGTCAATATCGTTGCACTTACCATCGCTCATTATCACGTATATATTGTGCCTCGGCACACCTATAGTTCGAGTGAGAATCTGGTACATATAGGAGCAGTTGTACCAATACTGTTCTGTATTGGTAACGAAGTCTCCGCCTCCGTTAAGAATAACGGCATAGGTGCGCTTTCCAGGTTCGGAGACCGGGTCATTGCCAGTGATGGCACGCGGAAGTTTCGGTTTTTCCCAAGAAACGTTCTCAAAGCGGTTTTTCACCTCTGCAGCGGTGAGGGCCTCTAAGGGAGGCATGGCTCTCAGAGTTTCGGAGAGGCCCGTGCCAGAGGCGGGCACTGTCTTTGGGAGGGTGACGAGGTAGCACTCGTGCTCCCATCCTGCCATTGGATTGGCATCTACGAAGAAGCGCCACAGGCCGGGGGATGCGGGGTCATCTTCGAGGTAGTAGATGTCCACGTCCCGGGAGGCGTACTTCTCCTTGACCAGGCTCAGGGCCTGGGCGCGTGTCCGGGTGGCAGCCTGCGCCGCTCCCGACACCAGCATGGCTGTAATCAGCCATACTGCAAGAAATAGTCTTCTTGTCATGGTGTGAAGTTTTAAAAGGGTTAGAGATTATAGTAGTCATCTCATCAGGAGATGGTGTGTCCGGGGTGGCAATCCGGGTGCAAATATAAGGGATAAAAATGGAATGATTGCAAGAAAAAAGTGCGAAAATTGTGCGGGCAAGAATGGGGAAAGTGTGGAAAAAGTACGGGTAGGGTATATGACAATCAGTAACTTATGAAAAAAAGTGCGGGAAGGGGTATTAGGAATCAGTCAGTTATAAAAACACAAAAAAATTGCCGGGACGTGTCCGGATTGCCCGGTTGGAGCCTCTGTGAGACCACGGAATTAGTACTTTCAGGCTCCTGTCTACATGCCGGATTCGTGGGGAATAAAGTGAGGGAACCCGGTAAACGCGCTGCGTTTACCGGGCCCTATACGGATGAGTGAATTGATGATACTGGGCCGCAGCCGACGGGAAAAGCGGGCCTATGGCTCAGAGACCCTCCCTATGAGAATCGGGGTGCCGCACTCATTTTCCGTGATGACGAACAGAAATGGACGGTCTGCTGTAAATGAGGTATGCGGAGTCATAGTGCTGCCCGGTATCCCGTCGGAAAATGTTTGGATTTCCTCATCGGGCGCCTCATCAATTCCAAATCCGTTTTTGTGAACGATTCTGCCGACATGCAGCGGCATCGGACTGTCGGTCAACCCCTGCCACAGTGTCGGAGCCGTCATGGAGCCACATCCGAGCTGGTCGAGAACAGGGGTTAGGTCCACGTTGTCAGCTATGTGGAACTTCGGCACTGAGATATCTATTGGAAACGCGAAACCTGACGTTGTCATGTGTTGGAGTTTCTCCCCCGTGATGGAGGAGATCAGGCCGTCTATTCCGGTCTTGGAATCGGGAAGTATGAAAGTGAGAGTGTACTCACCCTCGCCGAAGAGTAGTGACAGGACCTGCGCGTCTCCAAGGTTGGCATATCTTGCCAGCCTGGTGCCGTGCATCATGCGCACTGCCTTCGGGCCATGGGGGGTATTGAATGTGCCGTCGTAGGTGTCGTCCGGAAGGAACGGATAGGTCAATGGGGCGGAGAAGTCCATGGCGCTGACAAGTGTGACAGAAGCTGCGCTTTCTCCGACACCGTCCCGCGTGCAGCCGGGGGTGTGTAGAGCCCGGGGGTAGCAGCTGTCTATGAGGGCGGAGAATTGGGGGAGGATGTCCACCGACGGGTCCGTGCATATCTCGCTCGTCATATCGAAGACTCCCTTCTCTCCGAGCGAGGGGATATAGTGGCTGAGGAATGTCTCGGTGCGGTTGAGTGCCGACAAGTCACCGGCACGGAGGAAATCGAGAATCTCCTGCCGGGCCTTCCCGGTGACGGCGTTGGCTGTCATGGCCATGACGTTGTCGAAACAGAGGGGTGAAAACATGAGGTTGCCATCGGAATTCTCCGCAGCAAGGGCGGTCAATGTACGCGCGGCAGTCTCATGGCGCCCAGGGGAGGCCTGTCTGGCCTCGGAGCGCTGGGTTACGTCCTCAGGGTCGTCCGCTATGATGAGGTGCAGCATGAAATCCCCTTTAAGCCTGCTGAACTCTTTTATGAACTCCTCGCGTGAGTCGCAGTTAACTATAAGGGTGCCGGCCAGGTCGTAAACCTTGTAGCGCAGTATGCCCTTGACCTCCGTGTCGTTGATGAAGACAGCACCGTCGGGTGTGATGATGCAGCGGAGCTTCACTACGGGCACATGACGTTTGGGGGGATTGTCAGGATGGCGGTCACATTCTTTCTCTTTATACAGGTATAATACCGTCGCCTTTGGCGCCGGGAATAAACTCAGAGGGGTGGAGAAATGAAATTGCCCCGCCAGGACAAGGGATATGATGGGAATGATGGGATTCATAGGGATGGATTGTAATTCAAAAAATAGCAAATAATGTCCGGTTCTTTAATAGCCCGAGGGAAAATTCAGAGCATACGCAGGAGAGTGTCAACTTTCTTTACTCGCGCCTGGCCATCGAAAATCTTGATAGCGATAGATTGTCGGCGCGAAGAGACAGCGCCTTTGGAGCGCGCGAAGAGAATCTCAAGATCTCGTGGCCGCAGGCCGGCCTTAATCAGCATTGCCGTCCGGCATTCCTCGCGGGTGAGGTTTTGCTTGGCCACCGTGTCCAGGTTCTTGAAGAATCCGGGAGAGACGGCGAGAATTGCCTCCCTGAGCTCTCCCCAGAGGGGGGAGGAGTCCTCTATGGAAGTCTTGGAGGCAAGGAGATCCTGCAATTTCGCTACTGCTGCGGATTGCATCAGCCGGGCATCCGGCTTGGGGCGCCCCGGCATGTTTATGGCCGTGGCGATGATTTCAGAGCGGGTATCACTCGGGGGCGCCAGGGCAACCTCCTCAGTCGCCGGGGCCGGGTGTTGCGAGAGGATTCGGGCACACTCGAGTTCCTTGAGGCGGCTGCGTATCTTCTCCATGTCGGCCTGCATGTAGGCTCGGCGTTTGCGGGAGCGGGCGTAATATGCTCCAAAAGCCACTCCGGCTGCTCCGGCGAAGATGGAAAGACCTATAATCCAGTATTCCCTGTTTTTCTTTTCCTCCTCGGCTTTGCGGCGCCGCAGGTCATGCATGGTGTAGTTGTACATGGCTTGCTGCACAGCAGCAGCCTGGGTGTCTGTGCGGCGGTTATAAGCCGCTATGCTGCTTTTATAGGCGTTGATGAAGGCGCCCAAGGAGTCGGGCGGCAGGAGAGGGCGCAGCGTGTCAGAGAGCATTATGCTGTATGCGAAACGGAGGTTGACGGTATCGCCGGAGGCGATGATTCGGCGCGCGAACTGCATAGCTGTGTCGGGACTGTTGGCTGCCAGGTAGATTTTCGCAGCATGCACCAGGTAGGTAGGGACATACGGGGGGGTAATCTTCGAAGAGTCCACCCGGCGTATCAGGCTGAGGGCCTTGTCAGGATGGCCGTCATTAAGTTCGATGTAGGCAAGGGCCGAAGTCTGGTCGGCTGTGTCGCGCATGTGCAATGCGGCGGCTGTGGCACGTGCGCGCAGGAGAGCCCGGCGCGCCTCATTAAGCGAATCGGCGTTTATATAGATGCGTGAAAGGAGCTCGAGGTCATATACGAGATTGACGGAATCGCGCGCTATGGAGTCCTCCTTGATGGCCGTGATGAGGTATGGCGCAGCCTCAGCCGGGAGAACCATCGAGTTGAGGGTCCAGGCAAGGTTATGGAGCACGTTGCCCCGCAGTTGTTTGTCACTGGCGTCCTCGGGGAGGAGGTCGAGGGCCTCATGATAATAGGTCAGCGCGGATTTGTAGTCGCCAAGCTGCCAGTTGACGCGTCCGGCCAGATAGAGGGCCTCGGCCAGATGCGGGCTGCGCGTGTCGCGGAGAGCGGCAATGGCGCCAAGCACGAGGCTGTCCGAGTTATGGCGCTCCTCTTTCAGGTCGGTATCGCGGACTGTCTTGAGGTCGCGGAGTGCTTGCTCCTCCCGGTCATCGGGGGAGGCGCATCCAGATAGAAGCGCTATGAGGATGGCCATGAAGACCGTGCTGAGGCAATATTTAACAGGGCATTTGTCCATAATGGCGTAAAATTACGAAAAAAATCGATTCGCCGCAATACCGGGCCTCTACTTTTAAGACCCCGTCTCAAAAAATTTTATGAGACGGGGTCTTAGGAACTTCCCGCAGGCATACGCTGCGTCCTGTTATCGTTTGTTATGGTCGGAGCGGGTCAGCGGAAGATGACCTTTGCGCCGTCGCGCACGTAGATTGTGCCGGGCCGGGGGCTGCCCACGGGGAGGCCGCTGAGGTCGTAGAGGGTGCCGGTTCCGGCGGCTTCGGCGGGAATCTGGGCCACGCCCGAGCGGTCATCGATATGCGCGAAGGCGTTCCAGGGGGCTGCTGTGCGGTCCACCGGAGCGTAGGTCACGAGCGTGGCATCGGCAGGGATGCCGTCGAAAGCGTCGGGGGCGAACACCGGGGTCTCGTTAGTCAGGATGGTGACAGTCTTGAGCGACTTGCAGTCGGCGAAAGCCTTGTAGCCGGCGAATCGGCAGCTCTCGGGGATGGTAATTTCGGTCAGGCAAGAGAGTCGGAAAGCCTCATCGCTGATGAAGCGCAGCGTTTCAGGAAGGTTTACCTTCTCACCGTCATAGCGGAAAAACGCACGTTTGCCTATTCCGACAAGGCTGCACCGGAAACCCTCCACACGATCCTGGGAGAGAAATTCCAGGGATGGATGCTTATAATGCTCCGGCAATTTCTCTATCCCCAGCAGCACCGCCTCGGCGTTGCCTATGTATGCCACCTTTACGGCGCCCGACATGAACCCGATCATAGAGAATGTTTTCCAAATCTCCTCCACCGGCTTTTCAATGATTCCGGAAAAGATGGCCGAACTGAAACAGGGGTGGCTGCGGTAGAAGAACAGGGAGCCCTCAGGGACTGAGAGCGCGCACCCATCCTCAAACTCCGGGAATGGAGTGTCTGCGGAGGGGGCGTCATCTCCGGCGGTCACGGCGCCCTGCCCGGTCAGGCAAGCCGGGGGGACGGGCGACTGCATGCCGAGCTCGCGCAGCTTGGTGAAACCTTTGAAGGCATCGAGGCCGATGTGTGCCACAGCCGGAGGAAGATTGAGGGAGTCTACCCGGGCAACCCGGCACACTGTCTGGAAGGCGTTATCCTGAATGTATCTCACCTCGTAGGGGAGGGACACGCTGCTGACATCAGCAAAAAAGAGTATATCGGCCACAGCGATTATTGCGTATGTCCGGCCATTCATGATGATGATGTCCGGATAATCAAGCGGTTCCCCGTAGCCTCCGTTAATCCTTTGTGAGATGCGTTTGGCCTGCAGGACATAGTCCCATACATCGGAATATTGCCCGTCGGCATTGTTGAGCACATCGAAATTGAGGATATTATCATGGTAGTTGCACGAGGTTTCGGTTCCGAACATTACGGAGGTGGTTTCATACCCCTGCGCGACTTTCAGCTCGATAGCGCTGGACGCAATGGCCATGAGCGCGGCCATCAGAAAAAGATATCTGCGTTTCATAAGATTATATTTTGGGTGAATTATTCCTTATTGAATTTCCAAGTGTCAGTGATGACATCATTATCAAGCATCACCGCTATGTATGTGCCGTCCGGACTGTCCGCCAAGTCAATGGCGCAGCTCTTCTCGCCAACTGTCATCACAGCTTGGCTGACAGGCTGCGCCGTCAGGCCGGAAAGAATAAGGAGCTGCAGGGGTGATTTGGCTGGCTCGTTGAGCACGACTTCATAAAGGCCATCCCCTTTTCTTTCGAGTCGGCATATCCTCCCGGGGAGCTCCATGTCGGTGGCACTGTATTGGGCATTCCCGCTGTCTCGGGCGGTAATGACGGTATAGCGGCTGTTTCCCCTTCCAGGGCAGACCGCCACTTCCTCGCCGTTACCTATCAGTTCTCCCCGGCCATCAAACCATCCGAGAACCTGCTCTTCTTCAGTCAGGTCGGCAGTAAGGATAGCCTCCTGTGTGTCCTCACCGCCCACTGATATGCCTGACGCGGAGGCTGCCGTGTTCATAGCCACCACGTCCACGCCTCCGAACACGCTTCCAGACATGTTGGTCTGCACGAGATCGATATGATAGGGGCCTTCCGTCATGTCGGTGTTTGAGAAATTCTTGAGGGCTATGCCGATCTTGCTGAAAGAGCCCGGGGCAGCGGGGATATTCTCAATGCTGCTGTCGGAGGTGAACATTGTGATGCTCCGTTCGCCTCCGTGGGCTATTGACACGAAGGCCTTGTTGAACTTCGCTCCTCCCTGCACCCACTGGTTATAGAGGTCGGGTGATATGAACAGCTCAACGCGGTGAGTGTCAAACAGAGCCTTGTCTGCTTCTGTATGTGGGCGCAGATCCAGGTTGAAGCGGGCCTCGGTTGACATGAGATTGGTGAACCGCAGGTCGCGGCGGATGGAGGCTCCGCCGGCGGGAGCGGCCAGCGAGGTAGTTGAGCGCTGGGCGGTCTTTGGATTCTCAGCGGCGTTGAAAGTGTAGAACAAAAGGCTGGAGGGAATCGCATCATCCGCGCTGTCATCGCGAATGTTAGCCAGCAGGCTGACATTCTGTCCTGCAGGTGAGGAAAATACCTCAGAGGGCAAATCCCAGGCTAGAACTGCTGCTAACCTGCTTCCGGGTGCGATTTCAGCGGTCAGCTTCACAGTCCCGATTTTGCCTCCTGTGGCAATACCGTGATCTTTTTCACGCCCGAGCCACCCGTTTGGGGTGACGCACGTGGCGCCCTCGTGCCAGTAAAGGTGGAGCTGCTGGCCGCCTGTGTATGAGCGCCATCCTCGGTTTCCGATCAGGGTGTACACATAGGCCTGCGGGTGCAGACGGGAGTAGTAAGGAATGTCACATTCCGGAGTCGGGTTTCTGACATTGCGCACATACAGCGCCGGACTGGCCCAGAAATGTGAGTCATTCGCAGGAGTGTAGAGGCCGTAATCGTCCTCTGCGGTGGAAATATATAGGGCCACGGGAGTGAGCGGGGCACTCAGAGCCTGTACGAATCCGATATGGTTAGGAGTGGCGGAGAATTGCGGTTCCTCTAAATCTTTGACTGTCCCGGTAGGCGCGTGTTTGTCGTGGCTGCGTGCATACTCAAAGGCCTCCTTCATGCTGACTGTGCTGTCTTCGTTTGTGTCAGCGTTGACTTTGTCACCGTAAGGCGTGGCACCGTTGACGGCGTTCATCCAGTGGTAGGCAAATTCGTCGTATGGGACTTCGGTAGATGGGTAAGAGGGTTTGCTGTCATTTGTTGCTGTAGCCACCACGCATCCGGCAGCTTTCAGATTATCTATAAAGCCGCCCGAGTAGCATTGTGCTAACAGCAGGCTCACCCCCGCATCTTTTTCTAATATGGGATTGATGCAAGCCGCCAGTATATCAGTCGGCAGTTTCTCATAATTCCATAGCCATATGCTCACCCGGGTATCCCGGGTCTTTTTTGCTCCGTGACCTGTGACAAATATGAATAGATGGTCTCCTTCCTCTATTTTGGATGCTACCTCAGCGAGCACTGATTTAACATTTGCCAACGTCGCAGCGTACTGCACATCGGGATAGTTGTCGCCATCGAGGTCAGGATCAGAGGAGACCGCAAGACCATCAGGGCCAAGCATGTCAGGCTCACTGCTTGTGCCGTCAGACATGAGAACATATATCTGATTCCTGGGCACGCCGACTTTGCGTGTTAGGATTTGGTACATATATGAGCAGTTGTTCCAATACCGGTAGTGATTGCTTGGTGCATCAAGGCCTCCATTGAGAATTACAGCGTAAGTACGCTTTCCCGCTGGTGAAAAGGGGTCATTGATGGAGGTGTTTTTAGGTAATTGAGGACGGTCGTAGCATCGGTCGCCCAAACGATTTTTTACCTCGGCGGGGGTTCTCATCTCTGCAGGGGGCATCCTCATCTCAATCTGTGCCAGTCCGGTGCCGGAGGAGGAGACTGTCTTGGGGAGGGTGACGACGTAGCACTCGTGCTCCCAACCTGCCATTGGATTGG
>CAZWVY010000089.1:0-11466 GCA_964637105.1 uncultured Sangeribacter sp. | reverse complement strand
CAGGGCATCAAGCGCGGCATCATGGAGATGGCCGACGGAATAGCCATCAACAAGTGCGATGGCGACAATGTGGAGCGCGCCCGCCTGGCGGCCGCCCAGTTCCGCAACGCCCTCCACCTCTTCCCCCCCACGCCGAGCCGCTGGAAACCGGAGGTGGTGACCTACAGCGGATATTTCGAATATGACATCGACAAGGTGTGGGATATGATAGACCGCTATTTCGAGTATGTGGAGAAGACAGGCTATTTTGAGCGCAAGCGCAACGAGCAGGCTAAGTACTGGATGTTTGAGACCATCAACGAGCAGCTGCGCAATGCCTTCTACCAGACTCCGGAGGTGGCGGCCCTGCTCGAGCAGAAGGAATTGCGCGTGCTCAACAATGAGCAATCCTCCTTTACCGCGGCCCGCGATGTGCTCGATTTCTACTTCAACCGGCTGCGCGAAGGTGCGCAGGCATGAAAAAAATTGGATAAAAAACTGACAAAGGCGCGTAATATTACGCGCCTTTGTCAGTTAATATAAGAGGTAAGGCAGCCCCCTGAGGCCGCCTCTGTCTACATGCGGCAGGGGTCCGGTCGGAGCCGCCGGCCGCTGACCGACATTGCAAACTATTTCAGAACACTCGATATGAAGAATTTCCGCTCATGCAAGATCGCCCTCGGAGCCGCTTTCGCAGCCCTGATGCTCACAGGGTGCAGCACACCCAAGAATGTAGCCTATTTCCAGGATCTTGACGATACCGTAATCACCGAAGTCACCGAGCGCACATCCATCCGCGTGCAGCCCGAGGACAAGCTCTCGATCGTGGTCACCTCCAAAGACCCCTCGCTCGCAGCGATGTTCAACCTCCCCATCATCTCCAACCGCGTCGGGCAGGCCTCATCCGTAAGCGGCACAGGCAGCACACTGCGCACATACGCCGGCAACTCCACCGATGGCATCGCCAACTACACTGTATCTCCCGAAGGCACGATTGAATTCCCCGTGCTCGGCACCCTCAAAATCGAGGGCATGACCCGCAACGAAGTGGCAGCCTTCATCAAGGGCGAGCTCATGGGCCGCGACCTCATCAAGGACCCCACAGTGGTGGTGGAATTCCTCAATGTGGGCATCAGCATCATGGGCGAGGTCGGCCACCCCGGCCGCTATGACCTCAACCGCGACAACATCTCCCTGCTCGAGGCCATCTCACTGGCAGGCGACCTCACCATCCAGGGCAAGCGCGAGAACGTGCTGGTCATCCGCGAGGAAGACGGCAAGATGCAGACCTACCGCGTAGACCTCACCAACGCCCAGAAAATGCTCCAGAGCCCGGGCTACTACCTCAAGCAGAACGACATCATCTACGTAGAGCCCAACGGAGTGCGCAAGCGCCAGACCACCGTCAACGGCAACACGGCCCTCTCGGCCTCCTTCTGGGTATCTGTAGCATCGCTGCTCACCTCGATCGCAGTGCTCATCTTCAAGTAACCGCTCTCCCCAACGGCGCCGGATTCCCTTTCCGGCGCCATCCCCGTATCATCATCGCAACCGATTTTTCATCATCTGCAACCGAATGGATAATTCAGCGTCTTACACCGCCCGGGAAGAGGAGAAAGGGATGACGGCCAAGGCCTTCCTGAGCCTCTGCTTCTCCAAATGGCAGTGGTTCGCCCTCTCCATCATCGTCTTCGTGACTCTCGGCCTGCTCGCAGTGCTGAGGCAGCAGCCCGTCTACACCCGCAGCTGCGCTGTGCTCATCACCGACCAGGAGGGGGGCTCCGGCGGAGGCATGGGCGACATCGCGGGAGTATTCTCCTCGATGGGGCTCATGTCATCGAGCAGCAATGTAAACAATGAACTCATAGCCCTCACGACGCCGGCCGTAATGTTCGAGGTGGTGAAGCGACTGGACCTTGTCACCAACTATTCCCGCAAGAAGACCTTCTACCGGGAAACGCTCTACGGCACTAACCTTCCCGTGCACGTCTCAATGCCCGGATTTCCCGAAAACCGGTCGGCAGCCTTCAATATACAACTCAATCCCGACGGCTCGGGACGCCTGTATGATTTCGTGTCATACGAGTCTGACGGCAAGGTTGAGCATGAGGCGGAGGTGAAATTCGGCTCAGGCATGACCGGGGAGCTCCGCACTCCCATCGGGTCCGTCTCCGTAGCTCCGAATCCGGATTTCAAGGGCACGATTGACGAGCCACTCGAGATTAAGGTGTGGAGGTCTACACTGCAGGATGCCGTGGAGCAGTATATGGCAGCCCTGACGGGCGAACGCCGCGAGAAGGATGCCGAGGTGCTCGACCTATCGATTGACGATGTCTCCATCCAGCGCGCCAACGATATACTCAACACTATCGTGGCGGTGTATAACGAAAACTGGGTGGCTGACAAAAACCGCATCGCTGTTGCCACATCCTCCTTTATCGACGAGCGCCTGAAGCTGATCGAGCGCGAGCTGGGAGAGGTGGACGATGACATATCGGACTACAAGACCAAGCATCTGCTCACCGACCTCCAGGCTTCCGCCGCCCTGGCGATGAGCCAGGCCGCGAAGCAGAGCGATGAGATACTGGCCGTCACCAACCAGCTGGCTATGGCCACATATGTGCGGGAATATCTCAATGACCGCCAGAACCGCTTCAGCGTAATCCCGGTCAACACCGGATTTGGCAGCCCCACTCTGGAGTCGCAGATCGCGCAGTACAACACGATGCTCCTCTCCCGCAACACTCTTGAGGCCAATTCCTCGGCTACCAACCCCATAGTGATGGACTATGACACACAGCTCAGCGGAATGAGAGAGGCTATTGTAAGGGCGGTCAACACCCAGGTGGCCACCCTCAGCGCTACGCTCAAGAACATGCAGAAGTCTCAGGGGAGCTCCGAGGAGCAGCTCGCCTCAGCCCCGGGCCAGGCGAAATACCTCCTCTCCGTGGAGCGCCAGCAAAAGGTCAAGGAGTCCCTCTATCTCTATCTGCTCCAGAAACGCGAGGAGAATGAGCTCACCCAGACTTTCACGGCCTATAATACGCGCATCCTCCAGCCTCCCTTCGGTTCGCTGAAGCCTATCTCGCCCAAGGTGTCGCTCACGCTCATGGCCATGTTCCTGCTCGGGTTCGCCCTCCCCGCAACGGCCATATACCTCATAGCGGCGGGCGACAACAAGGTGCGCACCCGCAAGGACCTCGAGCGCGTCGCCGTTCCCTTCACCGGCGAGATTCCCCAGGCGCCCGGCACGAAGACTTTCCGCCGTTTCTTCCGCACCAAGAAGCAGAAGCAGGCGGCCATCGACCGCCCGCTCATCATCGTCGAGGAGGGCAACCGAAATGCCGTCAACGAGGCTTTCCGCCTCATCAGGAGCAATATCCAGCTCATGACCGGCAAGGACAGCTCCTGCCCCGTGATAATGTTGACCTCATGCAATCCCGGCAGCGGCAAGTCATTCATCACCTTCAATCTCGGTGTCAGCTTCGCCATAAAGGGGAAGCGCACGCTCATCATCGACGGCGACCTGCGCCACGGCTCCCTCTCGATGTATGTCAACTCACCCTCCAAGGGGCTGAGCTCATACCTTAACGAGTCAACTGATGACGGCCGCGCGCTAATCAAGAATGTGCCCGGCTACAAGGACCTCGACATCCTCCCCATAGGACACAGGCCCCCCAATCCCGCCGAGCTCCTTGAGAACGGCCGCATAGGCGCTCTGATAGAGAGCCTCAAGGCCGACTATGACTACATCCTCATAGACTGCCCCCCCATCGACATAGTGGTCGACACACAGATTATCGGCCAGTATGTGGACCGCACGATATTCATCGTCCGCGCCGGACTGCTCGACCGCAACCAACTCGCCGAGATCTCAGCCCTGTACCGCGCGCGCAAGTATCCGCGCATGAGCATGGTGCTCAACGGGGTTGACCACGGCTCAAACCGCAGCTACTACGGAGGATATTACAGCAATGCTGACAACTCCTGACAATATTTTTTAATTCAGAACACGCAATCACGACAATAAATATGTGGCCATTTAAAAAACATGTGGACACCCTGGCACGCTCCGGCATGCTCAACGGAATGACCGACTGGCATTCGCACATCCTCCCGGGAGTGGATGACGGCATTCGCGACATGGAGTCATCTCTGGAGGTACTGAGGTTCTACGACTCGCTCGGCATCAGGAAAGTGTGGCTCACTCCCCATATCATGGAGGATTATCCCAACACTACGCAACACCTGCGCGAGAGATTCGCCGAGCTGCAGGAGAAATGGGACGGCCACGTCAAACTGTCGCTGGCCTCCGAAAACATGCTTGACTCCCTCTTTGAGGAACGTCTTGAAAGCAATGACCTCCTTCCCATCGGCGACCGCGCCGACCATCTGCTCGTGGAGACCTCCTACTTCAATCCCCCCATGGGCATGGACGACATTATCGAGCGCATCTTCCAGGCAGGCTATTTCCCACTCTTAGCCCACCCCGAGAGATACCGCTACATGGGTGATGACGACTACCGCAAGCTCCGAGACAAGGGAGTGAAATTTCAGATCAATTTCAATTCATTGGCCGGCCAATACGGCGACACTGCCCGCAAACGCGCCGAATGGCTGCTCAAGAACGGCATGGCCGAAGTGACCGGCAGCGATGTGCACCGTCTTGACACGCTTCAGATGTTTACCGACAAGTCCCCGTCGCGCCAGGAGTTCGCCGACAAGCTCGCGCCGCTCATGCAGGTAGCCGACCTGTCGATGCTCTGACCCTCGGAATCCGGCCCCCGGCCTTATCAACTGCGCCCCCGCCTCATAAAAATCATGGCTAAGGGGTTTTAAAACCAACATTTAATTTCTTGCATACAGACAAATGCCAAAACTTTATATAACCGCAGCACTGCTCACCGCCTCCGCCCTCTGCCTGCCGGCCACGGCCGCCGCAGAGGCCATGCCCGGCACCTGGAAACTGCACCCTACGTTTGACTCCTGCTCCGATATTGGCACATACGCCAACCATGTGGAGAAGATAATGGACGGCCCACGCTTCGTGTTCATCTGGGCCAATGCGGCGCCGTTCCAAACAAATTATTATCCGTACTTCTACCAGTGCGGCACCCTTTGGTATATAGACAAGGGGAAGATGGATTCCGCCGGCGGGAAATTCGAGGTTAAGCACATCTCCGAGCTGGCCCCTACCAATGCCATGGGGATTCAGTATGCCGACTATAATCCCAAGGGGGGCTATATAACAACAGTTGGCACCGATGGATCGGTGGAGATCATCTATGAGGACGGACGCGTAGTGAAAGGCGCCGGAATGTCGGATTTCGGCACGGCCACAGGACCCGCAGCCAAGGTGTCGCATCTGACATTCGATGATGAGCGCGGCCTCGTGTACGGCGCGGCAGGCCGCCATGCTTTCGCTCTTGACCCGGCAACGGGCATTTTGACCGATATCCTGACAGCAGACCGCGACCTGCAGTCCATCATACGCGTCGGAGACCAATGGATGGCATGCGATGAGGAGACCATATATACTGCCGACGCCACCGCAGGACTTCCCTCCTCTTTTGACTCTTTCAAGATATTGCCTATCATTGGTTCGGCACTTCCGAGCACTATCAAAGGGGGCAGCGGCTATGAGCCTTGGGACAAATATACTGAAAACCAGTTTCCCATGCCATGGCGTCTGATGCCTGTGAGCGATGACGTATTCTTCGTGCTCATGAAGAACCGAATACCGAGCAATAAGACAGGCATCACGACCTCTACGGGCGAGCTCGCTTACTATACATTCACCATAGCGAGGCTCAATGATGGCCAATGGAAACCTCATCACCACCACTCCCTCACGATTTCCTCAGGCGATATTGCGCAGTTTCCCAATCACCCCGTTGACCAGGCGCTGCATATCTCTGAGGCAGGAATCTCAGTATCGGGCTATAACATTACCTATAAGTACGATTTTAAAAACGGCGTTTACAATCATGCTACCGGAGCATGGACAAAGGCTCCTGCCTCACAGCTGCAGTTCATCCCGCAGACAAATCCCGGTTCAGGCACCATAGTGCGCACCCCTGACTACGACTGGCAGCGGCGCACATGCTCGTATGACCACTCCCGGTTCTGGCTCTATTATCCGATGCACGGGTTCTATTACCGCGATTATCTCGGGACTGCTTCAGGGACACTTGAGGACAAATGGTCAAAGGATCCCGAAGTTGTGCTTCCTAATGCTCCGGCAGTATTCTATGCCGATGACTTCTTCTCGCATCCCGAGCACGGAATGCTGATACGCAATATATCCCGATCCCAGGAGAACGCATGGACAGGTTGCTTAGGCGACCAGCTCAGCGCATTCAAGGACGGCAAATGGACGCGCAAGGGGGCCGTAGCGGTCAATGACCAGCTGGGAGGATTATACATATCCACCTCCCAGGCAGGGCGCATTGACCTGCCTGACGGCATCGCTGCCGACCCGGTGAATCCTGACTGGATTTACTGCGGAAGCTACCGCGACGGCATCACACGCCTCAACCTCAGTGATCCCAACGATATGCTCACTCTGACAAGGTCGGGCAAGTCCACGCTCATCACTTCCAAGCTCGAGGAGGTGGTGCCCGCTTTTGCCTCCGACAAGTCGAATGCATACTGCAGCAAGCCTGCTTTCGATAACAACGGGGTGATGTGGACCTCCTATTTCGACTATGCGGCCGGGGCAGCCAACTATGACACTCACGCCTATCTCTACTACTGGCTCCCCGAGGACCGCGCGGCTGTGAAGTCTGCTGCCGATTATGCCGCCCATCCCATGAAGAGGATCGTGCTGGATAATTCCTCGAGCATGCACCTCTGCCACCTCATCCCCCTTACCTCCCCGGGAAATGAGACCAAGCTCGTGTACATGCCCAACAACCAGGACAAGGCTAAAAACTGGATCCAGATTTTTGACCATAAGGGGACGCTTGACGACACTTCGGATGACGAGCTCATCACAATGAAGGTGGCCAAAGACGAAGCCGGAGGCCAGATTGACATCACATACAATTTCACCCCGGTGGAAGATCCCACAGATGGCCGCGTCTGGATACCCTGCGCGCACGGCCTGCTGTGGTTCCATCCTTCCGAAGTCATTTCGGGCAGCGACTACATCCATCAGCTTGACCTGAGCGGAGACGCGCTCGCCAGCAAGGAGGGTGTGACATCCTTCTACAACATGGAGGTGCGCCAGGTATCCTTCGACGGGCAGGGACGCAAATGGATTGCTACGGAAAACAATGGCATTTTCGTCCTCTCCCCGGATGCGCAGCATCTCGTGGCACACTTCACCACCGATAATTCAGATCTCCCCTCCGACAACATTTTCGGCTCGGGATGGGACTATGCCACCAACTCGATGTTCATCTCCACCGGCGGAGGCCTGATGCAGTTCACTCCAGCTGAAACCATGGATTCAGCCGCGGCCGAGACAGTGCACGCCTTCCCCTCGCGCATCCTGCCCGGCTTCAAGGGCCATGTCGACATCACCGGAGTCCCGGCAGCAGCCACCCTCTCGATATGTGACGAGCAAGGCAATGAAATCGACCGCCTTGGCGCCTCCTCCAACGGCCGCGTGCAGTGGCATCCCGCCTCATCCGGCCTGGCCGAGGGCATCTACTGGATCACTGACCAAACCGGCGCGCGTCTTGAGAAAATCACTGTCCTGAAATAATCCTGACCCCGGGATATGAGCCGAACAGCAACGGACATATATGCAACCACCCATCGGCCGGAGATCGAGACCTCTCCGGCCGATGGCGCATCGGCGCATCCGGCACCCCGTCGCGGAGAGCGCGGGCAGCGGGTATGGCGCGGTATCCGGAAAGACCTGCTGCGCAACTGCCTGTGTCTCGTCCTGCTCCTCCTCGGATTCATACATGATTCCTTAGGGAGCTACACGATGTACGTCTGGCTGCTTCTCATTCCCTTCGTAATCTTCTCGAGGCTCTTCAGAGTCTCCAAGGTGTCGATCACAACCCTGGTGCTGTGCGTGTCATACGTCATCGGCACCCACTATCACAAGTATCTGCCAATGACCTTCGGCAATGCCCTGGTCCTCATAACCTACCCTCTGACGCTCTATTATATCGGCTTCCGCCTGTGTGACAGGTGCCGGAGCCGCTATTCAATCGTCCTCATACTCCTGCTTTGTGTCCTGGCATACGCCATATGGCCCATAGTGGCCAATATATGGGACTTTGTCGAGACGGGCAATATCGTCAATTTGTCGCGCAGCTTCGATCTTGACAAGAAAATTGTGCTGGCCACGCATCAGAACATGATGATGGCCATGGCCATAGGAGGAATAGGCGTAGTCTTTTTCAAGCCGCAAAACCGATTCGAGAGCAGATTCAAATGGGCTGCGGCAGTGGTGGCGCTGTTTGCCCTCTTCGCAGCCGTGCACCTGCTCAACCGCACGGCTCTGGTGCTGGCGGCCGTGTCATGCATATGCGCGATTTTCCGCGGAGGAGGAGGTATGAAACGGTTCATCTATCTGGTGCTGATAGCAGCTGCCGTAATGGCTCTGGGCTACTATGCGATAATGCAGAGCGAATGGGGCGACCTGATCGAAGGCTTCAGCTCACGCGAGCAGGTATCCGGCTATACGGCCAATTCAGCGGGAGGACGCACCATAAGATGGATGAAGGCGATTCAGACCATCATGTCAAATCCCATTGGAGCCGAGGGAATATGGGTGGGCTTCATGAGGACCTTCGCCCATGACGTATGGCTTGACATAGGACTGCGAGGAGGATGGATTCCCATGGGGGCTATGCTGCTGCTGACCATCTGGTGGATCAAGTCGCTGGTGCGCTTTCTTAAGACTCCCGGACTGTCCGGACTGCTCTCGGGATACGTGTTCATAGTGCTCGTCACTATGATGCTCCAGATGGCTGTGGAGCCCGTTGTGGAGGGGCAGCTGCCGCTGTTCTGCATGATGTTTCTCAACTGGGCATTCCTTGACAGGAAATACAATCTCAACAAAACTATAAATGACAAACGCCCCGGAAAGAAGAAACCCGGAGGCAGCCTATTATCCCAACATGGACTTGATGCGCTATGTGCTGACAGCCCTGGTGATAATGACGCATGTGAACTTCCTGACAGGTCATCTGGCGGAGTTTCCGGTCGCCTATGAGGCGATCGGAGGATTTTTCACGATAAGCGGGTTTCTGATGTATCCCCACTACAAGCGACACAGCGGGTGGGCACCATACATGAGAGGACGCGCCTCGCGCATCCTTCCCCCGTATATGCTGGTGGTGTTAGGGTGCGCCGCAGGCCTTGTGGCGGTATCGTCCCTATCCTCCTATGATTACTATTCATCCCGCGGGTTCTGGGACTATCTGGCAGCCAATCTGTCGTTCATGAACTGGCTGCATCCCGACCTTCCGGGAGTGTTCACCGGGCCGGAATTCCGCACGGCAGCCGTGAATCCCTCGCTATGGACGATGAAGGTGGACTGGGGCCTGTATGTGTCGGTGCCGCTCTTCGCATGGATTACGTGCCGTTTGCGCCGCCCGGGCCTTGCATGGGCAGCCTTGGCCGTGGCCGCGCTGAGCATATGCTACCAGATAGCGATGAGCATGATGCTTTCGGCGACAGGCAGGGAGATTTTTGAAATCCTGTCACGGCAAGTTTTCGGCCAAGCCTACTTTTTCTTCTTCGGCATGGCCCTGTATTTCATAAGGAATTTCGTCAAGCAATGCCTCGCAGGCACTTTCCTGACCGGAGCGGCGCTGTTTCTTATCTCAGGCATCGACGGCCCCTGGCTTCAGCTCATCCTGCATCCTGCCGGCACGGCGATGATGGTCATATCACTCTCGCTGATTCCGGGACGCATTCCTTGGCTGCATCATAAGGAGAATATCGCATACGAGATGTATCTGTTTCACTTCCCTGTGATACAGCTATGCGTTTATTTCGGCATAGACAAGCTCGGAGAATGGGCCACGGCGGGAGTAGTATTCCCCGTTACAATCCTCGTGGCGTGGGGAGCCCATCATCTTACACTGTTGATCAACTCACTATACAAATCGAAATATCGCTCTGCCGCCAGCTCCACAGAGAAATCGTCCGACCGCACAAGGCATTTCTCGGACACTTCGCGGTAAAAGACCTGCTCGTCAAGCAGACGGTTGATGTGGGCGGCCAGCTTCGTTTCATCGCCCTCCGGAAAGAGAAGGCCTGCGTCTGCAATCAGGTCGCGGTTGGCAGTGATGTCGGAGCCGATGACAGGCTTGCCCGCAGCCATCAATTCGAGCGCTGACAGGGCGAACACCTCCCGGTGTGACGACTGCACGCCTATTGAGGTGCCTGCTATGAGAGAGGGGATGTCATCGCGGGTGCCGAGAAACTGCACCCGGTCAGCCACTCCTAATGCCCGCGCATATTCGCGATGCGCCTTGAGCGCAGGGCCGTCGCCGATGAAGACCACTGACACGTTGGGATCGGTAAGCAGCGGTATGGCCCGTATGAGGGTGCGCTGGTCCTTGGTGTCATCAAATTTGGAAATCATGGTTATAACACGCTGTTCCGTGCCGAAGCCGGGCGCGCGCCGGGCATTGCGCAGACGCTCCATCTTGACTCCATGCGGAATGGCGACCACGCGCGTACGGGCGCTCCGCTCGGGGCCGAGCCACTCTTTGACTATATCAATCTGCGACTCTAACGGAGTCACTATGGCAGCATACCGCCCCAAGGCCCATTTCTTAAAAGGACGCTTCCAGGAGGAATCCTTCATGATGGTGTGGATCGAATACACCATGGGGGTCTTGAGATCGAGCGACGCCACGGCTGCCTGCCACATGGCCGGCGACAGATGGACATGGGCCACATCGGCGCTTGAGAGCTCATGGTGAAGCGTCGGGATGATCCGGAGGCTCCGCTTATTGGCGCACCCCATGCTCAGCAGTTTTATGCCGTCATTAATCACTTTCGCCTCACAGCGCGAATGGCACTCGTCATATACGAGCACGCTCACCTCCACTCCCAGCTCGGCAAGAGCCGGGAGCAGGTGGGTGAGGATGATAGCCGCCCCGCCGGTCCGCAGCGAGGGGATGACATGCACTACTTTCATCTCAGATATATCTCAAACGTATCCGCGCCTCCGGATGGTCAAAGCGACCATTCGACGCCGTTCTTCGTATCCTTGACATTGAAGCCCAGAGCCGCCAGGCGGTCACGTATCAGGTCGGATGTGGCCCAGTCCTTGCGACCCTTGGCCTCTGCGCGCACCTCCATCAGCAGGTCCACTGCTCCCTCGTATGCCTTGGCGTTGCCGGAGGAGGCGTCAGCCGCCCCGCCGGCACGTATGCCGAGCAGCTCGATGAGGAAAGTGTCAAACAGGCTCTTGAGGGAGTCTATCTGCGCTCCATCCAGCTTGATGAGCCCGTCGGAGGCCTGGTTGATGTAGCGGCATGCGTCAAAGAGGGTGGCTATGACTAC
>CAZWVY010000088.1:1698-11605 GCA_964637105.1 uncultured Sangeribacter sp. | reverse complement strand
GAGCATCTGACTACGGATCAGAAGGTTACAGGTTTGAATCCTGTGCGAATCACTAATAAAAACAGACATCGACGGTTCGCTAGCTCAACTGAATAGAGCATCTGACTACGGATCAGAAGGTTACAGGTTTGAATCCTGTGCGAATCACAAAAGCCCCGCCATCCGGCGGGGCTTTTATTTTAACGGCCCGAGAAGCGGATAGCGATATAAGGTCTTTAAGGTCATTAAGGTCTTTAAGGTCAGCGCGACACCGGGTGCGCACTAAGGTCTTTAAGGTCATTAACGTCATTAAGGTCTTTAAGGTCAGCGCGATACGGGGTGCGCACTAAGGTCTTTAAGGTCATTAAGGTCCTTAAGGTCTTTAAGGTCAGCGCGACACCGGATGCGCACTAAGGTCTTTAAGGTCATTAACGTCATTAAGGTCTTTAAGGTCAGCGCGATACGGGGTGCGCACTAAGGTCTTTAAGGTCATTAAGGTCCTTAAGGTCTTTAAGGTCAGCGCGACACCGGGTGCGCCCTAGGGTCTTTAAGGTCATTAAGGACTTTAAGGTCAAGCGCGACACCGGGAAGCACCTTAAGGTCTTTAAGGTCATTAACGTCATTAAGGTCTTTAATGTCAGCGCGACACCGGATGCGAACTAAGGTCATTAAGGACTTTAAAGACCTTAAAGACCCTAATGACCCTAATGACCTTAAAGACCTTAATGACCCTAATGACCCTAATGACCCTGATGACCTTAATGACCCTAATGACCTTAAAGACCCTAATGACCTTAAAGACCTTAAAGTCCCTAATGACCTTAAAGTCCTCCGAAGAGGGCCCGCATCCGAAGTTTCAGCACTCCGAAGACGGCCTCGCCGAAGATGCTCGAATTCATCTTGCTCGTGCCGAGCTGACGGTTGACAAACACTATGGGAATCTCCACGACCTTGAATTTCTTCTTCCAGGCCTTGAACTTCATCTCAATCTGGAAGGCATAGCCCTTGAATTCAATCTTGTCGAGCTCCATGTCCTCAAGGACTTTGCGCCGGTAACACACATACCCGGCCGTCGAGTCACGCAGCGGCATGCGCGTGATGAAGCGCACATACGCAGAGGCGAAATATGACATCAGAACGCGCCCCATAGGCCAGTTGACCACGTTCACACCTGTTATATAACGGGAGCCTACGCACACATCCGCACCCCGGTCCTTGCACTCATGATACAGGCGCGTCAAGTCGGCCGGATTGTGGGAAAAATCGGCGTCCATCTCAATAACATACCCGTATCCGCGCGCCAAAGCCCATTTGAACCCGTGGATATAGGCCGTGCCAAGCCCTAACTTGCCGCTGCGGCACTCCAGGTTCACACGTCCCGGATAACGCTTCATGCATGTGCGCACCGCGTCCGCCGTGCCGTCCGGCGAACCGTCATCAATCACCAGCACGTCAAAATTGTCCGGCAATCCCATGACAGTGTCGAGCATGCGCTCGATATTCTCTATCTCGTTATATGTGGGTATGATGATCAAGACGTCGCTCATATCAATTCTCTAATAATATTTTGACCGCTGCAAATTTAGTCAAAATATTTGAGATTACGACCATCAGAACACAACATTATACTTCCGCAGCTTCTCCACGGGGTGGTATGATTCCTTGGCGCGGCGCAACCCTTCGTCACCCGCGTCATCCTCGCGGTTGATGTATTTCACTTCCGGATGACGGGCGCAGACGGATTCGGCAAAGGCTTTGTTGATCATCTCATAGCTGCCGTCGACCGCGCGAGTGGCCTTCTCCACATGCACAAAGAGGGTGTCGCCCTTAATGTCACCGATGGTGAAGGCGCAGACCTTTCCGTCTGTCTTCAGCAGTGCCCCGATAAGGCTGCTGTCGCCAGCCTTGAGCATGTCAATAAGCACCCGCGTCAGCTTGCGCTCCTCAATAGCCATCGGAGTGGAGTCTCCCTCAAGGTCGAAAATATCCATGAACGCCATTGCTTCCGAGGCATTCCCGGGGGTCATCTCCACCAGCTCCCAATCGGGATTGGTAGCGATAAACTTGTTGACATGATTGCGCTTCTTGGCCATCTTCTTGCCGCTCAGCGTGGCAAGAGGGACGGCATCGTAAAGATAATCGGCCCAGTCGGTGAGTTCTTCCTCGCTCACGGGCTGCAACGTCCTCAGCTCCTCCATAGCATATTCGGGCACAGCTGACAGTTCGCATTTCATGTTCTCGCGTTTGCAATATTCGCGAAGCATGGCGATGCTCTCAGACAGCGGCATGGCGCCCACGGGGAGCGAAAAGGCGGGGGTGGTCACGTCATTCTCGACAAGACCCTTGATGAAGAGCGTATCATTGACTATAGCGTACTCATAATTGAAATAATCCACCCACATCAGCAGGCCGCCATAGCTGAAATCGGTAGTGCGCCCGGCCTCGCGGCTCAATACGGGCCAGATCTCGGCCATTGCCTCGTGAGTGACAGGGCGGAAAGCTGCGATGCCGACATTCTCGCGGCTTCGCAGGTTCTCCATCTCGCGCTGCTCAGTGGCTTGGCGCAGACGGGCCAGAAGGGGGGCCGGATCAAAGACAAGATGCGTGGTGCTCCGGGCCGCGGAAGCGGTGGGGAAAAATGATAGTGTGTTGTTCATAGCGTTAAAATTTTTATACTATAACGCCGTGAACGGGCAAAAATCCGCTTCTGTTAGAGAAAATTAACATAAGGGCAATCATGATTTAGCTCGGGAAGCTCGATTAGCTCGAGCTTCTCGAAAAGCTCGAGATTCCCGAGCTATCTCGAGCTTCTCGAGATTCTCGAGCCTCTCGAGCCATCCCGAGATTCTCGAGCCATCTCGAGCTTTTCGATTGGGCCCCGGCCCTTACTTCAGGATCTCGGTCAGGTAGTAATCCCGGACATCCCCCCAGCGGTAGAAGGGCCAGGTGTCCGTCTTGACAGGGATGGAAGTCTCGCGCTCGTTGAGCATGAATTTCACCAGATAATCCTCCGGCTTGGGGTCCGCTCCGTCGGGTCGGAAGAAAACCATCTGTATGTTGCCGGCCATCGGCGAAATCCTGAAGGTCGCGAAAGCCTTGTAGAAGTCCTCCGGGTTGCTCTCTGAGTTATAGCAGTCCTTCAGACGAAGAATGGCAGACAAGGGTATCAGGTTGCCGTCATGGCCGAAACGCAGGGTAGCAGAGGGTTTGTCCGACTGCAGGGCCTCATCTGCGCTTTCGATGATGTTGCGCAGCAGGTTGGAGGCATTGCCGACCACTAATCCGCGGTTGTCGGGATAGTTGTGGTCGCAGACATAGAAATGATAGTTAGGGCATTGCCAAAGGTCAAACATCTCCTGAGGGGTGAAGAGGTCATAGAA
Source organism: uncultured Sangeribacter sp. (assembly GCA_964637105.1). Classification (GTDB taxonomy): domain Bacteria; phylum Bacteroidota; class Bacteroidia; order Bacteroidales; family Muribaculaceae; genus Lepagella. Next base: position 8,246 of record CAZWVY010000088.1, on the reverse strand, counting down.
ACTGAGCTCTGTCTCTATGTCCTGCATCCCGACCGCAATCCAGTAGAGTCCCCACATCAATTCCTCGGGATTCACCTTGCGGCGCACATAATCGGCATCAGTGAAGAGGGTCCCCATGAGCCGGTCCGGGTTGGTATGGGCCTGCTCGAATTTACGGTACTCCTCCCTCCATTCGTCACCTCCCGTGTATGCGTTTGACTCCGGGCTGTGATAGTTGAGATAGTCCATGTAGCGGCCCGAAGACTCGCGCGTTGTCCTGAGTTCGGGATTGAGCTCCTTGAGACGCTCGCAGAATGCATCCATGCTCAGCACGCAACGTATGACGGTCGTGCTACGCGCCGAAACCGGAGCGTCTCCGGCAAACACCTCCGGGAATGAGGCGTACATGCGCTCGGCAATGCCTCTGTGCTGGCGCACTCCCAAGGGGGAGAGGTCGCCACCCCTCCCCTTAGCCTCAATCAGAACGCTGTCAACGCGCTGCATGACATCACGGCCCAAGGGCGAGAGGGCCCCCGCCTCGGCGGCCGCATGAAGCGTGCGGGCCACTTTGAGATAGTCCTCATCACTGATCAGATAGCGCGACCCGTGGCGGCCGTAATGGCTGATATAGTGAGGCGTGTACCCCTCCGGCACAGGGGTGTTCTGAGACACGGTGACGGGATACGCGTAATAGACGCCCCCCGCTTTGTCGAAATCGTTCATCACCTCCTCGGGAGTGGTCTGCCCGAACATGGGGAGCGCCATTAAGGCTGCCGCTCCTGCGATAATCAGTCTTTTCATCGTCACGCAATATTTTTCAGTCTCCTATATAGTACTGCTGCAGATAGCAGCGGGCTATGAATTCCCAGTTGTGCGCAGGGAGCTGCGTATCATCCGACCCCGGGAAACGGGCATCGGGCAGCCAGCCATTGCCGCACACATATTTCAGCAGATCGCCGGGACAGCACCCGCGCACTGTGAGCAGATCTATGGCATGGTCCCGGGCATATGCTGCGTCATACAGCGGATTGTCCGGGTCGGCTATGCAGCGGGCGATGTCATGGGCTGCGAGCATCCCCTTCTCGGGATTGACCATCAGCACAAAGTCTTTAGACCGGCGCAATGCGGGGAGATGATCCTCACCCTGCGCCCAGCCGAGAGCTTCGATAAAGAACCTGTTCAAGTCATCATACGTGGCGAAATAGGCAATCGGCCTTCCTGCGGTCGCCGCCATAAACTTCGTGTAATATGGATGCTCGGCCGGTTTGCCATCTTCTTGCTCCGCTTTCACTCGCGGCTTGGGAGGCATCCGGTCTTCAACGACAAGATACAGCCATTCGCGCAGGTACAGGGCGAGGGGCCCGGTAGGAAACTCGTTCATTGCCTTATGCAGGGCCTCACGCAGCTTCTCATGCGAGTCCTCACCCTCATGCAGCGCCGGGTCGGCAAGAATGCCCGAGAGCGTCAAGGCATTGGCCGGGGTCAGGAGATAGCAGTGCATATAGAGCCAGTTGGCCAGCTCCATCAGCTGCTCATGGTCTTCGGGATTGTGCATTTCGAGTTCATGGGCAGGCTTGAACCGGGCAGGTATCGGAGCCTCCTCATAGATAGAGTCCAGGTAGTCATACCATCTGTCGGCTCCGTGAAGGAGCTCCGAGTCGAGGGGATACAGCTCGCGGCGCGATTCGTAGGTCATCGCGAAGACATACCACACCATGAACCTGACATCCTCGCGGTTGAGCTCGTAGTCCATATAGTCCTCTGTCGTCTCATAGAACGGAAGAGTCTTGCCAAACCGGCGGCGGCATTCGTCGATGAATCCGTGCCATATGCCCGCATCGGCTATGACATCCTGATAATAGCCGGTCAGACACAGTGCCCCCTGCTCGACCACGCTCTCCGGCCAAGAGCGGAAGAGACCGTCATGGCGAGCTATCTCCACCAGCTGGTTGGCAACCTTGTGATAATATTTGTCGGTGGAAGTCTCCTCGGGCCACGAAGGCTGACGCACGAGGAAACGCTCCATTGTTATCGCTTCTTTCATAATACCATCTATAATGATGCTTATTTGGCAAGCAGGTTGATGAGTTCCTCGGGGGTCACAGACTGCTGGTCGCCGTCCGCCATGCGCTTGAGGGTGATTTTGCCCTCCTTCAGTTCTGTCTCCCCGATGATAGCCACGTAAGGTATTCCCTCGGCATTGGCCAGGGCCATCTGCTTCTTCATCTTCACGGCATCAGGATACAGCTGGGCTGATACGCCGGCCTCGCGCAGCGCTTTGACGCACCGCATGGCGAAGGCCCCCTCCTCCTTGCCGAAGTTGACAAACAGCACCTTTACTGCCGAGGTGATCTCATCGGGATAGAGTTCGAGCTGGTTGAGCACATCATATATGCGGTCAGCTCCGAAGGAGATGCCAACTCCCGAGAGGCCGCTGACTCCAAACACACCCGTAAGATTGTCATAACGCCCACCTCCGGTGATGCTTCCTATCTCCACATCGAGCGCCTTGACTTCGATGATGGTGCCTGTGTAATAGTTGAGTCCGCGGGCGAGCGAGACATCCAGCTCCACTTCGCAGTCATGGCCTAAGGAGTCGATGCCCGAAATTACCTCGCGCAGCTCCTCGACGCCCTTCAGCCCTGTCTCGCTCCCGGCCAGGAGCTTTTCGAGCGCATCGAGACGCGCGGCATTGTCACCCTCCATTTCGAGGAGCGGCCGCAGACGGTTCACGGCCTCCTCCGACAGCCCCTTGTCACGGAGCTCTGCGATTACATTGTCTATGCCAATCTTGTCAATCTTGTCAATGGCTACAGTGATGTCAACTATCTTGTCCGCCTCCCCTATCATCTCGGCAATGCCGGTGAGGATTTTGCGGTTGTTCACCTTGATGACAGTGCGGATGCCAAGCTTCTTCATCACCATATCAATCAAGGAGAGCAGCTCTATCTCATTATTGAGGGAGTCGCTTCCGACGACATCTGCATCGCACTGATAGAACTCCCTGTAACGCCCCTTCTGCGGACGGTCGGCGCGCCACACGGGCTGTATCTGAAACCGCTTGAAGGGCATCTGGAGGTCCTGACGGTGCTGGACGACAAACCGTGCGAAGGGCACCGTAAGGTCATATCGCAACCCCTTCTCGCACATTTCATTGGTCAGCCGCGGCAGGTTGCGCGCCTCGAGGTCTTCCGGCTTCACATCCTTCAAGAAATCGCCCGAATTGAGGATTTTGAAGAGGAGCTTGTCCCCCTCCTCGCCATACTTGCCCATGAGCGTAGACAGATTCTCCATCGCCGGAGTCTCTATCTGCTTGTAGCCGAAAAGGCGGAACGCCTCGCGGATGGTATCGAAAATATAGTTGCGGCGCGCCATCTCGGTCGGAGAAAAGTCGCGCGTGCCCTTGGGTATGCTCGGTTTCTGTGCCATAAATATTCAGTTGTTTCTTCGTCAGAGATTCTCTCCCTCCTTCCAAGAGTGCGAAATTAGCAAATTTTTTCATAATTTTCAACCTCCAGGGCCGTTAATTTAAAGTGTACGCCTGCAAGTTTGAATGTGCAGGGACTTAACTGCTCAATCATGACGATAAAATCCCCTTCCGCCATCATATTCCTCCTGTTCCTGCTTATCGCCGGAGTCAGCTCCCATGCCGAGAATGTAAAAATCTCCGGCAAGGTCATCGACAATGAAGACAAGCCGGTTGAGTTCGGCACTGTCCGGGTCGCCGGCACTTCAATAGGCACCAATACTGACCTCAAGGGCATGTACTCCCTGACGGTCGCTCCTAAAGATACTCTCGAAATTATTTTCAGCTGCATCGGGTTCAAGACCACGGGCCGCAAGCTCGTCTCCCCCAAGGGAGACATCACGCTCAATGTGCGCCTATATCCGGAGGCCTCGGAGCTGGAGGAGGTCGAGGTTGTCGGATTCCGCCAGAACGTCAACGGCATGCAGACCTTTGACGCGGAATCGTTCAAGACTTCTCCTGACGTGTCTGGAGGCTCTGTGGAGGCCATGCTCGCCACTATGCCGGGTGTAAATTCTTCAAACGAGATGAGTTCGCAATATTCCGTGCGCGGAGGCACGTTTGATGAGAATTCCGTGTATATCAACGGTGTTGAGGTCTACCGCCCGCAGCTCGTGCGCAGCGGGCAGCAGGAGGGCCTGAGCATCATCAACCCCGACATGGTCGGCAACCTGAAGTTCTCCTCGGGAGGCTTCCCGGCCCGCTATGCCGACAAGATGTCGTCAGCTCTCGATATAACATACCGCGAGCCTGAGTCCCTCGAGGGTGGCGGCTCAATCTCGCTCATGGGTGGCTCCCTGTATTTCGGCCAGAATTCGGGAAAGTTCTCCCAGCTGCACGGCCTGCGCCTGAAGAAGAACAATTCGCTCCTTTCATCCCTGGAGACGCGCGGCGAGTATGATCCTCTCTATTTCGACTATCAGACCAATATCACCGGCAAACCCTCTGAACGTCTGACTCTGAATTTCCTAGGCAATATAAATCTCAGCAATTTCAATTTCAAACCCGTTGACCGCGAGACCAATTTCGGCACCGCTGAGAATACCAAGCACTTCAAGGTATATTTCGACGGTGAGGAGAAAGACCGCTTCCACACCTTCTTAGGAGCCCTCTCGGCGACTTACCGCCATAACCGCGCCACGAGCTTCACTCTTGGATTGTCCGGATTCATGACCGATGAACTGGTGAGCTACGACATCTCGGGCGAATACTGGCTCGACCAGGCCGGCACGGCCGGCCCTGAGGGCGTAGGGGGCGAATTGGGCGTCGGCAAATACATGGAGCATTCCCGCACACGACTGCGCGCCTCCGTGCTCCAGCTCCTGCTGCGCGGCACAACGGTCGTCAAAAACAACCATATCACCTACGGCATGACATGGCAGAACGAGAAGTTCCGCGACCGCACCAAGGAGTGGGAATGGCGCGATTCAGCCGGATACTCCCTCCCCACAGCGCCTGAGGGCGTCCATCTGATATACAATCTCTCCTCGCATCAGGATGTCACCTCCAACCGCATAGCTCTCTTCGCCGAGGATGCCATATATTTCGACACCTCTAAGATGCACTGCGTGCTCAACGCAGGACTGCGCATGTCTTACTGGGATTTCAATAAGGAGTTCCTTGTTTCGCCCCGCGTCAATTTCAGTTTCTCCCCTATCGACAACAACCGCTGGAATTTCCGCACGGCCGTCGGCATGTACTACCAGCAGCCTTTCTACAAGGAATACCGCCTCGCTGAGGTCGACCCTCTCGGCAATGCGGCCATAACTCTCAACCGCGACATCAAGTCCCCCCTGAGCATACTCTTCCTCTTTGCGGGCGACTATACATTCCGCGCTATGAGCCGCCCCTTCAAACTCACCGCAGAGGTTTACTACAAAAACCTCTCAAGGCTCATTTCATACGAGTATGACAACCTCAAGATCAACTACTCCGGCTTAAATGACAGCAAGGGCCATATCCTGGGCCTTGACTTCAAGCTGTTCGGCCAGTTTGTGGCCGGATCCGACTCATGGCTGACCTTCTCGCTGATGAACACCTCCCAGCTTCTTGACGGCGTGAAGGTGCCCCTCCCCTCTGACCAGCGATACTCCCTCTCGCTCTTCTTCACAGATTATTTCCCGAAGTTCCCGAAACTGAAATTCTCGCTTCGCGGCATATTCTCCGATGGCCTGACCATGACGGCGCCCCATGTCAGCCGCGCCGACTCCTACTTCCGCGCTCCTGCTTACAAGCGCGTGGACATCGGTCTGAGCTACCAGCTTGTAGGCGCACCCACCGACGGTGTGCGCCCCTACAATTTCTGGCGCCACTTCAAGGACATCACCCTCTCGCTCGACCTGTTCAACCTCTTTGACATGTCAAACGTCAGCAGTTATTACTGGGTGACAGATGTCAACAATCTGCAATACGCCGTCCCCAATTACCTCACGCGCCGCCAATTCAACGTCCGCTTCTCCTTCAGCTTCTGACTCCCATTCAGCTGCCGCCTCCCTTTCGCTTCTGATTACCTTTCGCTGCCGACTCCCTTTCAGCTTCCGATTCCCTTGCAGCGATATTTTTAAAGTTCCTGCGGGTAGTACAGAATTAGTCCTGCGGGCGTTCCTGCCACACGCTGCCCCTTTGGATGGCTACGCTGCTGCTTTACGGAGGCTCACCAGAAGTGGCGGAGGCTTTCCAGCCTCCGTAAAAAAAAGCGGAGCCCGCCCAGAAGTGGCGGAGGCTTCCAGCCTCCGTAAAAAAGTGGAGCCCGCCCAGAAGTGGCGGAGGCTTTCCAGCCTCCGTAAAAAAAAGCGGAGCCTGCCCAGAAGTGGCGGAGGCTTTTCAGCCTCCGTAAAAAAAGTGGAGCCCGCCCAGAAGTGGCGGAGGCTTTTCAGCCTCCGTAAAAAAAGTGGAGCCCGCCCAGAAGTGGCGGAGGCTTTCCAGCCTCCGTAAAAAAGTGGAGACCGCCCAGAAGTGGCGGAGGCTTCCAGCCTCCGTAAAAAAAGCGGAGCCCGCCCAGAAGTGGCGGAGGCTTTCCAGCCTCCGTAAAAAAGTGGAGACC
>CAZWVY010000088.1:0-1598 GCA_964637105.1 uncultured Sangeribacter sp. | reverse complement strand
GGAGCCCGCCCAGAAGTGGCGGAGGCTTTCCAGCCTCCGTAAAAAAGTGGAGACCGCCCAGAAGTGGCGGAGGCTTCCAGCCTCCGTAAAAAAAGCGGAGCGCGCCCAGAAGTGGCGGAGGCTTCCAGCCTCCGTAAAAAAGTGGAGACCGTCCAGAAGTAGCGGAGGCCAGAATATTAGAACGAGGGTGTCGCAGAATTAGTCCTGCGGGCGTTCCTGCCACATCCCGGCAGTTTGGATAGCTCCGCTGCTGCTGTACGGAGGCTGGAAAGCCTCCGCCACTCTGGATGGCTCCGTTGCTGCTGTACGGAGGCTGGAAAGCCTCCGCGACTTTGGAGGGCTCCGCTTTAAGTTCCTGCGGGTCTCAGACCCGCAGTTCAAATATTCCCCGTTAGAGGATGATGAAGTCGCGCGGCAAGAGTTGTGGCTGCTGCTCAAAGACCTGCAGGAACGCCCGCAAGACTCACTCCCTCTGAACAAGCGGTGATGCCACCCCGGAATAACGCTGTGATGCCACCCCGGAATAACGCTGTAATGCCCCTCCCGGGGACTAAACGAAAGGAGTGGCGGGTATGTTATAATATCATGAAAAAGGTGATAATAATGGGCGCCACATCAGGCCTGGGCCTCGGAGTGGCCGAAGCGCTCGCTTCGCGAGGGCTGCGCATAGGTGTGGCCGGCAGAAACGAATCGGCCCTCAAAAAACTGCATGATAAATATCCCGAGTGCATAGTCAGTGAAAGAATAGACATCAACCGACCCGGCGCGCCGGAGTCATTGCAACGACTAATAGAGAAGCTGGGGGGAATGGACATATATCTTCATGCCTCGGGTATAGGATACGAGAACCCCGATCTAAATCCGGAGAAAGAAGCGGAAATTGTGCAGACGGACACAGTAGGTTTTGCACGAATGGTAATGGCGGCCTTCAGATACTTTGCCGAAAACAGACGCAAAGGAACCATAGCAGCTATCACATCAGTGGCCGGAACCAAAGGAATCGGACTCATGGCTGCGTACAGCGCCTCGAAACGGTTTGACACAGCGTATCTGTCGGCACTGCGGCAACTCGTCGCGCTGAAGCGGCTCGACATACACATAACAGATATACGTCCCGGATGGACGCGCACACCTCTACTTAAGGAAGGAGACCATTATCCACTCGAAATGGAGCAAGACACCGTGGTAGCGCAAATCATCAAAGCGATGGTGCGCCATCCGCGCACAGCCGTCATAGACTGGCGATGGAACCTGCTCGTACGAGCATGGCAGCTCCTTCCCGACACCCTCTGGGAGCGCATCCCCTACCGACCATAACCAAAGCCGCCGATGGCACTAGTGCTATAGCGCTCATAGGCTTCGGAACAAACAGCTCTACTGGTCCGACTCGTCCGACAAGACCGACTAGTCCGACACGTCTGACAGGTCCGACAGGTCTGACTGGTCTGACAAGTCCGACAGGCCTGACACGTCTGACTGGTCGGACCGGTCCGACTGGTCCGACCAAAAAAAAGCCCCGGAAGCGATGTCGCTTCCGGGGGCTTTCTGTAAGGTGGCGATTACCTACTCTCCCGCTTTCGCAGTACCATCGGCGTGAT
>CAZWVY010000087.1:0-11651 GCA_964637105.1 uncultured Sangeribacter sp. | reverse complement strand
GGGAAATATCCTGAGCGAAGATTGTGCATTTGCTGTTGCCAACCCTATGAGCCAATGCCATTAGCAGTGTACCGGTACCGGCAGAGGGGTCGTATGCCTCAATATTGTGGAGGTCGTCATCGTCACTCACAAGAAGCCGGGCCATAATGGTTGCGATGGCATGAGGGGTGTAATATTCAGCATATTTGCCTCCTCCTGCCGTATTGTAATCCTTAATCAGATATTCAAAGATAGTTGCGAAGAAGTCATAACCTTTTTCATCGGAGAATGCCTCCTCGAATGAGAAGTTGACAAGTTTGTCAACCAATGCACGGGCGAAAGCCGGGCGTTGGTCGATGTCGGTAACGTATGGCGTGAGGCGTTCAAAGAGGGGTATTTTTGTATTCTGTGTAGTTTGAGTAGAGAATATATCGATGTTCTGTTCTGCAATATCGGTCATAGTCGCATCGAATATCTCGTCAAATTCACCTCGACTCTGACGATTCCAAAGGCTAAACATAAGGTGCTCCGGACGAAGTTTAAGTGTCTCAGGTGGCAATGAGACAAGAAGAAGCTGCCGCTCTGTCTCTGTCATTTCGGAATATGCAAGTTCCCAACGCTCCGCATCCTGAATTTTCTTTGCAAAGGGGCTCTTTGCAATCTTTAATTCATGTCCGAATTTATCGTTGAGAAACTTATACATGAATATCTGAGTGATAATCTTGTATTCGTTGCCATCGTTGCCGAGCCCGTATGACTGACATGTGGCTTTTAAATCGTCGATAAGACGTATGGTTTTTTCTTTTATATCCATTAGCAAGCTGCGTATGTGGCGTTATACTGGTTGAGGTACTGACGGGCAATGCCGTTCTTTACAAAATCGTAATCCTCGATTGTTGCGGTATCGCTGATCTGGGGGAAATGATACAGCATATTGGCGACAATGGAGAGTACTGTCTGCTCGAAGTAGGCATCCTTTTTCAAGATGTCATTCTTGTCATATACCCGTTGGTCAACCTCCGATTTTATCATATTGAGAATTATGCTGATTTCATAATCACTGAAAGTGAAAATAGGTTTCGCAGATTTCTCTTTACGGTCATGATTCTCCTCCCGGATTCTTTTGTGAACACGTGCGAACTTGGCGTCTCCATTATATTTCTTTAGAAGAGCTTTGTTGGCTGTTTGAATCGCTTTCAATCTGACAATTATCGAATCAAGAGCGGCGGTTTCTTCATTGAACTTGGCAATGGAGTCAATAACAAAACCATGCTCTTTGAATCGCTGTGTGAAGGCCTCTCTCAGTGTGATGAATTCCGGATCGTCTTGGTCAATGTTGTCCATAAAGGCTCGGATAGTATCGCGCCATTTGTCTTGCAACTCACGGCCACCGGAAATAAGTTTCAGTTCCTCTTCTCCAATCTTTGAGAAAGTGAACTCTATGTCCTGCATTGCCTCATTTACAAGAATGGTGGTCTGCTCATGTGCATTGAACGCTTCCTTCTGATTGATAATGGTGATGTGATGCTGCACCTCTTTCAACATATCTGGAAGTTTGGTCAGTTCCACCTTTGAAAATTTCTCCTTCAACTCATCATCACCGAAAGTGCGGACAAGGTTGCCGCAGTCGCGGGCTGCCTCCAACACTTTTTTCAACTGCAATAGCTCCTCCTTGTCTTGGATTGTTGAAACCTCTGAACTGAATTCTTCAACATTGTCAACGGTATATTCAAACAGGGTGTCGTGAATATCTCGCATAGTGTCGAGTATTTCCTGTGGATTTTCGAGCACCTGTGTGAACGTGTTGGTTACTCCACTACCATCTTCTTCCGGGTCGTTGAAACGATTCAATTCCCGAAGATATGCCTCGTTGGTTTCCTCAAAGTTGCGCTTGATGTCAGCGAAGTCGATAATATAACCGTAGCGGTTGTTCTTATAGGGGCGGTTAACACGTGTAAGTGCTTGAAGAAGATTATGATCTTTCAATTTGCGGCCGAAGTAGAGACGTTTGAGACGCGGAGCGTCAAATCCTGTCAGAAGCATATTGAATACAATCAGCACATCTACGGTCATGTTCTTCTTGAAATCCTTGACTATTTGCTTTCGGGTTTCTTTGTCTACAGAATCAAGTACCAGAGCGGACTTTATCTTAGATGGATTTGAGGCGTCCTTGTTCATTTCTCGTTGCACCTCATCCCAATACATTGCCAAGTTACGGGCTTGCCCGCTTGTCTCGCAGATAATCATACCTCCGAGAGTGTTGTCGGCATGCTGCTGCCGGAATCTTGTGAGGTCAGTTATAACATAGCGGATAAGTTCCTTCACATAGTTCTCATGCTCGATTATGGTTGACTTATGAACATCCTTTTTCAGAACAAGTTGCTCCAACTTATCCATAATCTGAGTGAGTTTCTCCTTATAGGAGGTCTCAATCTCTTCACGAATAATTTTTAGAGTATATCCGTCTGCTATAGAGCGGTCATAGTAATATGTGTGGAAATAGTCGCTAAAGACTGTAGCGGTGGCCTTTTCATCTTTAAGAAGAGGAGTTCCGGTTAGCGCAATCTTAATGGAATTGGGGTCAGCATCGAAAAGATTGGCAAGGAAGCAACCGCCGGGCCGATAGCCACGGTGAGCCTCGTCAAGTATGAACACTCTCTGAAGATTAGTTGCATACTCAGGAAGTTTCACTTTTTCTTTGTCTTCTGCGAAACGCTGTATGTTGACTACCGTTATTTCCTGTTTGCCACTTGCACCCTGTTGAGACTGGTTGCTGCGGAACTGATCCATCAATTCTTTTCTGGAATTGGCGGTGGTGACTACCAAGCCTCGAGCTTCAAATTCCTGTGTTGCTTGTTCGAGGAGGTCGAGACGGTCAACAATGAAGTAGAATTTGGCGACTTTATTTTGTTTGGCAAAATAGTCGTTAAGGAAATATGCTAAATGATAGGATAATGCTGTTTTGCCACTGCCTTGCGTATGCCAAACTACACCGGCTTTTGCACCATTCTCAAGATGTTCTCGTATTGCTAATGCCGCGAACATCTGCTGATAGCGCATAATATGTTTTTGGTCGGTAATCTCAATCTTGCCGTCCACCTCACGCTCCGATTTTACATATGCTATACCGTATCTTAGGATAAAAAGCAACCGTTCCGGTGAGCACATTGAGGTCAGGATGCGGTTGGTTGGTGTATTGGTGTCAAGATTAGTCTTGTATTCCGGGGTGGTATGAATAACTTCGCAATTAAAGTCTTTGAGAATTTTCTTCTCAAAGTCCTTGTTTATGGGTTTATATGGATAGTTCCGATTGTAAGGTGCAACATCAGCATTCGAGCGATTTTCCTCGCGGAAACAGTTGAAGGGAGCAGACTCTTTTGCCGCTGTGCAATAGAATGCACCTTGCAACGGAACAATGCCTCCCATTGTGTCATACTCCATGTTGTTAGAGAATATCATCAACTGAGTAATGTTGATAAAGGAACGGAAACGCTTGTTGGGGAACCGTTGTAGATTCATCCGCTTACTTTCCGCGACCATACCGCCGGAGTTGTTTGGTTTCTTCACTTCAATGAAGGCCAATGGCAGCCCATTTACAAACAAAGTAATATCCGGTCTGAACTCATCTTGACCATTCTTGCAGGTAAATTCAGCAGTAAAATGAAATGTGTTGTTGGAAGGGGTCTCATAGTCAATCAGTTTGATAGGAGACACAGCCTTTAGCCTCTGATAGAAAGCATATCCAAGATCATCATTCTTCAAGTCATTGCGAATGTCTTGAAGCATCTGGGAAGCTGATACCGGAGAGTTAGGATTGAGTTTGTCAAACTGTTTTTCAAACACCTCAATGAGAATATTGTTGGCAGGGTCATAGACAGTCCCGGCATCTTCTTCGGAGATTTTGCCGAAATATGAATATCCTAAACGTGTAAGATGCACCATGGCAGGCATCTGCACACGGGTGGCTTCATTAAATTTGCTCATGGTTGCCGTATGATATTGAAGTTTCAACTACCATAGCTTCATTGGTAGCATTTAAAAGAGAACGTATATCTACATTAAGACATTCGGCAATAGCTGTCAATGTCTCTAATGATGGTTGTGCTGTGTTAGTGCACCATTTAGAAACAGTTGCAGGGTCTTTACCAAGCTCCCGCGCAAGCCATAGATTGGTTTTTCGCTGCTCAGCAAGGACAACTTTTAGACGATTTATATACTTTCCCATTTTTCTACAATTTGCGAATTGTGCAAATTTAGTGATTTATTCCGACATGGGCAACCTTTCATGTTTAGAAAAATATGATTTTTGTTAGAATCGGGTGTGTTTGCCTATATAGTATAAACTCCGCCAAGAGGGTGGTCTTGGCGGATGTAAGGGTTGGTCGTAGTGGTGTTGAAATTTAGTGGAGTCTGGGGCCGTTTCTGCGTTGCTTGGCTCTCTGCTCGTCTCGGTATCGGTGAAGAGCTTCTTCGATGCTGAGACCGGGGTGACGATTCAACCACATTTTGAAATCATCGGGTAAGCCTTCTCCTCCAGCAAAACCTTGATTCTCGGGGGCGGTTCCTCTGAAGGAAGGAGTTGAAAAAGTTATTCCGGCTTCTTGCGATTGTGTGGTTGTTGATTGACGTGGGGCATCCGGGTTGGAGATATAAACGGTGGGAACCATTCGTGCCGAGTCAAACTTTATATACACGGTTGAAGGATTGCCTTGACAACCGTCGATACGGATTGTCTTGCCACCCACATAATCGCTGATTTGAGACCGGGTAAATTTGACACCTTTGTATCCGGAAATCGGCACTATTGAGCCATCGGCATACATCCATTTCGACTGAGGATGCAATAGTCTGTTATTGGCAAGATGAGTCTTGATATTGGCGTAACTGAATCGTCGGTCGATCTTCGATGCCGGGAATCGTTTACCTTTCCGGGTGTACCACAATCCTTGAACGATGTTCGTTCCTCGTTTGAATTTGTATTCCAAACCTACGCCTGATGCTTTAAGAGTTGCCTCAAATTGCTCGAAGGTGCAGATGGTGTTATCGTTCCAAGCTGCATCAACTGCATTGAAAATATCATAGCGGATTTTCTCATTTCCGCGAAGTTTAATAACTTCAAAATGCTCCAGAAATAAGTTTAAACTTTAAGTAGGAAAATGAGAGTTGATTTATTGAAAGAGACTTATGATTTTAAGCATGTCATCCGTTATTTCAGTATGCAAACGTTTAGCTCTAATATCTTCTTTGTTTTTCAGAAGAGATTCAAGTTTCCTGAAATTATTCAAATAAGTTAAAAGTGATTTAATTGTATAATTCTCAAATCTATCAACTCTGTATTTTGCATCATCAGTTTCTTTATACATCAAAAGATGATTGGGCGTTGGCTTCGTGTCCTCAACATCTTTATAGGCATTGACAGTCTTAGCCGATGGAAAGCGTTCTACTATTTCGTTCGCCTTAGTGAAAATTGAACGAGCCAATGCTTCAACACTGAACCCGCTAGCACTTCCTTTATCAGATGAAGCTTTAATTTCTTCAGTCTGCTCTCCCGACTCATCTTGCATTGTAAAATATGCAGAAGCACTACCCCAGTCGTATCTTATCTCACCTCTTAAAAGGGTCCATTTTCCAATAGGCATCCCCTCAAGTCTTTCTGAATTTACAAACGACACACGAAAACGACCGTTTCCATTCCTTTGACTTCCGAGGGTTACATTGCAGACGTAGTCATAACCACTTTGGTCATCTGATATGGAGAGTTTGGTGATATATTGTGAACACCCATTTATTTTTATGCCGAAGATGTATTGCTGATCAATTAATACCATTTGAATTAAAATATGTTAAAGAATTCAATTTCGATTTATCTTGGTCGGTTTAAGTCGATTTATTTCGGTTGAAATGGGGTGTTGGCACGAGGTTGGTTGACACCGCGTTGACACAGGCTGAAAGCAAAAATTGCAAGTAACTGAATTTCAATTACTTGCAATTTTATAGGGTGCCCAGAACAGGACTCGAACCTGCACGTCTCTCAACACTCGCACCTGAAACGAGCGCGTCTACCATTCCGCCACCTGGGCTTTTCGGGTGCAAAGTTAGGCATTCTTTTTGATTCGTGCAAGTTTTTTGCAGGTTTTTTTATTCTTGGCTTTATTTTTTCTCCCCCATCCTTCTTCTCGGCGCTACAATTCCCGGTCGGATTTTATTTGTCAGTCCGGCCTTTATACAACAAGGAGGCACCCCTCGAGGGATGCCTCCTGACAGTTTGCTTATAAGTTGGTGATGCGGTTTACTTCACGATCACTTTGACAGCTTTGCTGCCGGTGCGGACGATGTAGAGGCCCGGGGTGAGGTTGTCAAGGCCGGACTCGATGCCGTTGATGCTGTAGGCCTTGGAGCATGCGGGTGCCTCGATGCTGCGGCCGTTGACGCGCACGCTCATTGCTTCGAGTACGCTCTTGACGCCGCTCTTGTCAGTGCCCTTCACTTTCAGGTCCTTGATCTCCCAGGTGCCGCAGACAGTGCCGTTGGACTTGTAGTTGAAGCCCAGCTCGATCTTCTTGCCCTCGTAGTCGGCAAGGGATGCGTCGCCGGAGTCAACGAATGTCCAGGAGTCGGTCTCGGGAACGGTGGGAAGGTCTACGGGCTGCCACTGGCCTCCCTGCTCGCGCACGCAGAAGAGTGCCTGCTCGCCGAAAGTGCCCTTGAAGAAGTTGGCGGCCTGCGAGAGGCTTACAGTGACATCGGTGCAGTCGGTGAGGTCGATTACAGGCGAGATGGCCCATGCGTCAGCCACATAGCCTACATTGTTGACGTATGCGGAGGCCTTCAGGCCATATTTGTCATCCCACGTCCAGATATAGGAGAGTTCCTCGGGCATTGTGACGTTCTCGATGGTGAAGTCGTCGGCGTTGGAGACGAGGCCGTTGTAGATGTAAGCTGCGGGCTCGGGAGGCGTGGGGGTGGAGCCGTCGAAGCTGTAATAGGTGAGGCTCTTCAGGCCGTTGGCGCCGAAGTACTTCTCCTGAGAGCCGCCCAGGGTCACTTCGCGGCCGAGGTTGCCGGGGTTGTCCAGGAGGTTGAGGGCATCGCGGATGGCGCCTGCGGGGAGCTGCACGGGGATGCACTTGTCTACGGAACTCACGCTGGCGGAGCCGGCGAGGAGCAGGTTGGTCTTGGATACTTCACCAGTGGTGCCGAATACGGCCTCGGAGAGGTTCATGCCGGGGATGTAGCCTACGATATAGCCCTTCACATAGGTGTTGGCCACGGCTGCGGCGGGCGTGCCCTTTGCCAGGAGCTGGTCAACGCTCAGGGGAGCTTCGGCGGTGCCGTTGTCGCCTACGGGGGGCTGGGGCTCGCTGCCGGCGTTGAGGCGCACTTTGGTGACGCACCAGGTGGCGTAGTTGGCATCCTCTGTGGCAACGTAGTTGAAGCCGATGTAGATCTGGCCCTTGTAGGAGCTCAGGTCAAGGTTGCCTGACTCAACCCAGCCGCTGTAGCCGCTCTCGGGAGCTGTGGCCCACTTGGCTTTGAGCTCGGTCTTGGTGGCGGTGGCGGGGTCGTTGGAGGTCAGGACGTATGCCTTGAAGGTAGTGGTGGTCGAGCCGTAACCGTTGACCTGGCTGTTGAAGGTCAGCACCTTCTCGGCGCACTTCTCGATGTCGATGGCCGGGGAGATGAGCCACTGGTCGAAAGGGGCGGTGCCCTTGTAGCCGGTCATGGCGGCGTAGGTGTCGTTCTGATAGGAGGTGGAGTAGAAGGGCTTCGAGCCGATGTTGCTCCAGTTGGAGGGGATAGTGGCGAAGTCCTCGCTCAGCGAGGTCACGGGGCCGGACACCACTGTGCCGCCTCCGGTGATGGTCTGGCCGTCGAATGCGTAGGCTGTCACGCTCTTGAGGCCGTTGGCTCCGAAATACTTCTCATGCGAGCCGCAGAGGGTCACCTGGCGGCCGAGGTTGGAGGGATTGGCGGCGAGGTTGAGGGCATTGCGCACATCGCCTGCGGGGAGCTGCACGGGGATGCAGAACTCCACGTCATCCTCGGCGCTGCTGCCGCCGATCAGGATGTTGGCTTTCTGGCCGTCGGAGGCGGGGACGCCGAATACGGCCTCGGAGAGGTACATGTCAGGCACGTAGCCCACGATGTATCCGGTCACGTAAGTGTTGGCGACAGCCACGGCGGGGATGCCCTCGTCGAGAAACTGGTCAACTGTCAGCGGGGCCTCGGCGCTGCCTGTGGCCTGCGCCGAAGCGCCGGACACCAGTCCGAAAAATCCCAGCACGGTAAGTAGGAATTTCTTCATGATAAACAGGGTTTAATATTATGGTTATGTTTTTAGTGTGTCTCCTTCCGGATTTTCAGAGGGAAAGTATATGCAAATTTAGATAATTTTTTGTAAATTTGCCAAAAATTAATGGGTGATTCTCCCTAAACCGGACCATTTTTAACTATCCGGGCCATCCGAGGGGGCAGAACCCTTAAACCTTTTGATTTCCATTTTTTGAAGTCCATGACACAAGATAACAAGAAGAAGCCTGTGCTGGTCGTGTCGACCGGAGCGGGGATAAGCGCCGAAAGCGGCATCAAGACCTTCCGCGATGCTGACGGGCTGTGGGAGAACTATCCCGTGATGCAGGTGGCCTCGGCCGACGGCTTCCGCAGGGATCCCGAGCTGGTCCACAAGTTCTATAACGACCGCCGCCGCCAGCTGGTCGATGCGCTCCCCAACGGGGCGCACAAGGCCCTGGTGGAGCTGGAGAGGGACTATGACGTCTATGTAATCACCCAGAACGTCGATGACCTCCACGAGAGGGCCGGCAGCAAGAACGTGCTTCATCTGCACGGCGAGCTGATGAAGATGCGCTCGGTCAGCGACCCCGACTACATCGAGCCCCTTGACATCGACCATCTCGAGACCACGCCCGCCACGCGAGGCAAGCGCGGCGACCTGATGCGCCCGCACATCGTGTTCTTCCAGGAGCCGGTGCCTAACATAGACAAGGCCATGGAGCTTGTGGCCCATGCCGACATCTTCGTAGTCATCGGCACCTCGATGGCCGTCTATCCGGCCGCCGGGCTGATCCGCTGCGTGCGCCCCGGCACACCGGTCTACTATATCGACCCCAACCCGGCGCCGGTCCCTGCCAGCGTGACTGTTATCCCCCAGGGCGCCACGAAAGGGATGGAGACGCTCGCCCGGATGCTCGGGGAAGCTGACGCAAGATAGGGAAAGACCCTCAAAAACGGGGGTAGGAACAAGAAAAAACAAGCAAAAGGTCAGCCCGGGGCCGAAAATATGTTTTTAAACATATACTCTGAGGTGCGAAATGGCACAATAAAAGTGTAATTTTGTGGCATAAAAACCGACACTGACCTGTCCGGGCCGCAGCAGCGGCCCGGCTGACTGACCGGAAACATCAATAAAACTTTTTCAAAGATATGGCAAAAGTAAAAGGAGCTATCACAGTCAACGTAGAGCGCTGCAAAGGATGCAACCTCTGCGTAGTGGCTTGTCCGACCGACACACTCGCACTTCAGCCCAACGAGGTCAACGACCGCGGCTATCACTACGCCTACATGGCGAATCCCGACAACTGCACGGGCTGCTGCTCTTGCGCCTGGGTATGTCCCGACGCCTGCATAGAGGTGTACCGCGTGAAAGTGGACTGAGACCTATGACCAAAATCCAACTAAACCTGACAACAAGAACATACAGAAAGATATGAAAGAAGAGGTAAGACTTATGAAGGGCAACGAGGCCATCGCCCACGCCGCTATCCGCTACGGCTGCGACGGCTATTTCGGTTACCCCATCACTCCGCAGTCGGAGGTGCTTGAGACGCTTGAGGAACTCATGCCGTGGGAGACCACCGGCATGGTCGTGCTCCAGGCAGAATCGGAGGTTGCGGCCATCAACATGGTCTACGGCGGCGCATCCACAGGCAAGGCCGTGATGACATCCTCCTCCTCCCCCGGCGTCAGCCTCAAGCAGGAGGGCATCTCCTATATAGCCGCAGCCTCGCTGCCGGCGCTCATCCTCAACGTAATGCGCGGCGGCCCGGGCCTGGGCACCATCCAGCCCTCGCAGGCTGACTACTTCCAGGCCACCAAGGGTGGCGGCCACGGCGACTACCACCTCATCGTGCTCGCACCCTCCACCGTCCAGGAGATGGTGGACTTCGTAGGCCTGGGCTTTGACCTGGCCTTCAAATACTGCACCCCCTCCATGATTCTTGCCGACGGCATCGTGGGCCAGATGATGGAGAAGGTCGTGCTCCCCGAGCAGCGCCCGCGCCGCACCGACGAGGAGGTCCGCAAGCAGTGCCCCTGGGCCGCCAACGGACGCAAGGACGGCCGCAAGCGCAACGTCATCACCTCCCTCGAGCTGGAGTCCAGCCGCATGGAGGTCATCAACCACAAGCTCCAGGAGCGCTACCGCGAGATCGAGCGCAACGAGACCCGCTGGGAGGAGATTGACGTCGAAGGCGCCGACTACCTCATCGTGGCCTTCGGCTCCATCGCCCGCATCTGCACCAAGGCCAAGGAAATGGCAGCCGAAAAGGGAATCAAGGTCGGCATCGTCCGCCCCATCACCCTGTGGCCCTTCCCCACGGAGGCCATCCACCGCGCCGCCCAGGGCAAGAAAGGCATCCTCTGCGTCGAGCTCAACGCCGGCCAGATGATCGAGGATGTGCGCCTCGCCGTGCATGACGCCATCCCCGTGGAGCATTTCGGACGCCTCGGCGGCATCATCCCCAGCCCCGAGGAAGTAGTCGTAGCCCTCGAAGAGAAGCTCGTAAAGTAACACTTCAAACCTCACTTTTTCAACATCTGACCTAAATGGATATCAAAGATATAATCCGTCCGGAGAACAAGGTTTACTCCAAACCCGAGCTCCTCGATGAAGTGCACATGCACTATTGCCCCGGCTGCAGCCACGGCGTGATCCACAAGCTCATCGCCGAAGTCATCGCCGAGATGGGCATCACTGACCGCACAGTAGGCGTCTCTCCCGTAGGATGCGCCGTGTTCGCATACAACTACATTGACGTTGACTGGGTAGAGGCCGCCCACGGACGCGCACCCGCAGTCGCCACTGCCGTCAGCCGCCTCTGGCCCGAGGACGTGGTCTTCACATACCAGGGCGACGGCGACATGTCGGCTATCGGCACGGCTGAATCCATTCACGCGGCCAACCGCGGCGAGAACATCGTCATGGTCTTTGTCAACAACGCCATCTACGGCATGACCGGCGGCCAGATGGCCCCCACTACCCTCGTGGGCCAGAAGACTGCAACCACCCCCTACGGACGCCGCGTTGACCTCAACGGCCATCCCCTGGAGATCACCAACCTGCTCGCCATCCTTGACGGCACCTGCTACGTCACCCGCCAGTCAGTCCACACCCCGGCCGCTGTGCGCAAGACCAAAGCCGCCCTCAAGAAGGCCTTCGAGAACGCCATAGCCAAGAAGGGCACCTCCGTAGTCGAGGTAGTCTCCACCTGCAACTCCGGCTGGAAGATGAGCCCCGAGAAGGCCAACGACTGGATGGCCGAGCACATGTTTGAGAAATATCCTCTCGGCGACCTCAAGAACAACTGATTTGTCCCATCCCAGACCCCGTCTCATAAAATTTTTATGTCTCAGGGGTCGCATCCTTGGAGCTATTT
>CAZWVY010000086.1:0-11794 GCA_964637105.1 uncultured Sangeribacter sp. | reverse complement strand
GTTTTGTGCGGCGCTTGGAGTGAGAAACGTTGTTGCCCACCGAAGCTTTCTTGCCTGTGATCTCACAAATCTTTGACATGGCTGTTGGTTTTAATTCTATAAAACGTTATTTGTCGAGTTGGGCCGCCATCTCAGTTCTCATATCACCGCCGGGCTGCATCTTTCCCGGGGCTTTAAAGGATGTGCCACAAATCGGCTGCAAAGTTAGTAAAAATCTTTTGATTATGCAAATTTCCCTCAGAAAAAATGTTATCAGTCGTCGTTGAGCTCATCCTGGGGCACATAGCGGTTGCGCAGCAGGGATATGAGCATGACCATGGCGTGGTTGGTGGCGCTTTCGATGACATCGCGGCGCGAGCCGGGGAAGTGCTGACATTCGCTCACTATGACGTCGCCATATTTCACTGAGATCCACACCGTGCCGACAGGTTTGAATTTCGTACCTCCGCCGGGCCCCGCTATGCCTGTGGTCGACATCGCGCAGTCTGTGCCCATAAGCCTGGCGACTCCCTCGGCCATGGCCATTGACACATCGCGGCTCACGGCCCCGTGGGCGGCGATGTCGGCATGCGCGACGTTGAGCACCGAGGTCTTGATATGATTGGCGTAGCTCACCACTGAGCCTAAGAAATAGGCAGACGATCCGGAGACCTCGGTGATGCGGTGGGCAATGTTGCCTCCGGTGCAGCTTTCGGCACACGAGACGGTCAGCTCGCGCTCGGCCAGGAGCTCGCCGAGCACCTCGGGAATGGTTTTCTCATCATTGGTCACCACTTCCGGGCCGAAGAGGGTGTTGAGCGAGGCGTGATATTTATTGAGCTGGAAACGAAGCAGCTCCACGCCGTCGTTGATGCCGGTCAGTGTGACACGCGTGACGAGATTGGAGTTGTCAAAGGTGATTTTGACAAACTCCGGGAGCTGCTGCTCGAAGTGCCGGAGCACCTTGGAGAGCTCCTTATGGGTATATCCGTATATTACCGTGTGGCGCTTCTCTACGTTTGAGCCTTCCGGCAGGTTGGTATCTGTCATGATAGGTAGTTTCTTTTTTTATATCTGGACTCTGGCGTACGGGGGTAGCGACAGGTCTGATCCTTTGGGATTCTCCAGGTAGCTGAAGTGACCTGCTATGGCCACCATGGCGGCGTTGTCGGTGGTAAACTTGACGGGGGGTATCCAGGCTTTGAGCCCCCGGCGGCCGCAGAACTCCTCAATGGCCCCGCGCACACCGCTGTTGGCCGACACCCCTCCGCCGATAGCTACCTGCTTGACCCCGGTCTGCTCGACAGCGGGAGCAAGCTTTGACAGGAGTATCTCTATTATGGTGTGCTGCAGCGAGGCTGCCAGGTCGGCCTTGTTGTTTTCGATAAACCCAGGGTCCTTCTTAAGTCCGTCGCGGAGGGTGTAGAGGAATGATGTCTTCAGGCCGCTGAAGGAGTAGTCGAGCCCGGGGATTCGGGGTTTGGCGAATGAGAAGGCTTTCGGATTGCCCTCGCGCGCCAGCCGGTCGATGTGCGGGCCTCCGGGATAGGGGAGGCCCATCACCTTGGCGCACTTGTCGAACGCCTCGCCGGCAGCGTCATCTATGGTCTTGCCTATGATCTCCATTTCGGAGGGGGATTTGACAAGGATGATCTGGGAATTGCCCCCTGAGATCAGCAGGCAGAGAAAGGGGAAGGCGGGCACCTCCTGTCCCTCGCTCTCGCGCACGAAATGCGAGAGCACATGGCCGTGGAGATGGTTGACATCCACAGCGGGTATGTTGAGGCCGATGGCCATGCCTTTGGCGAAGCTGACCCCGACGAGCAGGGAACCCAGCAGCCCGGGGCCGCGTGTGTAGGCAATGGCTGAGAGTTCGGACTTGTCGACTCCCGCCTGCCTCAGGGCCTCGGAGACAACGGGGAGGATGTTCTGCTGGTGGGCGCGCGAGGCAAGCTCGGGCACCACGCCTCCATACGCCTCATGGACTTTCTGGCTCGCGATCACATTGCTGCGCACCACGCCGTCTACAAGGACGGCAGCCGATGTGTCGTCGCACGAGGATTCTATGCCGAGGATGACTGTGCTCATATCAGATGAGGTTTTTAGAAACGCAAAGTTAATAAAACGGGAGGGAATTTCCAAACTTATTGGAAAAATCATTAACTTTGCAGATTGAAATATGAGGCGCGCAGCCAGAAACACATACCGCGTTTTGCGGAGCTTTGCTTTCACCGTGATTCTCGTCGCGGTGGGCCTCGCTGCGTGCCTGTATATAGTCTTGTCGCTCCCCTGGACCCAGAAAAAGATTCTCGGCATAGCCTGCGACGAGATTTCGGCCCTGCTTGGCGGTACGGTCACGGCTGAATCGATGACGGTGTCGCTCTTTGACGAGATAGTGCTCAAAGAGGTAAGCCTCACCTCGCCCTCGGGAGAGAAGTGCATCTCGGTAGGCACTTTAGGGGCGGGCATAGATTTATGGAGGCTCATCGTCGATGGACGCATAGAGGTGACCTACGCGGAGATTCTTGATCCGGTCATCCATCTTTCGCAAGCCGAGGAGGGGAGGCCGCTCAACATACAGTTCATGATAGATGCCTTGTCGCCCAAGGACAAGAGCAAGCCTCCCACGATGTTCGACCTCAATATCCGCACGGTGGCCTTGAGACGCGGGCTGCTGACCTACGACAAGAAGTGGCGCAAGCCGGCTCCGGATGCGCAGGCCATGGATTTCAATCATATATGTGTGAATGACCTGGCCCTGGATATGAGCATCCCACGGCTGAAAAACGATGATTTCATCTTTAATCTCCGCCGACTCTCCTTTTCGACTCCCGAGGGGCTGAGGGTGGAACGCCTCGAATGTGTGGCCGAGGTCGCCCCCTCGCGTCTGGCTCTGAAGGATTTCAGCCTGAAAATGCCGGGCACGGAGCTGCTCCTGAACGACCTGGAGTTCCTCCCCCGCAACGGATATGCATCAATTATGGAGACCCTGCGCGAAGGGAGCTATGCCGTTGCAGTGCGAGCACCGCGTCTCACTCCTTCCGATTTCAGCAGCCTGTGGAGGCCGCTGGCCGACTACCGCGACCCCTTGGCTTTTGACTTGAAAGCGGAGGGCAACATGACCCGTGTCAGTGTGGAGGCTTTGAAGCTCACGGGCGCCGAAGGTTATCAGGCTCCGGTGTCACTGGAGTTCAGGGGGGCCGTAACCGGCCTTGACAGCATATCGGCATGCAGTTTTGCCGCCGACCGTCTTGATCTGAAGGTCATGCCCTCTTTGACCTCCGCTCTTGCCTCGCGTCTCAATCTCAAAGGCCTCCCGGCAACTATGCTCAGGGAGGCCGGGCAGATTTCGCTTAATATGTCTGCCAAAGGCAATCTCGCTGCGGGGCGCATCAGCGCAGATGCAGAGCTTGTCACTTCGCAGGGACGCATAGAGTGCGAAAATATCGAGATCAGGGATATGGTGAAGGGGAGGAAGCCCTCTGTCTCAGGGAGTGTTAGCACGGGGAGGTTCAATTTGGGCGCCTTGTTGGGACGCTCGGATTTAGGGAGCGTCGCTTTCGAGGCCGACGCTGACCTCCGGCTCATGGGGGGAATACCTGACGGCACGGTCGATGCTTTGATCACCGGACTGGTCTGGAAGGGATTTGAATATAACAACATATCGTTATCAGCGGATAAGGAGAATGATGAGATAGAGGCGGCTCTGAATATCGATTCCCCCGGTGCCATTCTTGAGGCCACGGCATATCTAAAGAGGGCAGGAGCCGCTTCGGCTTTGCAGGCCGAAGTGGATGTCACGCAGTTCACCCCGTCATATATGGGACTGATGTCAAAGTGGCCCGGATATGCCGCCAAGGGCAAAGTATGGATCGATGCAGCCGGGGATAATGCGGACAACCTCGAGGGGACTGTCAGCCTCCATGATTTCAGTTTCGCGGGGGAGCCCGGCAAGCCGGCTCTTAGCTTGAACGCATTAAAGATAGAATCCGAGATAGATGAGGATGGGGGGCGCGACATAACATTAGACAGCGATGTCCTGCAGGGATATGTCTCGGGGCGTTACCGGTTTGGAGATGTCGTGCCGGCGGTCAGGAACCTATTGGCCGATGTGGTCCCTTCGCTCGTGGGGCGCCCTGCTGCCAGGGATTATTCTGACACAGGTTTTGACTTCGACCTCACTGTGCGTCCGGACAACAATGTGCTGGACTTCTTCAAACTCCCGGTCAAGCCTCTGACCGATGTGAGGTGCGCCGGGTCATTTGACGGCGGTGCGAAGATGGCCGACCTCACACTCTCCGCCCCCTATCTGCAGCAGGGGCGAAACAAGCTTGTCAGCGGCACCTCGCTTAAGGCTGTCATAGATGGCGAAAGCGGTACCACAGCTGTCGGCGCCACTACGACTATGCCTGTTAAGTTCGGCGACCTCACTCTTGATATCAATGCCACCGGCCATGCCGACAATATCACAGCCGAGGTGGGCTGGCACCTTCCCGACGCCGAGGTGATGTCGGGCAAGTTGGGCCTTGACGTGTCGTTCACCCGCGACCCTGCCGATAAGGGCCTGGACCTCAACCTGAAGATGGAGCCCTCAAGTTTTGTCATGAACGGCGCGCAATGGAACGTAGGGGGAGGGACAGTCTCGCTGGCAGGAAAGCGCCTCGATGTGGAGAGGTTTCTTGTCAGCCACGGCGACCAGTTTGTCAAAATCGAGGGCACCGCCTCGCAGCTTCCCACAGACTCCGTGCATGTCACTCTGGCTAACATAGACGTAGGCTATATATTCGATACTCTCAATATCAATTATGTCTCTTTCGGAGGCAAAGCCACAGGCAGCATATCGGCCTCCTCGCTTTTCACTCCTGACCTGAGGGCTGCCACTGACAGGCTCCATGTGGAGGGACTGAGCTACAACGGCTCACCCTTGGGCGATGCCGAGCTCGAATCGCATTTCGACATGCAGGAGAAGATGGTAGCCATCGGGGCTGTGATAAAGGATGTGGGGCCGGAGCCTACGGTGCTCAACGGCGGAATCTGGGTGACGCGCGACTCCCTGAGCTTCGACGTTGATGCACACAAGATCAACGTCGGATTCATGCGCCCCTTCATGGCGGCCTTCTCCTCGGGTCTGGAGGGTCGGGCCTCGGGGCGCGCCAAACTGTTCGGGACATTCAAGGACATCGACCTCACAGGGCGTGTCTTCGCCGACACCATCAGGATGAAACTTGACTTCACCCAGACCTGGTATGCCGGGTCGGACTCCGTGATATTAGACAAGGGGATGATTACCGTCCCCTCCTTCCGGATTTATGACCGCGACGGCAATTCGGGCGTGTTCTCCGGTACGCTGCGTCACAAGTATTTCCGCGAACCCGAGTTTGATTTCCGTCTTACCGATGCCCGCGACCTTCTATGCTACGACACCGATTCGCGGGATAATCCCGATTGGTACGGAACCGTCTACGGCAACGGCTCGGCCTCCATCACGGGGCGGCCGGGGTTTGTAGGAATCGGCATAGACATGACCACGCAGCCCCGCTCCACCTTCACCCTCGTGCTCAACGACACACAGGCTGCGGAGGAATACAAGTTCCTGTCGTTCACTGACCGCAGGAGGACCCGCAAGGAGGCTGAGATGCCTGATACCGTCCCGGAATTCATGAAGCGCTTCCGGCGCAACGTAGAGCATCAGGAGGGACCTCCGACCGAAGTGGCGCTTGACATCAGAGGGACGATAACTCCCGGAGCGCTGATCACATTGGTGATGGATCCCGTCGGAGGCGACCGTATCACGGCCCGCGGCGGGGGCGCGATGCAGATGGAATATAATTCGGAGAGCAACGAGATGAAGATGTTCGGGCGATACACGCTCGAGGAGGGGAGCTACAACTTCTCTCTGCAGGACATCATACTCAAGGACTTCACAATCCGTCCCGGTAGCACCATCTCCTTCAACGGGGACCCGATGAATGCAGACCTTGACATTGCTGCCACATACCGCGTGAACACCAATCTCACCGACCTTGACCAGAGCTTCGCCACCGACCGCGACCTGAACCGCACGAATGTGCCCGTTGACGCAGTCCTGAAAGTCAGCGGGCCTATGACCTCTCCGGACATAAATTTCGACATAGACCTGCCGACCCTCACCGAAGAGGTGGGACGGAAGGTGAAAAGCCTCATATCCACGGACGACATGATGTCAAGGCAGATACTTTACCTGCTCGCGCTCAATCGGTTTTACACGCCTGATTATAGCGGCGGTTCCTCCAACACGGGGAGGGAGTTCTCAGCCATAGCCTCGAGCACCATCTCATCGCAGCTCTCAAACGTGCTGAGCAACCTGACCGACAAGGTGACGGTCTCCCCCTCTATCCGAAGTGACAAGGGGGACTTCTCGGACTTCGAGATGGACCTCGCCCTCTCATCGCGCCTGCTCAATAACCGCCTGCTCATCAACGGCAATTTCGGATACCGCGACCGCGAGACCTCATCCACTACTTTTGTGGGCGACTTTGACATAGAATACCTGCTGTCGCGCGGCGGAAACCTGCGGCTGAAGGCTTACAACCATTTCAATGACCAAAACTATTACCTGCGCTCAGCGTTGACTACTCAGGGAATAGGCATAGTCTTCCGCAAGGAGTTTGACAATATTCTCTCTTTCCTGCGCCCGTTCAGACGCAAGAAAGATGATGACAATTATGACAAAGGGGACAGTGAGAGTGCCCAGAGCCCTGCTGTTCTGCCCCCGGATACGGTCACTAAAAACAATGAATGATATATGAATATGATGCCGAATATAGACGGAATACTTGAGCGCATCGGCCTCAGGAGGCGTGTGGTTGGCCTCGCCATGGGCGGAGGTGGCGCGAGAGGGTTCTGCCATGTGGGAGTGCTGGAGGGACTGGAATCTTTCGGCCTCAAGCCGGAGGTGCTTTCCGGCGTATCGGCCGGGTCTATCGCGGCATGCCTTTACGGAGCCGGCCTCACGCCCAAGGAGATGCTCGAATGTTTCACTGGCGCCTCCCGCTTCAATGACTTCACTGAGTGGACACTCCCCAAGGAGGGGCTGTTCAAGATGACAAAATTCGCGCGTATGCTCGAATCATGGCTTCCGGTGAAACGTCTTGAGGATATGGTGATTCCTACGGTGATATGCGCTGCGGATTTCGATCACGGCAAGTCAGTGGGCTGGGCCACGGGGGAGATTGTGCCCCGCGTCATCGCCTCGTGCAGTATCCCGGTGATTTTTCCTCCCGTGAAGATAAAGGGGGTGAATTATGTCGACGGGGGAGTGCTGCGCAATCTTCCGGCCTGGGCCATCCGCGAGTATTGCACTGAGCTGTACGGAAGCAACTGCAGCCCCCTCAACCGCCACGATGAGCAGAAATCCTCGATAGTCGGTATCGCTCTGCGCTCGTTCCAGCTGATGCAGAAGGCCAATGTGCCGCAAGACCTCAAGCTGTGCGATTATGTGATTTCGCCGCGCGCTCTGGCGCAGATAGGCACCTTCGACCTCACGGAGATACGCAAGATCGTCCGCCTGGGATATGATACCACATGCCGCGTGCTTGAGGCGGCAGGGAAGGGGCGCCCGATGAATCGCGGAGCATATCCGGACTGGATTTGAGGGATAAGTTAGTTTTTTAGTTGTTAGTTTTTAGTTATGAGTGACAATAATAATAATAATAATAATAATGAGAAGGGGACAGGCGGAAAGCTGAAAGATAATAAGGAGAAACTTATAATATATCAGCTGTTTCCAAGGATTTTCACCAACCAGTGCGAGAACTGCGTCCCCTTCGGCACTCTGGAGCAGAACGGATGCGGCAAACTCAATGACCTGAAGGGCCTCACCCTGCGGGGCATAAAGGACTTAGGGGTCAATACCCTGTGGCTCACGGGAGTGGTGGAGCATGCCACTAAGACGGACTTCTCCGCCTGCGGCATCGAGCGGGACAATCCAAATATTGTCAAGGGTGAGGCCGGGTCGCCTTACGCCATAAAGGACTATTATGATGTGGCCACAGCCCTGGCTGTGAATCCCGCCAAGCGCATGAAGGAGTTTGAGGAGTGCGTGAAGCGCATACATGACGAGGGGATGAAAGTCATAATCGATTTCGTGCCTAACCACACTTTCCGCCGTTATCACAGCGACTCAGCTCCTCGGGGAGTGGAGGATTTCGGAGCATCGGATGACATAACGATGGGATTCAAGCCCTCAAACAACTATTATTATGTCACCAACCAGCAGTTTTCCCCCTCAATCCCCCTCAATGCCCCGGGCACGGAGCCATACGTGGAGTTTCCGGCAAAGGTGACCGGCAACGACTGCTTCACGGCCTTCTGCGGAGCTTATGACTGGTATGAAACCGTGAAGCTCAATTACGGGCATGACTACGGCGACGGCTCGGACCATTTCAGCCCCATTCCCGACACATGGTTCAAGATGCTGAGCATCTTGCGCTTCTGGGCCTCCAAGGGGGTGGACGGATTCAGGTGCGACATGGTGTTTATGGTACCCCTGGCCTTCTGGCACTGGGCCATACCGCAGGTGAAGCAGGCCTATCCGAAGGTAATGTTTATCGGCGAGATATATGATGTAGGACTCTACCGCCCCTTCCTGGATTACGGATGTTTCGATTATCTGTATGACAAGGTCAATCTGTATGACACCCTCGTGGACATCGAGACACACAATCATTCCGCGGCGCGCCTGACCGGAGCCTGGCAGACTGTGGACGGCATCGGCGACCGGATGCTCAATTTCCTGGAAAACCATGATGAGGTGCGCTTCGGCTCGCGCGAATATGCGGGCGACCCGTCGCGTGTGATTCCCTCGCTCGTGGTGAGCGCGATGATCTCGACCGGGCCCATGATGATTTACTACGGGCAGGAATTAGGGGAGTCGGCCAAGGATAACGAAGGGTTCGCGGGCGACAACAGCCGCTCCACTATCACCGATTACTGGAGCTATGACACTCTGCGCCGCTGGCTCAACAAAGGGCGCCCCTCGTTGAAGAACCTCACCGAAGGCGAGAAATGGCTGCGCGAGCAGTACAAGAGAGTGCTCACGCTCTGCAACGAGCGCGAGGAGATACGCGAGGGAAAGTTTTTCGACCTCATGTACGTCAATCTCCAGAATCCCGGATTCGATCCCCACAAAGTGTTTGCCTTCATCCGCTACACTGACAAAGGCGCGCTGCTTATCATAGCCAATTTCGGCGAAGACGAGCAGCGGCTGAGCCTCAACATACCGGACTTGGCTTTTGACATGGTTCGTCCCGAAGAGGGGGATGTGAGCACTGTAAACCTTCTTGACGGGAAGCCGGTAAAAACCAGAATAGCCCTCGGAGAGCCGGCCCCGCTGACAGTAGGAGCGAAGAATGCCCTTGTGCTCCCACTGGCAGTGCGACCTCTATAAAAATGATACATCCCGGTAGAGGGTGTTGCAGAACTTTAAGACAGGGTCTAAGTTTCTGCGGGTCTCCGACCCGCAGCTAAAATATTCACCGTAGGAGGATGAAGAAGTTCTGCGACACCCTCGTAAGGCCATATCGCATATTAAAGTCAATTAGTTATGAGAGTCGTTCTTGCGTTTATCTGCGCCCTTGCGCTGAGTTTCGCTGTTTCGGCGCATACAGGCATAACCTATCACTATGGCGAGGTCGCGGACGGGTATGATTACATACTATATATCCCCGATTCCATAGAAACACCAAAACCGCTGATTATCTACCTGCACAGCCGAAGCGCGAGCGGCAGCAATCTGGATGAAGTGGACCGTTTCGGCACCATAGACGCAATAGAATCGGGGATGCAACTTGACGCATGGGTGGTCGCCCCGCAGACTCCTGGAGAGAGGTGGGACGCAGAAAAGCTGATGCGCACTGTAGAGGAAGTGATGCAAAACGGCAACGTAGATGCAGACCGCATCTACGCCATAGGGATGAGCATGGGAGGAAACGGGGTCGCAAACCTCGCGGCGGCCTATCCGGACAGAATCGCAGCCGCCATTATCCTGGCCGGAAGCGCACCGAAAGGAAAGGGAGAGAATCTGAGCAAGGTGCCGTTATGGGTGATCAGGGGCATGGCTGACCGTCCCGAAGCTATCAGGCGCACAGACGACATGGTGGACGCAGTGCGCAGTCATGACTCCTCGAGGATAATTTACAGCAAAGTGAAAGGACTTGATCATCGCAGCCACGAGCGCATCCTGTACATGCCGATGTTTTACGACTGGCTGATGTCGCACAACCTGCAAGACCTCAACCGTCCCGTCAACACGACCCCGGACCTGACCGCCAAAATGCTCCAAAGCGCCTACAAAGGCCTGAATCTCCGCGACGTCTCCGCCACCCGCCGCCAGCCCCGCCGCGCCGCGGGCCCTCGCCCCCGATTTTAGCCTTATTCATTTCCTATCTCCCCCTCTTACCGCCGGTATGGCAATCCATCGGCGGAACAAAGCATATACCTGATTTAAAAGTTGAAAAAAAAGGTATCTCTTGCGAAGAGAGATACAACGACTGCAAATTTACGAATTATTTTTGGAATCAAAAAGTTATTCCCGCAGAATTTCATATCCGTAAGGCAAATTGACAGCAATGTTTTGCAGTAGAGCAAAATGTTGTTTTTTAAATAGTTGATAGTTAATAGTTTCACTTCAGTGTATCTCTCTTCGCAAGAGTGGTGCATTGAAACACTTTTATGTATTTATAAAATGTCGATAACATCAAAGATTTCTCTGTCGTTGATTGCTGTAGTGTTAGTGACTGCTGCCATTGTCCTTCTTGTTTCATGTAAAAAGGACAACGTGCCATATGATACCAAGCACTTAGCTGAATTTCATATGATTACGGAAGGTGCTGAAAATGTGGATTTGCCTGATGACAACCTGGCACTTTTCGTTGACTATTCCACTTGTATAGCCCAGGGCATGTCGTCTCCTTTCTATCAGAAGATAGTATCACCCCTTACGGCTGCCACTAAAGAATATTGGTCAATCAAAGGCAATGACATTAAGAAAGAGGATGGAGGAGTGTATGAGTTATTGAACAACGTCGATGAGGTGAATTACGCAGCCCTTGACAAGGCTATCAATCAGATGGCTGAGAGGGATGGCGAGTCGGTCATGATCACAGACGGAGAGCTTTTCACGCAAACAGCAACTAAAGATAGTCCCAGTAACCCATATATGCACGATGCCTTTAAGAAATGGTTGCTTAAAGGACATGATATTCATATTATAGCAGAACCTTATCAAGAGATTTATAAGGGCAAAACTTTCAACAAGAAACGATTCTATATTGTCTTTACTGACGATAGAGTAGACGGGAATATATATAGCAGAATAATTTCGCAAGTTAATCTTGAAAATTTTCCACAGGTAGATGAGTTTCACCTTAGTGGCAATTATCCTTGGGCACTTCCGGTAAATGGCACGACTTCTAAACCCAATGATGTTCTTGCCGCCATAGTCCAAGGTTATGGACCTATGGAAATCCAGGATTGGCAGATTGGATGGAAAGAAATATCTAATATAATTATGAATGCCATTGATGCAAATGGTGAATCGCTTCCTAATGGAGATAAGCTAATAGGTGGACTAAATATTAACAAAAATGCCTTTGGGTGCTATCGTATAAAGGACATAGAGGTTAAAGTCTATAATATAAATGCTGAATATGACAGTATTTATACTGAAATTGCAAGCGGACTGAAAGTAGGTATAACAGAGATTGATCCCTTGGAAATGAAAAGTTTTATTACTTATGATGCCGATGAGTTTAAGCGCCATGGGAATGTAGATCTC
>CAZWVY010000085.1:0-11914 GCA_964637105.1 uncultured Sangeribacter sp. | reverse complement strand
TATCAGAGGAATCGGAGCTATCAGAGGAATCGGAGCTATCAGAGGAATCAGAGCTATCACTTCTCACTTCTCACTCCTCATTTCTCACTTCTCACTCCTCACTTCTCACTTCTCACTTCTCACTAACATTTATCGGAGATGATCATCATAATCAATGGCCCTAATCTGAATCTGCTCGGGCGCCGCGAGCCCGGCATCTATGGCAGCGTCTCTTTCGAGGATTATCTGCCCGGCCTGCGTGCGCTGTGCCGTAACCTCGGGCCCTGCGACATCCTGTATATCCAGTCAAATTCCGAGGAGGACATCATAGATGCTATCCAGCGCTACGGTTTTGAGCAGACCACGGCCGGCATCATACTCAATCCCGGCGCGTATGCCCACTATTCCATCGCAATTGCGGACGCCATCTCGGCTGTCCCGGCCCCGGTGGTGGAGGTACACATCTCCAATGTGTTCGCGCGTGAGGAGTTCCGGCATAAGTCTGTGGTGGCTCCCCGCTGTGTCGGCTCGCTCTGCGGGTTCGGTCTCGATGGCTACGCCATGGCGGCACGTTTCCTCATGGACCGTCTCAAGTCTCAGAGCTGACGCCCACGCCCTAAAGTCTCAGAGCTGACGTCGCCGGCGCCTCATCCGCTCGACTGCGCTTTCATAGACTCAGACCCCCTCTCATCTGCTACTACATTCACATCTCATCTGCCATGACACACTCCGCATCGCGCCCTTCAGCCGAAGATCTGCAGCTCTACGCCGAGAGGCACAGCTCGCCTGAGCCTCCCGAACTGTACGAGACTGTGCGCGCCGCCCACATACACCTGATCAACGGGCGCATGTGCTCGGGCCATCTCCAGGGTCGTCTGCTGACCATGCTGACCCGCATGGCGCGTCCGCAGAGGGTGCTTGAGCTCGGCACGTTTGCCGGGTATTCAGCCCTGTGCATTGCCGAAGGACTCGAACCGGGGGCTATCGTGACGACCATCGAGCATAATGACGAGCTCGAAGACTTCATCCTCGACCAGTTCGCCCGCTCCGGCTACTCTGACCGCATCCGCCTCCTGATAGGGGATGCCCTCGAGCTGATGGCCGGGATGGAGGCGGAATCATGCGACATGATATTCATTGATGCCGACAAGCGGCAGTATCCCGCATATTATGAGGAATGCCTGCGCTTGCTGCGCCCCGGCGGATTCATGCTGGCAGACAACACTCTGTGGGACGGCCATGTGGTGGATCCGGCATACGGACGCGACCCCCAGACTGCGGGCATACGCCGCTTTAACGACACCGTGGCGGTTGACAGCCGGGTGGAGAAAGTCATGCTCCCCCTGCGCGACGGCCTGACTATAATAAGAAAGGTCTGAGCCCCCGGACTGTAAAATTTTTATCTCCAAGAGGTCTTAGACCCCGTCTCACAAAAATTTTTATAAACGATTTTGCTCCCCGGCGCGTTGAATGTGTAGAAAATCCGCGTCACGATCCGTGTCGGAACAGTGACAAAAAACTTATTAAGATTATGGAAAGTAAAAGACAGGCCAAAATAGCAAGACTCATACAGAAGGAGCTCAGCGAGATATTCCGCCGCCAGACGGCCATGACACAGGGTGTGTTAGTGTCGGTCAGCGCGGTGCGCGTGAGCCCCGACCTCTCCGTAGCCAAGGCGTATCTCAGCATCTTCCCTCCCGAGCGGAGCCGCGAGATACTGGACAATATCACCCGCCAGTCCAAGACCGTCCGCTATGAGCTGGCGCAGGCTGTGAAGCAGGTACTGCGCAAATGTCCCGAGCTGAGTTTCTATCTGGATGACTCTCTGGACTATGTGGACAACATCGACCGCCTGCTCGGGCATGTGCCCGGCGAGCAGAAGGCTGATGAGGCCGGAAAGGAGCCCGAGGCGGAGAAGGCTCCTGAAGCATAAGCGGAACCCTGTGGTCGGTAAATGAGACCGGGAGTTTCCCCAATCATCGCCTGGAGGTATCTGACGGGGCGCAAGAGCCATAGCGCCGTCAATGCCATCGCAGCCGTTGCTGTGGCCGGAGTGGCCGTGGCAACGGCCGCTATGATTTGTGTGATGGCCGTATTCAACGGTTTCCATTCCCTGCTGGCCGACCGCCTCGACCGCATGACGCCCGATGTGAGCATCACTCCCTACACGGGCAAGACAATTGCCAACGGGGATTCCCTGGCCGATGCCATCTCGCGCCTGCCCGGCGTGGCTCTGGCCACTCCCGTGGTGGCCGACAATGCCCTGGTGCTTTATAACGGCCACGAGACTCCGGTGCTGCTGCGGGGAGTGGAGCCGGAGGCCTACCGCCGCATGACGGCCCTGGACAGCATAATGATAGGTGACAGCGCTCCTCTGGTGGAGGCCGACCGTGAGGGGGAGGTTGACCCGGACACATACGAGATGTCTGCTCCCCCCGCCAATGCCTCGGCATCCATAGGGGCTGCCTCGCGGGCCGGAATCGACCGCATCGGAGCCGTGCTGACTATCTTCGCCCCCAAGCGCATCGGGAGAGTAAACATGGCCAATCCGCTCAGTTCCTTCGTAGTGGACTCGCTGGAGGTGACCTCCGTATATGAATCCGAGCAGTCTGATTTCGATGAGAACACTATCATCACCGATCTCGCCACCGTGCGCGGCCTCTTCCTGTATGACGCCGAAGCTACCTCGGTGGAGGTCATGGCCTCTCCCGGCACAGACTCCTCCGCCCTGGCAGCGACTATCCGCGAAACTGTCGGAGACCGCTGGCGGGTGCGCGACCGCGCCGAGCAGCATGCCCTCTCCTTCCGCATGGTCAATGTCGAGAAGTGGATGTCATTCCTCCTGTTGGCCTTCATACTGGTCATCGCCTCATTCAACATCATCTCGACCCTGTCGATGATGGTAGTGGAGAAGGAGGACTCAATGCATACGCTCCGTGCCTTGGGCATGTCGGGGAGGGGTATCGGAGGGGTATTCGCATGGGAGAGCCTTTTTGTGACGATTGCCGGGGGCGCGGGTGGCATCATCTTAGGGTGCGCGCTGTGCCTGGCACAGCAGAAATGGGGCTTCATACACCTTGCGGGCAATCCCGACGATCTTGTGGTGAAGGCTTATCCGGTGGCCCTGCAGTGGGGCGACATCGCCGCCACCCTTGTCCCCCTCTCAGCCGTAGGGGCACTCTGCGCAATAATCTCCGCCTCCTTCGCCCGGACGCGCCTCCGCAAGGCCTGACACCCCGATTATCTGACATCATTTGCTATGAAAAGATTTGCTCTTATATTGATGGTACTGCTGGCAGTGGCTTGCGCCTCGGCTCAAGCATACAGCGGCAATGACTCCGCAATGCAGAAGACAGCGGCCGACCAGTATGCCGCCGGCACGCGCATCCTTTTCCGGCTCGCCGAGAAGGAGAGGACAAAGAATGTGGTCTTCTCGCCATTGAGTTTCTATGCCGCCGCAGCTATGGCGGCCAACGGCATGACGGGGGAGCCCGCTGAGAAACTGATGGAGCTGTTAGGCGCCGCTGATGCGGAGTCGCTCAACAGTGCTGCTAAGACCCTCTTGTCGACCGTCCCGGCTCTTGACCCAAGAGTGTCGCTGGAGATTGCCAACGGTGTATGGATAGCCTCCGACTGTAGGGTCAATCCCGATTTAAAGGGAATATGGAAAGATGACTATTTCGCTGAGGTACAGTCTGTCAACTATGGCAAGAAGAATGTGGGCGGCATCATCAACGGCTGGGTGAAGAAACGCACCCGCGGCCTGATACCCTCGCTGTTTCCTCCGCACACGCATCTTGAAGGCCCTGTGACGCTGGCGAGCGCGCTCTATATGAAAGCTCCCTGGAAGAAGCCTTTCGAGCGCAGTGCCACATTCGAAGGCGTCTTCCACTCGGGAGCCGGAGACGTGCGTGCCGACTTCATGCATAAGCCTAATGCCAGGGCGCATTATGCCGAGGGATATTTGGGACAGATGCTCACCTTGCCATTCGGCGCCGGCGAGTATGCCATCACACTCGTTCTCCCCAGGCCCGGCAAAGACATCAATTTATGGTCGAAGGTTGTCACAGCCAAGGATGTGATGAAATTCGTCAAGGGAGGCAGTTCGAGAAAGGGGGAGATAATATTGCCGCGATTCAGCGTTGAAGGCACCGTGGAACTTATTGATATTCTGAAAGAAATGGGCTGTTCGGAGATATTCGCGCCATATGCCGCGCCGGGGTCTCCCGCCTCCTCTGATCCGTTTAAAGTCAAGGATATGGTGCAGAAGGTGAAGTTCAAGATAAATGAAGAGGGAGGCGAAGGGGGAGCCGTGACGGGGGTAGACATCGTGGCTTACGGCACCGATGACGGGCCATTCGTTTTCAAGGCCGACCGTCCTTTCATGTTCATCGTGTCGGAGCGGCATTACGGCACTCCGCTTTTCATGGGGATAGTCAGACACCCGTAAAAAGGGTAGTTTTGCATTATTTTTATAGAAAATTGGCAATATTTCAAAATAAATTGTTAATTTTGCGCCAAATAACCTCACATTTCGGACACTTAACGCTAATACCATGGACAGAGTCGATAATTTAGATCGCAAGATCCTCAATATAATCATGAATAATGCCCGCATTCCCTCGAAGGATGTGGCCATTGAGTGCGGCGTCTCCCGCGCGGCTATCCACCAGCGCATACAGCGCCTCATAGAGATGGGGGTGATCACCGGCTCCGGATATGAGGTTAATCCTCACCTCCTGGGGTTCAACACATGCACGTATGTCGGTGTGAAACTTGAGAAGGGTTCGCTCTACCGCGATGTGGTCAACGAGCTGGAGAATATCCCCGAAGTGGTGGAATGTCATTTCACCACCGGCCCGTACTCCATGCTTATTAAGGTATACGCGCGTGACAACCGCCATCTGATGGAGCTGCTCAACGACCGTATCCAGCATATCAGGGGAGTCACCGAGACTGAGACCCTGATATCACTCGAACAGTCGATGAACCGCCAGATTCAGCTCGACGTGGATCCGGACGCACTTAAATAAGATGAAAAAGAAATATATCTATACCATTCTGGCTACACTGTTCATGGCAGTCGTAGCCTTTATGTTTTTCTTTCCCGACGATGTGGAGGGCAATGTGCTGCAGCAGCACGACATAATGCAGGGCATCGCCAACGGCCAGGAGGCCAAGGCGTTTCATGAGGCTACCGGGGAGACAACCCGCTGGACCGACTCCCTCTTCGGAGGAATGCCCACATTCCAGATAGCCCCCTCCTATCCTGCGGGCAAGGCCCTCGACTGGATAGCGGGGCTGTACCGGCTGTGGCTGCCGACTCCGGCCGGCCTGCTCTTCTCGATGATGTTGGGCTTCTTCATCATGTGCCTGTGCATGAAGATGAAATGGCCCACGGCCCTCTTCGCGGCCATCGGGTGGGGACTGTCGACCTACTTCATCATAATAATCGGGGCGGGACACATCTGGAAGTTTATGACCCTGAGCTATATCCCGCCGACAATCGGCGGCCTCGCGCTGTGCTACCGGGGACGCTATGCGGCCGGAACGGCAATGGCGGCCCTCTTCGGTGCCCTTCAGCTGCAGAGCAACCACCCGCAGATGTCCTATTATTTCGCTCTGGTCATCCTCTGCCTGCTCTGCGCCTGGCTTGTGATCGCCGTGCGCGAGCATAAGGTGAAACAGTGGGTGATAGCCACGCTCTGCTGCATAGGAGCGGGCGCTCTGGCTCTCGGGGCCAACTCGGCGAGCCTGTACAACAGCTACGAATACTCCAAGGAGACCGTGCGCGGCCATGCCACAGACCTGCGCGGAAGCGACCCCGGGGCCACGGCTGCCGAGGGGATGGACCGCGAGGCCATCACCGCCTGGAGCTACGGCCTTGATGAGACCTTCACGCTCCTCATACCCAATGTGAAGGGTGGCGCGACCATCAAGCCTGTCGGAGGGCAGAACCGGCTCCTCTCTGCGGCAGACACCGAGAAGGGCTCGCAGGCCTATATCTCTCCCGAGGAGATGCAGGTGGTGGACCAGTTTCCGCAATATTTCGGCGACCAGCCGATGACCAACGGTCCCGTCTATGTGGGGGCCTTCGTGCTGATGCTGGCCATACTGGCCATGTTTGTGGTAAACGGCCGCGAGGAGGGGCCGTTGAAATGGGCTCTGTTCACCGCGACGATACTATCGATTTTGCTGGCATGGGGCCACAACTTCCCGGCCCTGACCAACTTCATGATCGACTCCTTCCCGGGGTATAATAAATTCCGTGCGGTGGCCTCGATACTGGTCATAGCGGAATTCTGCATACCTCTCTTAGCAGCCCTCTGCGTCAAGACCATCATCACCACACCGGACTTTTTCAAGGCCAACAAGTGGACAGTCATTGGGGTCATGGGGGCCGGCGCGGTGGTCTGCTTCATCGGCTGGGTCGCCCCCTCGGTGTTCGGACAGCCGTACAGCCTGACTGAAATCGAGCAGCTCAATGCCCAGGGAGTCATGCAGAATCCGGCATACGCCAACGTGTTCCGCACCATCTCCGAGGCGCGCCTCTCGCTTGTGAGCGCCGACTCGGTGCGCTCTTTGGCCTTCATATTGGCCGGCAGCTGCCTGCTGTGGATGTACAGCAAGGGAATGTTCGGCAAGCCCGCCGTGTTCGTGCTCTTGCTGACAGCCGTCGTGCTGCTCGACCTCTTCTCGGTCAACAAGCGCTACGTCAGCTCCGAATCCTTCACCGAGCCGGTGAGCAACGAGACCGCCCTGCAGATGACTCCCGCCGACGAGGCTATTCTCAAGGACAAATCCCATTACCGCGTGCTCGACATCGACGGCTTCTCATCGGCCCGCTCATCTTATTTCCATAAGACTATCGGAGGATACCACGCAGCGAAGCTGACACGATACAACGATCTGATCAACGAGCAGATTTCCAAAGGCAACCAGGGAGTGCTCGACATGCTCAACGCGAAATACATACTCCATTCGGGCACATACGAAGTGAATCCGGGCGCTCTGGGCCCGGCCTGGTGGGTTGACCATGTGGACTATGTGGCCGATGCCGACCGGGAGATGCGGGCTCTGGACACCATCAATCCCGGAGTCACCGCTGTGGCTGACCGCAAGTTTGAGAAGGTGCTCGGGCAGGGAGCCCCTGTCACGGCAGGCGACACCATCGTCATGACCTCATACGCCCCCAACCGCCTGAAATATCGCGCGAAGTCTCGCAAAGGGGGCGTGGCGGTCTTCAGCGAGATTTACTTCCCCTGGGGATGGACTGCCACTGTCGACGGCAAACCGGCAGAGATAGGTAGGGCCGATTACGTGCTCCGCGCCCTGCGGCTCCCGGCAGGGGAGCATGAGGTCGAGTTTGTGTTCGATCCCAAGTCGCTCTCCACTACCAACACCATTTCGGTAATCTGCGTCATACTGATATACCTGCTTGTGGCCGGAGCCGTGGCGGCAGTATGCCTCCCCCTGTTGCGGAGCCGTAAAGTGAAGTCGTGATATGATACGCCGGTTGACCAAGAGGTATCGCCGCTGGCGGCATACGCGGGGGTTCGGCATACATTCCCCGTTTGCCTTCAGCCTGATCAGCGACTGGCTGCGCCCCGGCTCGGTCTACGGCATGTATGGCGACTCCGACATCACCGAGGCGGCAGACCGCATAGAGCAAGATGAGGGCATAGGAGGAAGGGAGCGCCGCCGCCTCATACGGCGCGGCAAGACCCTGCTCCGCCTGCTCGGGGCCACGCACCCCCGGACCTTGTGGCTCGCCCCGGGACTTCCGGCGACCCTGACAGCCGCCGCGGCCGCAGGAGGATACCGTGTCCCCGGCCGCCTATGCGATGACTGGCGAAAGGCTATGATGCTCGTGCTCGGAGGGGAGAATGCCCTTTACGGCGCCGAACTGATGCGCTGGATAGCCCAGCCTGGCCAGAGGTCGCTCCTCCTTTTCGATGCCCCCGAAGGAGTAGCGGAACATCTGTATGCCGCCATGCCTGACGGACTGATGCTCCTCGGGAGACGCGCGGCCTTCCTGACAAGGCGCAAGGGGATGCGCAAACTCAAGTATACCGTAAGCCTGTGAATGACACTCAGCTGCTTGAACGTTTCGGATCCTGGTTAGGACTCGAAAGGGGCCTTTCGGCCAATACCCTCGCCGCATATTCCACCGATGTGCGCCATCTGCTCGACTGGCTCGGGCAGGAGGGCCTGAGGCCCGAGGAGATAGGTGAGGAGCATCTGCACACCTTCTTAGCGATGCTCCGCGACTTCGGCATCTCCCCCCGCTCGCAATCGCGCATACTGGCCGGAGTGAGGAGCTTCTTCAAATTCCTGAGGCTCGAGGGGGTGCGCGACACCGACCCCGCCCAGCTCATAGAGCCCCCCAGGATGGGACGGGCGCTCCCCGACGTGCTGAGCGTCACGGAGATAGATGACATGATAGCCGCCATACCCCATGAAAAGGCGGAGTCGCTGCGTAATCATGCCATAATAGAGACCCTCTACGGCAGCGGCCTGCGTGTCTCCGAACTGGTCGACGCCCGCCTCTCTCATCTGAATCTCGAGGAGGGTGTGTTGCTGGTGGAGGGCAAGGGGAGCAAGGAGAGGATTGTGCCCCTCTCAGGCATATCCATAGACCTGATAGCGCAATATATCAGTGAAGACCGCGGAAGGCTCGACATAAAGGCCGACTCGTCTGATATAATCTTTCTCAACCGCCGGGGGCGGAGGCTGACGCGCGTCATGGTCTTCTATATCATCCGCGACCTTGCAGCCGCAGCGGGCATCACCCGCCCTGTCTCCCCGCATACGCTGCGCCACAGCTTCGCCACGCATCTATTGGAGGGAGGGGCCTCGCTGGCCTCGATACGGGCCATGTTGGGGCACGAGAGCATAGCCACCACCGAAATCTACGTCCATCTCGACCGCTCGCGCCTGCGCGAGGAGCTGATGACCCACCATCCCCATTTCAGCCGAAAATAAAGACTCCCTTGATTGCCGCGGCAATCAAGGGAGTCTTTATTCAATAGGACATGGCAAGCCTTGTCCCGGGTGCGGATCAGATTTTGGAGTTGACCGTGGCGAGGATATCCTCCTCAAGCTTGGCCGCCTCGGCTTCGATAGCGGCTCCGCGGGCAATGAGCTCCTCGGCCTTGGCGCGGTCCTTGAGCCCGGCAGCGTTGATGCGGACGTTGAGGAAGGCTCCGCGCACGGCGGCGCGGGCCGCCAAGGCTCCTACGCCGGCATCGGTGACTGAAGCCGGATTGCCGTTCTCGGCCATAGCCTTGATGACAGGGAAGGTCTCAAAAGCGGCCTCCATAGTGCGCAGGGGCACCTGAGTGGCGTAGAGCGTAGCCTCCTCGAGGGCGGCGGCGCGGGCAGCCTTCTCTGCATCGGTCTTCTTGGGCATGGCGAACACGGCCATGATGCGGTTGAAGGCATCCGTGTCCTCATCCACGAGGTGCAGAAGGCGCTCCATGAGCTCCTGGCCCCTCTCAGCCACATCGGAGAACTCCTCCCAGCGGTCATCGTAAGCGGCCTTGTGGGCGGAAAGGTTGGCTACCATCGTGCCGAGAGCAGCCGCGAGGGCCCCCATGTAGGCCGAAATCGAGCCGCCGCCGGGAGCGGGGGACTCAGAAGCGGTCTCCTCGGCAAATCCGCGGGCCGTGAGGTCAACGAGGCGCTTGGCAGACTTGTCCTCGATGAGGTATTCAATCACCTTCTGCGAGGGATCGAACTCCCCGAGCTGGTCGAGGCCCATCGACTTGACGGCGATGCGGATGATCTCGGCATCGGGTATGCCGGTCGAGCGGTGCTGCTTGCGCAGGAAGTGCTTGCCTGCATCGATAAGCGTGCGCTTGGGCACGAGGCCCACGATCTCGGTGCCGGTCACGCGGACTCCGCGGGCGTCGGCGGCGCGGACCACCTCGTCAAAAGCCACGTGCAGCGGGGTCGTAGCAATGTCGGTGATGTTCATCGACACCTGGGCGATGCCGTATTCGTCGATATACCAGCCGATGGCCTTGGTGCCCTTGAGGGTGCCGGGAATCATGACGGTATTCCCCTTCTCATCCTTGACAGGCTTGCCGGTGACCTTGCCACCCTCGCGCATCGGGCGTCCCTTCTCGCGCACATCAAAGGCTATGGCATTGGCGCGACGCGTGGAGGTGGTGTTGAGGTTGTAATTGACAGCGATCAGGAAATCGCGCGCTCCGATGGTGGTGGCTCCTGTGCGGGCCACACCCTCGTCGAAGGGGCGGTTGCCGAAATCGGGGCCCTTCTCCTCATTTCCCATCTTCTCGGGTAGGGCCTCGTATTCACCGGCGCGGCAGACGGCGAGGTTCTTGCGCTCGGGGCGGAAAGCAGCCGCCTCATAGCAGTAAGTGGGGATATTGAGCTCGGCGGCCACACGCTCGGCCAGCTCGCGGGCCAGTGCGGCGCACTCCTCGAGCGTCACGCCCGACACCGGGATAAGGGGGCACACATCAGTGGCTCCCATGCGGGGATGGGCGCCGTGGTGGGTGCGCATGTCGATGACCTCCGCAGCCTTGCGGATACCCCGGAAAGCGGCCTCCACGACAGCCTCGGGAGCCCCTACGAAAGTGACGACAGTGCGGTTGGTGGCCTCGCCCGGGTCCACATCCAGGAGGCTTATGCCCTTGACGGACGTGATGGCATCAGTGATCGCCTTGATTTTCTGAGGATCGCGTCCCTCGCTGAAATTGGGGACACATTCGATGATTTTCGTGTTCATCAGGTATATGGGTTGGTTAATATGAACGTATGATTCACGGTGCAAATTTACACATATTTTTCGGATAAACTGAAGCGCGGG
Organism: uncultured Sangeribacter sp.; assembly: GCA_964637105.1. Classification (GTDB taxonomy): domain Bacteria; phylum Bacteroidota; class Bacteroidia; order Bacteroidales; family Muribaculaceae; genus Lepagella. The sequence goes on along the minus strand of CAZWVY010000085.1, from coordinate 1,098 downwards.
GCGAGAATGTGCAACACTTGGGGCCCGTTTTTGTTTTATATTAAGGACAACAGCATGTTTAAGACCCCGTCTCATAAAATTTTTAAGTCTCAGGGGTCTAAGTAACTGAGTCAGGACAAATCATACACGAACATAATATCTGAACAGCATGAGCAATATCAAGTCGATAGGCATCCTCACCTCCGGAGGCGACGCCCCGGGCATGAACGCCGCCATACGCGCCGTCACGCGCGCGGCCATCTACTCCAACTTCAAGGTCTACGGCATCTACAGGGGCTACAGCGGCCTGATCAAGGATGAGATTGAGGAATTCTCCACGCAGAATGTCTCCAACATCATCCAGCGCGGAGGCACCATCCTGAAGACAGCGCGCTGCAAGGAATTCCAGACACCCGAGGGAAGGCAGTGCGCCTACGACACGATGAAGCGCCACGGCATCGACGCCCTCTGCGTAATCGGAGGCGACGGCTCGCTGACGGGAGCCCGCATTTTCGGCAACGAGTTCAACGTGCCCATCATCGGCCTGCCGGGCACCATTGACAATGACCTGTACGGCACCGATTCCACCATCGGCTATGACACGGCCCTCAACACCATCATGGACTGCGTCGATAAAATCCGCGACACGGCGACCTCTCACGAGCGCCTCTTCTTCATCGAGGTCATGGGGCGCGACGCCGGCTTCCTCGCGCTCAACGGCGCGATTGCCTCCGGCGCGGAGGCGGCCATCATACCGGAGATCTCGACCGAGGTCGACCAGCTCGCCGAGCTGATTCAGAACGGTTTCCGCAAATCGAAGAACTCCTCGATAGTGCTTGTGGCCGAGTCGCCGATCACCGGCGGAGCGATGGGCCTGGCGGAGCGCGTGAAGAACGAGTATCCGGGCTATGACGTGCGCGTGTCCATCCTGGGACATCTGCAGCGCGGCGGCAGCCCCACGGCCCACGACCGCATCCTGGCCTCGCGCATGGGCGCAGCGGCGGTAGACGCGCTGCTTGACGACCAGCGCAACGTCATGATAGGCGTGAAGAACGACGAGATAGTCTACGTCCCCTTCACCAAAGCCATCAAGAACGACAAGCCCATCAACCGCGAGCT
>CAZWVY010000084.1:0-12362 GCA_964637105.1 uncultured Sangeribacter sp. | reverse complement strand
CGTGCAGGCAGTCGGCGTTGTAGCCGTCGGCTATGAGCTTGTCGGCGATCTCCTGGGTCTCCTTCTTGGTGCGGCAGAAGATGATGCCGTATATATCGGGGTTGTTGTCGGCGATGCGCTTAAGGGCCAGGTACTTGTCGTGGGCCTTGACCATGTAGTACACATGCTTGACGTTCTTGGAGCCTTCGTTCTTGTTGCCGGCTACAAACTCCACCGGATCCTTCATGAATCGCTTGGCAATTCCGGCTATCTCCTTGGGCATCGTGGCGGAGAACATCAGCATCTTGCGGTCCTCGGGCACGTGGGAGAGAATTTCGTTAATATCATCGAGGAAGCCCATGTTGAGCATCTCATCGGCCTCGTCAAGGATAACCGTGTGCACGTCATTGAGCTTGACCTCGCCCCGCTTGATGAGGTCTATAAGGCGTCCCGGGGTAGCCACAATCACCTGCACGCCCTTGCGCAGAGAGCGTATCTGCGAGTCGATGCTCGACCCGCCGTAAACGGGGAGGATTCGCAGCCCGTCGATATACTTGGCGAAATCAGCGAGGTCTCCTGCAATCTGGAGGCACAGTTCGCGCGTGGGGGCAATGACCAGAGCCTGGGGCACATCCTTCGAAGTGTCGATGCGCTGCAGCACGGGGAGGCCGAATGCGGCCGTCTTGCCCGTGCCGGTCTGAGCCAGGCCGACAACGTCCCCCTCCTTGTCAATCAGATGGGGTATGACCATCTCCTGTATCGGCATGGGGTGTTCGAAGCCCAGCTCCTTGATGGCTTGCAGCAGGCGCGGCTCGATGCCGAGTTCGTCAAATGTGCGCATTTCTTCTTCTTTGGTGAGCTTCTCGACCGGGAAATCTGTAATCACAGTCTCCTCCTCTTGTGCCGGAGCCTCATTGATAATATTATTTTCTTCCATCTCAGTTTGAATTTTCGGTTATAGTCTGCGGCGCTGTCTCGCGCCTCGCTGCGACCTGGTATCAGCCGCGCTGCGACTTTATAACAACCGAAAACCCTCACATTATTGATTTGAGTGCGAAATTACAGAAAATTTACGTAAATTTGCACTTATATTATCACAAAACTGACTTGACATCATGAAAACTGATAAGAAACTGACAGCCCTCGCGGCTCTCGCAGCCCTCCTTCTCTCGGCTCCGGGCGCAGCCGAGGCGTGCACCAACCTCATAGCGGGCAAGAAGGCAACCACTGACGGTTCGGTGATGGTGACATACGCCGCCGACTCCCACAATCTCTACGGCATGCTGACCCACACGCCCGCTGCTGACCACCCCAAGGGGGCGATGCGCAAGATTGTGGACTGGGATTCGGGCAAGCCCCTGGGAGAGATTCCCCAGCCGGCGCACACCTACAATGTGGTGGGCAACATCAACGAGCACCAGGTCTGCATAGGGGAGAGCACCTGGGGAGGCCACAAGGAGCTTGAGGACACCACCGGGCAGGCCATCATGGATTACGGCTCGCTCATACAGGTGGCCCTGGAGCGCTCGCGCACTGCGCGCGAGGCCATCAAGGTGATGACCGACCTGGTGCGCGATTACGGCTACGCCAGCTCGGGCGAGAGCTTCTCCATAGCCGATAAGGATGAGGTGTGGGTGCTCGAGATGATAGGCAAGGGAGCCGAGAAGGGGGCCGTATGGATTGCCGTGCGCATACCCGATGACGCTATTTCCGGCCACGCCAACGAGCCCCGCATACGCCAGGTGAATCTGAAGGACAAGGAGAATGTCATGTATGCCCCCGACCTGATCAAGTTCGCCCGCAAGCGCGGCTACTTCTCGGGCAAGGACAGCGAGTTCTCGTTTGCCGACGCATTCGAGAATCATGACCCGGACACGCGGCGGGGCTGCGATGCCCGCGTCTGGAGCTTCTTCCGCCGCCACAAGCCCGAGACGGACAGCTATTACGCATGGTGCATAGGTGAGAGCGATGAGCCGATGCCCCTCTATGTGGTGCCCGACAGGAAAGTATCGCTCGAGGACATGAAGACAGCCATGCGCGACCATTTTGAAGATACCCCCCTCAACATGACCTCCGATCCCGGAGCGGGCCCCAACAAGGTGCCTTACCGCTGGCGCCCGATGGAGTTTGAGAGCGACGGGCAGAAATATGTCAACGAGCGCGCCATCGCCACGCAGCAGACCGGCTGGAGCTTCGTGAGCCAGAGCCGCGACTGGCTTCCCGATGCAGTGGGAGGCGTGCTGTGGTTCGGCACCGATGACACCAACACCAGCGTCTACATGCCCTTCTACTGCTCGATGACCGAGGTGCCGCTCCAGCTGCAGCACGGCGATGTCAACAACTTCTCGATGGACTCCAATTTCTGGATGAACAACTGGGTAGCGAACCAGGCTTACAACCGCTACGACCTCATGATACCGGACATCCGCAAGGTGCAGCAGGGTCTTGAGGACTCATACCTATCCTCGCGTCCCGGCGTGGAGAAGATACTGGCTGAGTATGCCGAGGCGGGCGACATGGCCGCTCTCGAGCAGGCTGTCAACGCTGAGGGAGCTGCCATAGCCAAGGGCGCCACTGATGCCTACCGCGACCTGGCGCAGTACCTGCTGGTGAGGTTTATGGACGGCAACATGAAGAAAGTGGATGCCGACGGCAAGTTCATGTACAACGAGCATGGCATACCCTTGTATCCCGACTTCCCCGGCTACAGCCAGGAGTACTACGACGCCATAGCGCGGTCGCCCTACGGCCCGCACCTCAAAGCCAAATAAACCGGGGTCTTAATCCTCAATAAAAAATATCCCGCGCAAAATACGCGCCAAGTTTCTGCTGGTCAGTGACCGTCAAGAGCTGGACGCGCATTCTGCGCGGGATATTTTTTCGAGGCTCGCAGCAACTCAAGGAATAATGACCTTGGTAGCGGTGTTCCCTTTCCGGCAGATCAGCATCTGGCCGGAAGCCGGGGAAGTGACACATCGGCCAGCCAAGTCGTAATAGACCGCCGGTGTATTCTCTTCCATCACTGCAGTTGCGCCCGCCGGGCTGTCCTCGGAAATCCGGAACCGGCTCCATCCGGGACACTTTTTATATTTGGCGCCACATCCTTTAGGCACATATACTATGCACTTCTCAACATCCGCTCCCTGGAAAGCGTCCCTCGATATATCATATGGCGACTCACAGGGCACGACTACTGTCTCCAGCGCCGCCATATTAGTGAAGGCCTCTCCCATCTCTACCGGATGCGAAGGAAGCGTGACAGTCTTCAAAGAGGGGCAGTCAGAAAAAACCCTATCCTCTATCTTCTCGACCGATTCGGGAATGACGACCTGAGTAAGGGAATTCAGTCTGGAGAAAGATCCTTTCGCAAGAACAGCCAGTCTCGTCCCCAGGTCAAGCTCCTCAAGAGCCCTGCATCCATAAAGCGTGGATGGACCGATTTTTTCGATGGCTCCCATCTTGAAACTGCGCAGATTGGCGGCATTAGACAGAAAACTGTAATCCACTTCGCGCACCGAAGCGGGCAGTTCCAGCGCCTCTCCGGCATACGTCCTGAATCCTCCCAGCCACTGCGCGCCCTCGGGGATGGTGACAGACTCTACACCGGGGATGTCAAGCATCAGCACGTATTTTGCCGTTGAGGGAAGCGTCACGTCCTTCACCCATTCACGCAGCGGGTTGCGCAGATTCAATCGGAGCATATAGACAGCCACCACCGTGTAAGCATCGTCAAGAATCTTCTCTGGAATCTCCACCTCATAGCTGTATCTGTCCTGAGGCGCATGGGAGAACAGTCCCTCCCATACTGCCACGGCCTCCTTGGTCTTCTCGTTCAGTGCATATTCCACACCATCATATTCAGCCTCCACATCGAAGAAATAGCGGTAGCCGTTGGCCGGATAAGGCAAGGGGAACCACTGAGAAGCAGTGAAGGCATGACTGACCAGAGCGCAGCTCATAATCAGCAATGTTACGATTATCTTTTTCATTGGGTCTAAATTATAAAAGTTTATTCAAGTTCCCGGGGGCGATGGCTTGTGTCCAGTCAAGGAATGACCATCTTAGTCACCGTGCCGCCTCTGCGGCAGATCACCATCTGCCCGGAAGCCGGGGAAATCAGCCGCCGACCTGTTAGGTCGTAATAGACCGCAGGAACGTTCTCCTCCTCCACCGCAGCAGTGCCGGCCGGAGAGTCCTCGGAAATCCTGAACCGGCTCCACCCGGGGCAGTTCTCATATTCAGCCGCGCATCCTTTCGGAACATATACCACGCACTTCTCCTGATTCACTCCCGCGAAGGCTCCTTCGGGAATTTCATACGGTGTCGTACAAGGGAGAATGACTGACTGTAAGGCAGAGAGGTTCGTGAAAGCCTCCCCCATAGCCACCGGATGAGAAGGAAGTGCAATGCTCTTCAAAGAGGCGCAATCTGAGAAGACATAATCCTCAATGGCCTCAACCGATTCGGGAATAGTCACGTCTGACAGCGAGGTGAGATGGGAAAAAGATCCTGATGACAGCACTTTCAGCCGCGAGCCCAAGTCAAGTGATTCAATAGACTTGCAGCCATAGAGAGTAGACCAGCCTATGGTCTCAACCTCATTCAGATTTAAACTGCGCAGGTTTTCCGCGAATGCGAGGAAGTTATACTGCAGTTCCCGGACCGAGCAGGGCAGCTGCAGATCCTCCCCGGCAAAGAGCCTGAATCCGCCCAGCCATTCAATGCCTTCGGGGATGCTGACTTTCTCCATGCCGGGAATATCAAGCATCACGACATATCTTGCCGTGGCCGGGAGGTACACACTCCTTACCCAGTCAGCTGCAGGGAGTGAAATGTTCCACCTCAGCACATAGACCGCCACGACTTCATATCTGCCGTGGTCTATCTCAGTGGCCAGATGCACCTCATTATCATACCAGTCCAGCCCGTCTGAGAAAAGGTCTTCCCAGACCGCAACGGCCTCTTTATTCTGCGGATTCACTGCATAGAACTCCTTATTATCATCCACAATCTCAGTAAATGCCGTATTGTCTATTCCCGACTGTGGCGGCAGAGGGTATTTCGGATCCATTGTGAATGCGCTTATGCTCGCAGCATACCAAAGCGCCATCCACATAAACAGCAACTTTTTCATTTGATTATAATTTTTTTGGTTTCCATTAATTCACCATTTATCCACACTTCCAGCACATGCATGCCGGCCGTGACGTTTTCAAACAGGGCCTGCCCACTGACGACTCTCCCGGACATTGAACAATAGGGCATGCCTAATGAGGTGAGTCTAACCTCTGTCTTATCACTGTCAACGTCCGCAGAAACAGTGACCTCTAAAGATGATCCGATCTGGGACCACTTGGCTATCTCCATCTCAAGGGTGTCCTTGGAGGGATAAATTAGACTTGCTTTTTTACCAAGCGATACCGTTGGTTTCCCGGAGGGTGTGCGGACAGAAAAACTCACATAGTCCATATCCTCAGCAGTAGCGCATCTATAGGTGGCCTGGCGCCCATATTTACGCCACGATTTTCCTGTTCGTTCATCATAGAATACTATCCATCTGTAGCCGGGCACGCTTACGGTCAGAGTCGTTCCATCGTAGTCCTTAGATGTGGTGTATGCACTCCCTTCGGGAACCTCGGTATAGATGGGCATAGTGGATCGCCGAAACAATGATAGTTCTCACGGAACAGCTGGATTGCTTCGGGATTGTCATTTGCTAGATAATCTATTGCAGTGAAAAGCAGCCAGCCCAGGTTTTTACGGAATGTTGGCGCTGTATTCTCCGGTACCATATTGCGTTCCTGAGCAGCTGACCATATGTCAGTAGTATACCCGGGAGTAGGATATAGCATATTGATCATCCACTTCAAGCAAGCGCAATTGTCAAACGAGCTGCTTGGCATGGAGGCTCCGAAAAAGCCTGCCACTCCTCCGTCAGGCTTTTTCAGTAGTTGCTCAGCCATACAGTCGCCTGTTTTTTTCCATTTATTGAAATTGCCGGTTTCACATGTCAGACCCAGCAAAAGAGGATAATTAGTATTGACCAGCTTCTTGAAGTCGATTTTACTGAAAGTAATGCTTGACCAGGACTGCACACTGCCATGTCCTCGGTAAATTATCAATCCGGTGCCGTTATTGATAGCGTTGGTTATGTCTATTCCATTTCCATGCCACCCGAGATTATCCATATGCAATTCGTCCGGAATGCAGATTAATTCATCCTTTGCTCCCAAGTACTCTCCTGACCAATACCAAGGATTGAAGTGATTGGTATTGTAGACACGCTCGACTTCAATTCCTTGTTTCATGAGATAGTTGCGCGTTTCCTCAAGAGTCAGTGTAAAACGCCGGGACTCTATGCCATATTCAGTCATTTCTATGAATCCCAAATCCTCGCCATGCTGAAAAAAGCCGGCTACTAATGCGTTGTTATAGAATGAGGCATTTGTAGGTGGAGTGCCTTCAGCCTTGATGATTTTGTTTACCATTATCTCGGCATCCTCAAGGTTAGCGGCCGGCAGACGGCCGTAGATCATGTCCGGAATCTTGTCTGTGAATTCTTCCGGACTTTCGTCACCTATGCATGCATAAAAATAGTCAGAGGAGGAGTAATATCTGTCCACAAAGCCGTCTTGTTCATTGTAAGAGCAGCAGTGCTTGGCAGGCAGCAGATTATCATCACCGAAGAACAACACTATTTTGGGCATTTTATCCCATACGTACTGACGGATAGAGATGGTATCCCAATCAGCGCGATAAACAGTGCTAACGTTGTAGCCCATCAGTTGCTTCCATCTGGCGAAACGGTCTACTGCATTCTTCAAGGATGGATTAGACAGAATCAGATATTGAGGACATGGCTCATTGCTGGAAGGAGTGACGACAGCTGCAGGCACATTGGTCTCTGCAACGGCATGAGTCAGTATTTTATGCAGATGATTCACGGTTTCCTCATCCGTATCATAAAAAATACGGCTGGAGGAGCTTACTGAGCGCTTCGCTTTCTGAGCTACATAGTTGATTTCATATGTGATGGAGTCATAGATTCTGATAGTTTCAGAATTTGAGTCATATTGCACCGGCTGAACACGCACATAAGCTATAGTATGGCCGCGATACTTGCCGGGGAGTTCCAGTTCTACTTGCGATTCGGGAAACCATCCTCCAGTTACCGCTGCCTCAGAGACAATCGGAGATGAGGCTGATTTCGTATCCAGCAAAGGCCATTTTGTGATTTCGACCTTTCCTGCGTATTGAGTGTAGTGACTGCTTACTACCTTCACTTCGGGAGAGAATCCTAAAGGAATCTCGAAAGAATCTTTTGTTCCTGGAAGTGCCGGACTGCCGGGGGCGAATCCGTTTGACAAGCCCGTTATCTGTACATCCGTTAATCCGGTAGCGGGAGATACTCTAAGCACCGGGGCCGGAAACACGTACGTTACGCGTACACCCCCGTCAAAGGGTGTAACCGTTTTCTGTGGGGGGGAGGAGGGCGGAAGCACTTCACCAGAAGCTTCCGGAGGCATCGCAGCCGCGATAAACGCGACCATGCTCAGAAGAGCTGTAAACAGGCATCGAAGAGTTAACATGGCGATTTACATTTAGTTAGTAAAAAAGGTTTATCATCTCAATCTGCTTTACAAGGGACTCTTACAATAGGCATTCTTGCATATGGCAGGCATGTAGGCAGATTACGAAAATCCATTTTACAAATTTCCGTTTGCAAATTTGGGTATATTTTTTTATATTTCCAAATTTTATTTAATAATCTTTATATTTTATAGGAAGCAAAGTTTCCAATAAGAAGTGTGGCGGAGGCTTTCCAGCCTCCGTATGCCGGAAGAGTGCGGAGGCTGGAAAGCCTCCGCTACTTTTGGAGGGGGCGGTGTCGCGCGCGGCGCGCCTCGGCCTCCTTGCGGGCCAGGAGCCTCAGAGCGTCGTCTGTGAGGTATTGCGTGGTGAATTTCTGCCAGATGTACTCTATTCCGGCTGAGGAGGGGTGCAGCAGGTCGTCGGCATAGAAGCGGTAGTCGCGCAGGTCGTCCGTAAGGATCTCAAAGGCGGGGAAGTACAGGCTTCCGCGCCTTTCCATTTCATGGATGGCAAGGCGCAGCGTGGCTTTGGACAGGCTGTTGCCTGCCATCCCGTCGCGCAGATGGCGCACGGGGCTGAGGGTGAGGATTATCTTTATATCGGGATTAAGCCCCTTCACCTCCCTGGCCATTTCCGAAAGGACTTCCACCGTTTCATCCACTCCGGCCAGGGAGCGCGTGAAGTGCTTTTCAGGCATCTTGTGGCAATTGGCCACCGGTTCGCCATCGGCGAGCCGGTAAATCCACGCCGTGCCTAAGGTCACGATGAGACATTGTGAGACGGAAATGGCCCGGCGCAGCTTCTGCGCCGCCCGGGCGCACAGTGTCAGGCAGTCCTCTTTCTGAGCCGCGGAAAAGAGAGTGGAGAAATCCCATGAGCGCCATCGGCCGTCATGCTCAAAAAGGCGCCGGGCAAGTTCGGAGTCGTCATCGGAGCAGGCCAAAGTCACGGCGCGGGCTATGGAGAAGGGATTGAAGAGCGTACCGCAGGGATTGGCTGTCACTTCCCACCCGGCAGCCTCGGCTCGCGCACCGATGTCGTCGGAAAAGCAGGAGCCTATCAGAGCAAGGGGGTGCTCAGGCGAGAGCAGACCCTTGTCGGCAGGGGAGGGAATATATTCGGTACGGAATTTCATAGAGGATGATTCCCGGGTCTTAGAAGATGTCGAAGTCTATTGCCGTGACTGTGAACTCCGTGCGGCGGTTAATCTGGTCCGCCGCCTCCTGGTCCTCGGGTGAGAGGGTCTCGATGAACTCTTCGGTCAGCTCAGTGCCTTCGGGAAACTGCGGATATTCCTTGTTGATGCGCTTGGTGACTGTCTTGGGACGTGTCTTGCCGTATCCGGCCCAGGTGAGGCGCTCAGGCTTTATGCCGGCCTCTATGAGATAGTCCACCACGCTCTTGGCGCGCCGGTCTGACAGGGCTATGTTATATTCCAGGGGGCCGATACGGTCGGTGTGCGAGCTCATCTCAAGCGCCACATGGGGGTTGTCGCGCAGCATGACAGCCAGCTCGTCGAGAGCCTCTTTCGACTCGGGGCGCAAGGTCGCCTGATCGAAGTCGTAGAAGATGTTCTCCACCACCTGTGGCTTTGATATGGAGGCCAAGACGAAGTCGATGCCGTAATCGGCGTCAGCCTCTTCGGAATCCGAGGTGAACTCCTGCTTTTGGTTGAGGTATCCCTTCGCTCCGGCCATCATGACATAGTCCACGCCGCGCTCGAGGTTGAAGTGGAACGACCCGTCGTCGCGCGCCACCTCCTTCTGGTTGGAGCCGTCATTGCCGATGATGCGTATCACCGCCCCAGGTACCGGCTCGTCATCCTTGTCGACGACCCATCCGGAGATAGTTATTTTCAGCTCAGGGAGCTCGAAGCTGTAGATATGGTCGTAGCCTCGGCCGTCGCCTCTGTTGGATGAGAAATAACCCCTCTCGGCCGCGCCGTCGAAGGTGATGCCGAAATCATCGCCCGCGCTGTTGATGGGAAGCCCCATATTGTCGATGCTCCAGCGGTCGCCGGTGGAGTTGAGCGTGGCCTTGAAGATGTCGAGTCCGCCGAAGCCGGGATGTCCGTCTGAAGCGAAGTAGAGCAGGGAGTCCGTGCGGGAATAGGGAAACATCTCGTCGCCCGAGGTGTTGATTTGCGGGCCGAGGTTCTCCAGCGACCCGGCGCGCTCCTGGAGGTTGATTCGCCAGATGTCCTTGCCCCCGTAGCCTCCCGGCATGTCGGACGTGAAATAGAGATAGCGACCGTCCGCGGACACCGAGGGGTGTCCGGTGGCCGTGACGGAGTCATTGAGAATCTGGAACTTCTGCCCCGCGCTCCAGTTTGCCTCGCTGCGGCGCGAGGTGTATATCTCAACGGTGGTGTGTGCGTTCTCGGCGCGGCGCGCGATGGTGTAGTACATCATCTGGCCGTCCGGAGAGAAGGATACGATGCCCTCGTCCATATCGGTGTTAAGCTCTCCCTCCACTGGCTCGGGCCGCTCCCATTCCCCGCGCTCGTTCTTTTTAGCCACCCAGATGTCACCCTTCTTCATGCCCGTTATCTCAGACTTGTTGTCGCCGGTGGCCTTCTCGGTGGTGGTGGTGAAGAAGAGCTGCTGGTCACCCTCCTTGCCTAAGAGCATAGGGGCGAAATCGGCGCGGCGCGAATTGAAGAGCTTGGCGTTTTTCACCACATATCTCGTGCGGGGCTTAGACTTTGAAGCGATGGCCATGCGGCACCCCTTAAGACCCTCTTTGGCCAGCTGGCTCCCCGGCTGCCACTGCAGGAAAGTGCGGTACGCCTCCTCGGCCTGCGCGTACTTGCCGTCGGCCTGGAGCTCGCGTCCTAAGTAATAGAACACCATCGAGTCCGGATACTCGTATCTGACGGCATTCTGATATGCCGCTGCGGCGCGCGTGGCCATGTTGAGCTTCCGGTAGCAGTCTCCGAGCTTGAAGGCCACCTCGCCGCGCAGTGGGCGGTCCTCTCGTTTGGTAAGGTTATTGTAGATTTTCCTGTAAATCTTCTGCGCGTCGAAGTATTCTCCCCGGGCCATGGCGGCGTCCGCGTCGGCCAGTTTGGCGCTCTTGCACCCTGTCAGGGCGATGGCCGCAAGGAGAAACATGGGGATATATCGTGATAAGGGGTATCTCATAGCGAAGTGGCGGAGGCGGGAATGACAATCGCCCCCGCTGAATTAACGTTCAGCGGGGCGATTAAGTATGTGTAGGCTAAGACCCCGTCTCATAAAATTGTATGAGACGGGGTCTTAGATAGCCTTGTATATAGAATCCCTATGTAGTCCTATAAATCCCTATGTAGTCTTATGCAGGTCTCAGTGGCGGGTGCCGCGGCGCTCTATGCCTGTGCGCTTGAGGAGGCCGTCGGATATGCGGTCGAAAATCTCGTCGACCACGCCGACGCCCTCGACGGGCATGTACATCCCTGTACCCTCGTAGTGCTTGCGCAGGGGCTCGGTCTGGTTGTGGTATACTTCGAGGCGGCGTTTGATGGTGTCGGTGTTGTCATCGGCGCGTCCGGTCTCCTTGCCTCGGTTGAGGAGACGCGCTGTGAGCTCCTCCTCGGGCACCTCGAGGCCGATGACAGCGTCGAGCTTCTCGCCGCGCTTGGCCAGGAGCTCCTCCAGTGCGAGGGCCTGGGGGATGGTGCGTGGGAAACCGTCGAAAATCACGCCGTTCACACCCTTGGCGTTGCGTGTCAGCTCATCATCAAGGATTTGGATCATCAGCTCATCGGGGAGGAGCTGGCCCTTAGATATGATCTCGTCTGCTATCTTGCCCAGGTCGGTGCCGCGTTTGATATGGTCGCGGAGCACCTCTCCGGTCGAGATGTGATATAGGCCGTAGTTGTCAATCAGTTTTGCGCTCTGGGTCCCCTTGCCGGAGCCGGGACCTCCGAATAATACCAGATTCATGTTGCGTTTTTATATTGGTGACCCGCCCTGACGGGCGAAGTCGGAGTTTATGTGATGGGGTCTTATCTAATTACCCTGACGGGTGCGGGTGTGGATATTTAAGAATGTTGGCTCTGAAGCTCAGGCCTCCTCCTCTTTGATGACGTAGATGTCGGGGAGGTTGCGCACCTTTCCGTCAAGGTCGAGGCCATAGCCGATGATGAATTTAGGGGGGATTGTGAAGGCCACGTAATCGGGCTGGAAACCGGTGCGTGAGCTTTCGGGCTTGTGCAGTAGCGTGCAGAATTTCACCGAGCGGGGATTCTTCTTCTTGAGGTCCTCTATCATCTTGCAGGCTGTCAGGCCTGTGTCGACTATATCCTCGATGATGACTATATCGCGTCCCTCCACATCCTCGTGCAGGCCCATGATTTCCTTCACCTTGCCCGTGGAAGAAGTCCCCTCGTATGAGGAATAACGCACGAAATTGATATTGGCGTCATTGATGCCGATTTCCCTCACCAGGTCGGCGGCAAACATGAAAGCGCCGTTGAGCACGCACAGAAACACCGGGGCCTCATGGCCCTCGAGGTCCGTGCGGATTTCAGAGGCCACGCGCGCTACCTGCTTTTTGATTTCCTCTCTCGTAAGATACGGCACGAATGTGAGGCCGTTGACTGTCACTGACTGTTCCATGTCGGATAATGTAATTATCCTGCAAAATTACTCTTTTTTTGCCATAATCGCAAAAATTTATTTTGCAGCTCCTGCATTTTATGGCTCAATCCGTAATTATAGTGCATGAGATTCTAGGCAATTCCGTTTAATCCCACTGTCAAAAAGCCCCGGAGGGGCGGTAACAGCGTTAACCCCGGGTGCAACCCGGGG
>CAZWVY010000083.1:10535-12512 GCA_964637105.1 uncultured Sangeribacter sp. | reverse complement strand
GTGAACTCGAAGGTGATTCTCGCATTGCCCACCGGAGATACGGTGAACTGCTCGGACTGCATGGAGGAGGAGCCGGTCTCGTAAGTACCTGACTCCAATGCGCCTCGCATCTTGCCGTTGTATTCTGTCACAGTATATTCCTCGATGCCGTCTATGAGGACACGGAGCGCGCCGGTTCCGAAATATCCCGGTTCGAAGCCTCGGCTGAGGCCTCCGCCTCCGCCCATTTCGGTCTCAAGCGAGAAATCGAAGCTGATTGTGGAGGTCTCGTTGATGGGAATCAAGGGAGAGGTCAGAGTGGCGGTCGAGCCGTTGATGGAGGTGGCGCGCAGAGCCTCAATCTCGTTGAAGTCCATGATTGTGGGCATGAACTGGCCGGACGTGGCGTCCCATCCGAGCAGGGGCTCGGAAATCGGGTAATTGATGAGGTCAGGCTCGTAGGGCATGGCGGGAGTGCCGACGGCAGCGGCGTCATGCCATGTGGAGGATACCGTGCCGTTGCGCAGCGTCCACGCGCGGAAGTAGTAGAGCGTGTTGGGCTTTCCCCGGAAGGTGAAGCTGTCGGAGGAGCCGACAAAGATCACTTCGCCGCCGCCGGGGAGCTTGTCGCCGACCTTCACATTCTTGCCGGGTTCTCCGAAGCGGCCCGTGTATCCGGACTCGTATCCGGGCATCTTGGTCGTGGTGGCGGCGATGATGACAGGGTCGGAGGAGCGCCAGGAGAGCCTCAGGTCAGTGGTCGAGATGCCCTGCGCGTCGAAGGTCTGTGGCCCACCCTGGGTGGTTCTGAAAATCACCTGCGCCGGGTTCGAAGTGCCATAGACCGGATAGCCCGTGACGCTGAGCGCCTGGATATAATATGTGGAGTTAGGCTCGACACCCTCGATGGGGACCGAGATTTTATCGTCATTGCCGTAATATATAGCGGTGGCATTGCCGAATTTGGCACCGGGCCCGGCGAGGAAGGTCGCGCCGTTGGCCGGATAGTCGGAAGCGGTGAAGGGGGAATTGCTCCAGAGGATTACGGTAGCCGGAGCCGAGGGGTCGCGGTCAGCGGTGACCGTAAGCATGTTTTCTGACTGGGTGGCTTTCAGGTTCTGCGGTGTCCCCTTGGGGGCGGCCTGTGAAAGCACCGGGTCCAGGTTGTAGTTGACCGTGAACTCCTCGATGTCGCTTGTGTTCCACACCAGGTAGGTTGAGGTCTCCTGGTTGTCGGGCATCGGGAAGGTGGCGGTGGTGAAGTCGGGATAGACGTAGCGGTCGAAGCGGCTGTCGTAAAACTCTCGCAGGGCATTGCCGCGGATAAATAGGTCATCATCCATGCTCCACCCTGTCAGTCCGGCCTTGAATCCGTTTTCCTGGGTAGGGCAGCTGTCGTAGGGCTGGTGGAAGATGATTTCCACGCGCCCTGTGTCTTCGTGGAGCTTGATCTGGAGGTCGTAGAAACCGGGGAACTTGCTTGCATTCCCTTCGCTGGCGCACTCCACGTCAGCATATTCCAGAGTGAACACCCTGCGCCCGGTTGCCCCCTCGGTCTTGTAAGATATGCGGGCCTTCTTAAGGCCGTACATCATGGGCTGGAACACTACCGAGAAGGCAGTCTTGCTGTCGACCATGCCGTTGCCCAAGAGGAGCTGGCCATTGTTTTCAACCACGAAACGGTCGAACTCGCAGCCGCCGAAGCGGAATTTCATTCCGAGGTCATAGCCGTCGGAGACAAAGGGGTTGGGGTCGTTGCCTTCGGGAAGGAGATAGGTATATCCTTCAAATTCTTCATCGGCGAGCACAGTGGAGCCTGTTAGTGGCACATACTTGGCATCGCCCGTCGAGAAGACATATTGCGGGATGTTGCCCGCGCTTGCGAGGGCAGGGCCTGCAAGCATCAGTGCGGCCATTGCCCGCTTCAGAACATAGAGTCTTTTCATAGGTTAGATGGAGTCTTATCGGTATGAAAAATGTTTTCAAGGGAAATCCGGT
>CAZWVY010000083.1:0-10435 GCA_964637105.1 uncultured Sangeribacter sp. | reverse complement strand
CATAGGTTAGATGGAGTCTTATCGGTATGAAAAATGTTTTCAAGGGAAATCCGGTTGCAAATATACTGATTTTTAGCAAGAATAGCAACAAAAAACCTCTAAAACCGAAGTTTCGGTGCATAAATTAAATTCAATGGCAGTGGTTCGGCTGAACATGGCCCCGGAGGGGCCCCACTGCGTTATCCCCGGGCGTGAGCCCGGGATGGAAAGCCACCAACGACTACCACCCCGGAGGGGTGGCACGATTAGTCTTCGTGCCACCCCTCCGGGGTGGTGGGGTTAGGTATCGGGGGTCCGATACCCCGGGCTCACGCCCGGGGATAACACTGTGTTGCCCCTCCGGGGCACCGGGGATAACGCTGTGCTGCCCCTCCGGGGCACCGGGGGGATTAGCGGATGATGACTTTCTGGCCGCCTACGATGTAGAGGCCTGCGGGGAGCTCGGCTGCCGAGGAGGCCTTGATGCGCATGCCGGCCACGTTGTAGATGGGCTGCGTGAAGTCAAGTGTCTTCTGCTCGGGAGCGATGGTCCCTACACCTACGTTGTTGGGGTCCACTACGCTGATATTGCCTAAGTAGAGGATGGAGGTGCGGTCGGAGCCGGTGTTGAACTCGAAGGTGATGATGCCCTTGCCGTTCTCGGCTGCGGGGAGCTCGCACTTCTCAAACTGCTCTGTAGAGGAGCCGGTCTCATACTTGCCCTCGGCGGTGGGGGCCATGGTGCCGTTGTATTTGTTGATCTTCATCACCTCCTTGCCGTTGAGGAGCACGCGCAGAGCGCCGTTGCCGAAGATGCCGGGCTCGTTGCCCTGGGGCAGAGGCACGCCGGAGGATTCATCGTAGGGACGGATTGTCTCGAGCGAGAAGTCGAATGAGAGCTCAGTGGGCATGGTCAGGGGCAGTTCGGGGCTGGAGAAGGATACAATCTCGCCCGAAACTGAGGTTGCGCGGAGCTCGAGGCGCTTGGAATAGTCCATGTCGACGGGCTGGAACTGGTTGGATGTGGCATCCCAGTCAAGCACGGGCGAGAGCTTGGGATAGTTGACCAGGTCGGGCTCGTAGGGGAGCACGGGTGTGCCGATGGCTGCGGCATCCTTCCAGGTGGAGGATACGATGCCATCCTTGAGGGTCCATGCGCGGAAGTAATAGACGGTGTTGGCGCGGGCCTTGTCGAAGGTGAACGAAGTGCCGTCGCCCACGTAGATGATCTCGCCGCCGTCGGGGAGAATGTCGCCTGCCTCGACATCGGGCTGGGGCTGGGTGTAGAGACCCACGTAGCCCTCCTCATAGTCATTAGACTTGGTGGTGGTGGCTGCGATGATGACAGGGTTCTCGGCGCGCCAGGAGAGATCCATCGAGTTGGCAGTGGCGGTCTTGGCCTCGAACAACGAGGGTGCGGCCTGCGTGGTGTGGTAGACTACCTCGGCAGCCTGGTCGAAGCCGTAGATGGGATAGCCCGTGGCACTGATGGCCTTGATATAGTAGTCCTGGCCGGGCTTCACACCCTGGATGTCTGCGGACACCTTATCCTGGTCGGAGTAGTAGAGGCCTACGGCATTGCCGATGATGGTGGTCGGGCCGCCGCGGAAGGTTGTGCCGTTCTGCGGATAGTCGGCCTCGGTGAAGGGCTTCTCGCTGTAGAGGATGATTGTAGCTGCATCCTGCTCATTGCGGTCGCAGGTGATATGGAGGGTGGCGGCCTCCTGGGTCACCTTAAGGTTCTGAGGCGAGCCGGCGGGAGCATCCTGCGAGAGATCGGGGTCGAAGACATAGTTTACGGTAAACTCCTTATAGTCGTCGCTCTGCCAGCGGAGATAGGAGGAGGGGTCGAGCAAGTCCGGGGCCGGGTCGTAGCCGAGATTGAAGTTGGGATAAATAGTCGGTTTGCCGGAGGCAGCCTCATTGACAAACTCGCGGAGCGCGTTGCCGCGCAGGAAGAGGTTGTCAGTGTCGTCCCATCCCATCAGGCCTGCCTTGAAGCCGTTGCCGGCGATAGGGGAGCAGTCGAAAGGCTGGTGGAAGATGATTTCGGCGCGTCCGGTCTCCTCATGGAGGCGGAGCTGGAGGTCGAAGATGCCGGGATACTTGGAGGCTCCAGTCACAGCGATCTCAGCATTTGAAAACTGGAGGGTGAAGATGCGCTTGCCCTCCGCGCCCTCAGTCTTATAGGAGATGCGGGCCTTCTTGACGCCATGGAGCACGGGCTGGAAAATCAGCGAGAAGGCGTTGGAGCTTACCACATTGCCGTCGCCCAAGAGGAGCCGCCCTGAGTTGCCGACCACGAAGCGGTCGAACTCGCGGCCTCCGAGGCGGAATTTCATTCCGAGGTCGAAGCCTTTGGAGCTGAATGCGTTGGGGGTCTCACCGTCGGGGAGGATGAAGGTGTTGCCCGTGGACTCACGCTCGGAGAGGAGAATGTCGCCCGTCAGAGGCACATACTTTGAGTCTCCAAGAGAGAAAAGATACTGCGGGATGTTGCCGCCCCACATCAGGGCGGGAGAGGCGAGGAGCATCGCCGCCATCAGTCCCTTGAGAGTAGAATTTCTTTTCATTTGGTGGAATAGGGTTAGAAATATTTAGAAATTTGGGGGCAAAGATAACAGTTTTTGAAGTTCTGACAAAATATCGAGGCCTGTTATTCGGAAAATATGTTGTAGAACATAATGATACTTTTTGAAAATCAAAAAAATACGTAAAAGAGATGAAAAAATGTAGAAAAGTGTTGTGAGATAAAAATATAATGTCTATCTTTGCGCAGAGAAGAGTGATTGGAATATATCTTGCAAATGGCAAATTGCCACTTGATAAATTCTCTAATGCACAATTTTCAACAATAAATAATGGAATAATTTTACCAATTAACCTAATATTAACCAAAAAACTGTAAAAATGAACACAGCTTTTGTAAAGACCGCACTGTTCTCGTCTGCCATGCTGGCAGCCGGAAGCATGTACGCGGACAATGCCGTATTCGTTTCGGCGGATCCCGCCAGCGGTAGCGAGCTGACCTCGATGTTCAAGGTCGACACCTACTGGGACAATGCCGGCACCTACGGCATCAGCGGCTTCCTCGAGATCCAGCTCCGCGACGCAGCCACCAAGGAGGTTGTCGCACCCGGATGGATGGATATCGACTGGGATGATCCCGAAGCACGTCACTATCCCGTCTATCTCTTCGCTGAATTCTCCAAACCCGGTTCGTACGAGCTCGTCATTCCTGCCGGAATGTTCTACGATGACAACGACAATCCGGTCAGCGACGAGGTTGTCCTCAACTATACCATCACCGGCAACGGCGGAGGCGGTGAAGAAGAGGATCCCGGCAACTATCCCGTGACCTTCAACTATGCCGATCCCGCAGACGGCTCGACTGTCACTTCGCTTGCTTCCTTCAAGACTTACTGGAATGTCGGCAGCTATCTTCCCGCAGGCATCAAGGATGCACAGCTCAAGAACGCAGCCGGCGAGGTAGTAGCTACCTCTTTCATCGAGTTTGACTGGAATGACGAAACTCTCTTCACCTTCGGCTTCCAGGGTGATTTCGCAGGCGGCGAGTACACAGTATATATCCCCGGGGGCGCTCTGGGCGATGACAACGGCAACGGCATCAGCGAGCCCGTGACTCTGAAGTACTTCTACGAGGCTGCAGCTACTCCGCTGTATCACACCTCCATGTATCCCAAGGATGGTGCTACAATCAACTACAACAATGGCCAGGACCTGACCCGTTTCAACGTGTCCTATGGCGCCAACATCGCTCTTGCTCAGCCCGGCACCAAGGTGACCATGACCGACGACAAGGGCAACACCTACGAGTCTGACGAGCTGATCGCCATGAACCTCGCCGGCGACCACACGCTCATCATTCCCTTCGACACCAATCCTCCTGTCTACAGCGGCACCTACACTCTCATCATCCCCGAGGGCACCGTAGTGAGCGGCTCTTCCCGCAGCGTGGAGGTAAAGGGCACCTGGAATTACATCCAGGACCGCAACCTCCCCAACGGCGACATCAAGGAGAACAATGATCCTCTCGTATTCACTACCTTCAACGTCACCGATGACGAGGGCAACGTGCTCGTAGACTTCCTGCAGCCCGACCTGAAGCTTGAGAAGTTCCTGAGCGGCAACCTCAACGTCGGCTTCGAGCGCGAGGAGTGCGAGGCTATGGTATTCGAGCTCAACGACCTCACCACCGGCGAGACCATATTCAATATCTGGACCTACGTCGACGAGGCTGAGGGCATGTACTCCATCGGCCTGCGCGATGAGAACGGCGTGTTCCACTTCGCCCTCAGCGCAGCCCGTGAGTATGACCTTCTCAAGGACCACAAGTATGAGGCTCACGTTCACGCTTACTACCGTTACGACGGCATCGCACCCGACCTGCGCATCAGCAAGGGCGAAGGCTCGATCAAGTTTGATGGCGCCAGCGATGCTTACGCATACAGCGACGTGGAAATCCTCTCCGTAACCCCGGCTCCCGGAAGCGAGCTTGACCTCACCAACCGCACCATCACCGTCACCTACTCCGCTCCTGTTGAGATCTTCCTCGGCGAAGCGCCCCTTGGCGGCGGCTCACTCGGCACTATCAAGCTCACCGGTCTTAACGACGGCATGGCAGGTGTGTCCAACTTCGAGATTATCGAGTCCAACAAATCGAAGACCCGCTGGAGCTTCACAATTTCCAAGGAGTACCTCCGCACTGTGACTGAGGCTCTCAACCCGATCATCGCAGCTAATGACATGAACGGCCTGCGCGTTCGTCCTGCCGATGAGGAGAAGCTGAATGCATTCGGCATCTACAACAACGGCCAGAAGGAGCTCGCAACCCAGAGCATGGGCTATGCAGCTTATCTCGCTAACCCCGAGGTATTCGTTACTCCCGACGAGGGCAAAGTAGAGAGCCTCTACGCTTTCGAATTCACCTGCCCCGACGCTGACCATGAGTCCATCAACTTCAACGGCGGTGTTGACGGCGACGGCAATGTCATGACCGCTACCCTGCGCGACGCAAACGGTGTTATCGTAGGCACTCTCGACTCTAAGGACTACGACGTGGTATATAATGTGCCCGATCCCGATGCTCCCGGCGTGACCGATGTAGCCATCATCAAGGTCATCATGCACATTGAGAAGCCCGTCACCGAGCCCGGCCTCTATATCCTTGACGTGCCCTCCGCATACTTCATGACCGGCACTCAGTACTCTTCGCATCCCAACATGCACATCCAGCTTGAGTATGCTATCGGCGACCTGCCCCTCGAGTTCAACGCTATCTCCCTCAAGGAGGGTGGCAACTACAACGACCTCGGCACAGTGACCGCATACGCAGGTACTGAGGTTGTTGTCGCTCCGGGCGCAAATGTTGAGGTTTACCTCGCAGGCAGCCGCCGCTTCCTCGTGGCATCCGCACCCCTGCAGGTAGCCAAGAGCGGCAGCACCTACCGCGTATACGCTGACTTCTGCAACGCAGCCAACGGCTACGCTCCCTTCCAGCTCGAAGCTGAGGATGTGAACGCCGGCCAGGACTACGACGTAGTTATCCCCGAGGGCACCGTGCTCACCGCTACCGGCAAGTCCTTCGCCGAGAAGGTTGTCACCATCCATACTCCCGGCGCAGCCGAGGTGGCTGTGGAGACTGCATCCCTCACCACTGAGTTCCCCAACTACGCTGTCAGCGTGAACAATGTAGTGAAGGGCAAGCCCGTCAAGGTGACTCTCGAGCCCGCAGAAGGCTGGATGGTACAGTCCGCACTGCTCAACGGCGAGGATGTGACCGGCAACATCGTAAGCAACGTGCTTGAGCTCCCCTCTATTGAGGACGCAGCTAACCTCCAGGTTAACTTCTGCTTCAACGGCGATGTGCAGATCATAACCGACTACACCGGCGTGACCGAGATCAACGGCACTTCCTACAGCGTCCGCATGGACAACAACCTCGTTGTCATCGACGGCCTTGCAGGCGGCGAGCTGATTCAGGTTTGCACTCTCAACGGCGCAATCATCACTTCCGAGAACGCTACCGGCAGCAGCGTAGCCCTCTCTCTTGAGCATGGCGTATACGTAGTGACCATCAACGGCCGCAACGCTGTCAAGATCGCTCTCTGATCTCTGATTTGAAATTTCCCAAACATCGGGGAGCCTCCGGGCATCCCCGGTGTTTCCAAAGGCTCCGGGCGGCTGACCCCGGCCGGAGCCGCAAAAAAATGAAAACACGGCAGACGGGTAGTTAAAATATATGAAACTCCGCGCGCGCCGTGCAATATATCTCCGCGGGAGACATTAAATAGTAAAAACAACATATTAATATTTAACCCAACATTAAAACAGACAGCATGAAACACTATTTATCAGCATGCCTTCTGACGGGCGCGGCCGCTATGGCCTCGTTCAGCATGACGGCTGCCGACAAGCCTGTGGTCATCCCGTTCACGGTGCCGAATCAGAGTTTCCTGACTTCGATGACCTACAACGGCAAATGGGCTACCTTCACGCCGGAGGCGGGCACTTCCTCGCCCAAGACCTACGTGGTAGACCTGATGTCCGCCAAGGTGATCGAGCTTCCTGTGACCAAGATTGTCGAGGAAGACGGCTACGAGCGCGACTACGAGGAGTTTGAGTCCGTTGTGACCAACAGCATCTCCGAGGATGGCAACCTCCTCGGCGGCTCCTACGGCGGCGAGCCCGGATACTATGACAAGCGCGATTCAAAGTGGCATCTCCTGGAGTATCCCAACGAGAGCCGCTATCACAGATATGTGGATTTCCAGGCCGAGGTTCGCAAGATCCGCGGCGAGGGCAAGTACATGATCGGCTTCGGCTACAACCAGGCATTCGACATCGTGCCCCTGCTCTGGGTTGACGGCAAGCTCCTCAATCCCGAGGACCTTCCCGGACTCCCCACCCGTGACTGGAAGAACCACGAGATAGCGCTGACCGCCGAAGACCGCGCCGAGCACAAGGAGGGCAACATGCAGTTTATCGACATCACCAACGATGGCAAGTACCTCCTCGGCGGCCTAAGCCTCAACCATCCCGGATGGGGCTCATGCTACTTCGTTTATGACATGGAGAAGCAGACCTTCGACATTCTCGCCCTCAACGAGCTCAACGACCTGATCGCTTCGGGCGAGTATTTCGATGACGCCACCGAGCTCGTCGGCGACTCTCACCCGACCTTCAGCCCCGACGGCACCAAGGTTGTAGGCGAGGCTCTCCTCGTGCAGGACAACGGCTCGGAGTTCCCCAATGAATATTACGTGCCCTTCGTCTACGACGTGAAGACCGGCGTGACTGAGTTCATGGACAATTATGATGTCGACAACGGCGTTGTCGGCGCCTATATCACCAACGACGGAGGTATCGTGGGCTATTCGCCTTACGGCTCCCCGGCGCGCCGCGTGGTGTTCCGCGCTAACGGCACCTGGGTTGACCTCGAGTCTGTTCTCGACCAGACTTATGATGTCAACTTCATCAGCGCCACCGGTTTCGACTCACTCTCCGGCGTGCCCTTCGGCATCAGCGAGGATGGCAAGACCCTCGTGGCAATGTTCCCCGGCACCCGCAATGACTCCTACGTGGTGCGTCTCAGCGACCAGACCTTCTTCGAGGCCGCCGGAAACATCAACCTCATGAAGAGATGGGCATGCGAGCCTGCCTACGGCACTTCCATCGCACACCTTGACCGCATCTTCCTGCGCTTCGAGCGCCCCTGCACCCCCGTGGAGAACTTCGACATCACCCTCACCGACAAGAGCGGCAAGAGCGTGAAGGCTACGGCAGCCACGAAGTATAACTCCACCGGCATGATCTGGACTGTGGAGTTCCCCTCCACTGCCCTTGCTGACAATATGGATTACACCGTCCATGTTCCTGCCGGCACATTCGTAATGGACAACTCCGACCAGGCCAACGTCGACATCGACGTAGTATACGTAGGCCGCGAGGAGAAGCCCCTCGAGATGATCCGCGTGCTCCCCGCTGACGGCAGCCGTGTGATTGAGCTTAATGCCAACAGCATGATCGGCTTCACCTTCTTCAACACTCCCTACGTGGCTGACCGCGCTGTCGGATACCTCTATGAGGAGGGCAAGGAGCACCCCATCTCAAATATGGTGCTCAGCGCATCGGGCAACACCCTTTACGCTTATCCCCCGACAGGCCGCTCTCTGACCAGGGATGTGAACTATGAGGTTGTAATCCCCGCCGGTTCTGTAGTGGATGTCACCGGATACTGCCCCAATGAGGAAATCCGCGTGAAGTACACCGGTAATTTCAAGAAGGAGACTCCTCCGGGCGATCTCTTCAATGAGGACTTCAACGAGTTCTCCGAAGTTTACGCCAACGTGATGCTCTTTGAGGGCGATGCTCGCCTGCCCATCGCAGCTATGGAGGAGTTCGGCTTCGACCAGTATAATAACCCCTGGAACTTCACTATCCGTGACACTGAGGATTCCGACGACTATGCCGCAGCATCCACTTCGATGTACCGCGATGCCGGCCAGGCTGACGACTGGATGGTGACCAACCAGATCGAGATGCTCGGCGATGAGCTCCGCCTCCAGTTCCAGGCCCAGGGCTACCTCTCCACCAAGCAGGACCGCCTGAAAGTCATCGTATGGCCCTGCGACGAGACAATCACCTCTCTTGACAAGGCTACCGTAGACCGTATGCGCAATGAGGGCGCTGTAATCTATGACGAGGTGGTAAGCCCGGGTGAGACCCAGGGCACTCTCGCCGGCGAATGGACCGATGTCACTCTCGACCTTGACGCATACAAGGATCAGAAGATCTACATCGCTTTCGTCAATGAGAACACCAACCAGTCGATGGTATTCCTTGACAACATCAAGGTGACCCGCCGCGGCAACCTCGCTATCGGCATCGACAATGACGAGACCGTGGCTGACGTTGAGTCCGTGCCCCTGAAGGCCTTCATAGATGTGCCTGAGGATACCGACGCTACCTACTCCACTATCAAGGCAACACTGACCAAGGATGGATTCACCTCCACCTACAAGGCTGAGGGCCTCTCGCTGAAGGGTGGCGACCGCTACTCCTTCACCTTCCCCGAGGAGCTTCCTCTTGAGAAGGGCAAGGTCAATGAGTTCACTATCGTGGCTTCCCTCGATGATGTTGTCACCTCTTCGAAGCAGAAGATCGCAAACCTCTTCTTCGCTCCCAACCGCCGCGTTGTCCTCGAGGAGGCCACCGGCACCTGGTGCGGCAACTGCCCGCGCGCTATGATCGCCATCGAGCACATCGAGAACACCTTCCCCGACAACTTCATCCCCATCGCTATCCACGGTGACTCCAGCCAGGATCCCTGGGCTATGGACAGCTACGTGCGCAACTTCCTCGGCATGGAGGCCTTCCCCGGCGGCCGTGTAAACCGCAAGGAGGCTATCCTTGACGGCATGGAGATCATCGAGGGCGCTTACAGCTTCATCTCGCCCACAGGCGACAAGACCTTCATGGACGCTGTGGCCAACGAGCTCGAGGAGCTCACCGTAGTTGAGATCAACATCGACTCCGCCGAGTATACTGACAACGAGATCAAGGTGAAGGCTGACGTGAAGTTCGCTCTCGACCTCGACCGCGCTGACTACAACATCTTCACGGTGCTTCTCGAGGACAACCTCGTCGGCATCCAGAGCAACTACTACAACGGCAACAGCGATCCCATCTTCGGCGACTGGGCCGTGGCAGGCAACCATGTTCGCCACGAGTTCGTGGACGTTCCGCGCGGCATCGCCGGCATGTCTTACAGCGGTGAGAGCGGCTATATCCCCCGCAGCGTGACCGCAGGCGAGAGCTACAAGGCCGAGATCACCATGGACATCCCCAATGTCAAGGAGATCAGCAACTGCAAGGTGGTGACCATGCTTGTCGACACCGAGACAGGCTATATCGTCAACGCAGCCCGCAAGAAACTCTCCAAGGAGGGCGACGACAGCGGCGTAAGCTCTGTTGAGAACGACTCCAAGGTAGTCTTCAGCATCTCCGGCGGCACAGTCTACGCCAACGGCTCCGACGAAGTTGAAGTCTATGACCTCACCGGCGCCCGCGTCCGCAACTCCGGCCTGACCAAGGGCATCTACGTAGTTCGCGCCGCCGGCAAGGTAGCCAAAGTGATGGTGAAGTGAAGCTTGCCTCACGGATTTGGATATTTCGGAAATAATTGCTAACTTTGCGGCATATTTCCGGACAAAGGGGCTCCTGAGCGCCTCCCCGGCGCTGAGGAGCCCTTTTTCCACCCCTGACGCGATTGGATATCGTGGACCGTGTGATGGGAAATATCAATTTTTTAAATTTTTATTTTGAGTAACACAATCTGACCAAATGAAGACATTTGAACTCAAGGCCGACGCGCGCGTTGACCTCGGCAAGAAGGCCGTCAAGGCTCTCCGCAAGGAGGGCAAGATCCCCGCAG
>CAZWVY010000082.1:3959-12669 GCA_964637105.1 uncultured Sangeribacter sp. | reverse complement strand
TTCAGGAAGCTGCCGCTCAACCATGAGCGGCGGAAAAAGAGGTAGCGCATCACCAAGTCCATCGCCTGCATCCGGCTGTTGCTCACACCCTCATCCGTTGCAAGTCTGAACTCTTCTGAGTCCCACATCTTCTTCAGCTCCTTCTTGACCTCAGAGCGCGTCAGGCAGTTGCGTATCTCAGGGCGGTTGAGGGGCTTGGCACCGGTGTTGAGCCTCCGGAAAAGGTCGAACTTCAGTCGGTCGGGCGACCGGTAATCTATCACGAAGCAGCCTATCTGTATCTGGTTGAACTGGCGTATCTGCAGGTCGGACAAAATTTTCTCCGATTTGAGTTCGCCGAAAGTCTTGCCGATGCACTGTTTCAAATACTCCATTCCGGTGAGGCGCAGCTCATCATTTAGAAACCGCCGTATGGTGGTGATGCGCTGCAGGCCATCGACCACCGTCAATCGGCCGTCATCATACTGGCTGAGATAGATAGAGGGAAGCGGCAGGCCCAGGAGCATGGACTCAATGAGGAGGCTCTGGCGAGTGCGGTCCCAGACGAACTGACGCTGAAAATCGGGATTAAGCTCAAGGTCGCCGTCATCAATGAGCATTGACAGCTGGCGCACGGAGAAGGGCTTGTTCTCAACATAGATGTCGCGCACGGAATAGTTGCCCTCCGGCTCATCCTCGCCCTCTTCCCCTGTGCCGGCGGTGACCTCAATGCCTTGGGCCTCCGCGTCATGGAGCTTCTCAATCATCTCCAGGAGCACATCGCGCACCTTGCCCGGATCCTCCTCGAAGGCCCCGAAATCGATGGTGGGAATGTCCGCGCCGCGGAAAGGGAGAGTCAGCGGAGCCCCGTCGCCGAGCGTGACGCAGATCTGCCCGTCATCGCCTCGGTACATATAAATGAGGCTCTCCTCACTCTCCCCTTTCAGCCTTAGCCTTGCCGAGATGTCCATTTGCTGCTGTTAGATAAGCCGGGGTTTCTTAAGAACTCTTCTTGGACGATTTACGGCGTTTCTTGGTGCCATCCTCACCGTAAACATAACCATCTCCGTAGCCATATCCGTAGGCATAGCCGTAACCGTAGCCATAACGGTAGCCGTATCCGTACTTGCCCCGGCCTCCGGTAGTGCCGTTGAGGATGAAGGACATGTTGTGATACTTCTTCTTGTCATAGAGTTTGTCCAGCTCGGCGAGCATGGAGCGGTCGAGCAGTCCGGCACGGATGACAAACACTGTGCGGTCAGCGTAGCGGTCGATAATCTGGGCATCGGCCAGCACTTCAATCGGCGGACAGTCAATGATGACGAAGTCATACTCCTCGCGGAGCTTGGCAATCATATCCTTGAAACGGGGGGTCTCAAGCAGCTCGGTGGGGTTGGGGGGCAATGCTCCGACCGGCAGCACAGCGAAGTCCGGATTTTCAGGATCTGTCACTATCACCGAGTTGATGTCGTCCACGGCCCCGGACAAGTAATCCGACAGACCATGTTTGGGTGACCCTACATAGGCCGATGTGGTGTGGCGGCGGAAGTCTCCGTCGACCACAATCACTTTGCGGTGCTTCAAGGCGAGGGACATGCCGAGGTTGACGGCAATGAAGGATTTGCCCGAATGGGGATTGAAGGAGGTGATGGCTATCACCTGCGATGAGTCGCCATCCGTGCCCCTCATGAACTCGATGTTGGTACGCAGCACGCGGAATGCTTCATTCACCATGTCGCGCGAGCCCTCCTTGATGACAATTTCGTGCTTGTCCTCCTTAGCCTCCTTGCGGAAGGATTTCTTCTTGCCATCCCCTGCCATGGGTATCTCTCCGAGGAAGGGAAGGGCAAGATTCTCGACATCCTTGCGGCCACGCACCTTGGTGTTGGTAAGCTCCTTGACGAAAGTGACTCCGAAGGGGAGGCAGAGGCCGATCAGGAAGGCCATTGTCAGGATGCTGCTCCGGTTAGGCATGGAGGGGTAACCGGATGCGCCCGGACGGTTTACCACTTTGGTATTATAAGCGGTGAAGGCCTGCGAAATCTCATTCTCCTCACGCTTGGTAAGCAGGTAGAGGTAGAGGGATTCTTTCACCTTCTGCTGACGCTCCACGGAGAGGAGGTTCTTGGCCTGCGTGGGGTTTGAGGCGATGCGCGACTGGGTCTGCGCCTCGCTTCCGCGCAGGGACTTCAGCTGGGTGTTGAGGCCCACAATCTCATTGTCAACAGTGCGGATGATGGCCGCGCGCTGAGCGCTGAGGTCGGCATCCATCTGAGCCACGAGGGGGTTCTTCTCCGATGATTTGGCTATGAGGGAGTTGCGCTGGAGCAGGGTGTTGTTGTATTGATTAATGAGAGTCTGCACATTGCCGCTCTCCAGTCCGGTGTTAGTCGGCAGAAGCTGGTCATTATTGCCGTCGGCAGCAAGATAGGAACGGATATAGCGGGCCATAGCCAACTGATTGTTGACACCCATTATGGCATTCTGAGTCTGCTGGCTCTGCTGCATATACATTGAGCCGGCAGCATCGATGTCGGGGACCATCGCGGCGCTCTTGTATGATGAGATGTCCGAGTCCACGTTGCCAAGCTCGCTCTCAATCACTCCGAGACGCTCATTGATGAAGTTGGAGGTGGACACGGCAATCTGGTTGCGGTCGCGCACCCAGTTCTCGTTATAGACCCCTATGACAGTGTTCAGAATGTCGTCAGCACGCTCGGGCACCTGGTCAGACATGGTGAGACGCACCATGTTGGTGCCCGATTCCTGATCCGCGATGACTACTCCGAGACGGCCGTTGTAACTGTTGCGGATGGCGGACAGGGGGACTTTGATCAGCTCAACATTACATGACTGTCCCTTCTGATATCCTTTGCCCGGGACTACGGTCAATTTACCTATCGGA
Source organism: uncultured Sangeribacter sp. (assembly GCA_964637105.1). Taxonomy (GTDB): domain Bacteria; phylum Bacteroidota; class Bacteroidia; order Bacteroidales; family Muribaculaceae; genus Lepagella. Next base: position 9,785 of record CAZWVY010000082.1, on the reverse strand, counting down.
GTGGAAATCTGCTCGTTGAACTTGGCAACATATTTCTTGTCGGAAGGGTCGGAGCCATTTGAGGAGAGATCGGAAACCGTGACTTTACCCTCCTTGTCAACCTTAACATGCAAGCTGTAGCTCTCCTCTTCGGGGAAGTCAGCCACATTCACCTGGACAGGAAGATTGCTGCCGTAAAGGGCGATCTTATGGAAAGGGCCCTGGCGGAAATACCGCTGGTCGAGGTTCAGACGGCGCACCACCTCCTCCATTAGGTCTTTAGCCTTAAGGTTGATGACCTCATTGTTGATGTTGGTGCGGGTCTGGAGCAGGCCGATGTCAGCGAAGTAGTCGGCGGCGACAGTGCGTCCTTTAGTGTCATCCTTGATCATGATGTCGGCTGCGCGCGTGTAGGTGTCCGGAATGCGCAGCAGATAGATGTAAGCCGCGCCTACAAAGACGGCCACGGAAAGGAGAATCCACGGCCAGTGGCGGATGGTGGTGAAGAACACATCCAGTATCGAGACCGATGTGGTGGAGGTCGCCGCCTGCCGGGTCCTTGAGCTATTTTTTCTGCTTTCTGCCATAGTTGGGGAGTTGGAAGTGAGTAGTTAGGAGTTAGGAGTTAGGAGTGAGAAGTTAGGAGTGAGTCCCTAAAGCCTAAAACCTAAAACCTATAACCTAAAGCCTAATTAAAGTTTCGTAAGGGTGACGATAAGGGTAGCTACGGAGATTACCGAGGAAATCACCGAGGTCCAGAAGGCCGGGGTGAAGGGGGAGTTTCCGGTCGCCGTGCTCTCACGTTTCTTCTTGTCGTTGGGCTCAACATAAATCACGTCATCCTGCTGGAGGTAGTATACCGGCGAGGAGGCGAGCTGCTGGGCGTCCAGGAGATTGACGCGGTAGGCCTCCTGCTTGCCGGGTGCCACGGTGCGCATCACCAAGATGTCATCGCGCTTGCCGGTGATGGTGAGGTCGCCGGCCATGGCAATGGCGTCCACGATGGTCAGATGGTCGCGGTTGAAGGTGTAGCGCCCCGGCGAGGCAACCTCTCCGAGCACAGACACTCCGGCGTTGGCATACTCCACTGTCACGATGGGGTCCTTGACCAGGTCTTCGCTGATGAGCTTCTTGCCTATCACTTCAGCTATCTGCTCGCGGGTCAGCCCGCTGACGTGGATGCGGCCGATGACGGGGAAGATGATGTCACCCTTGGAGTCAACGGTATAGAGCGACTGGCCGCTGCTCGTGCCCTCGCCGCCGGTGGCCGTGGCACCGCCTGAGCTGAGGTTGAACAGGCTTGTGAGCGAGGCATCCTGGGTGCTGATGATGATCGAGAGCTTGTCCTCGGGCTTGACGGTCATGTCAAGTATGCGGTCGGCCTGCACTATGGCGCCGGTCTGCAGATCGGGGAAATAGGTGATGTCTTTGGGCGTGGAGCAGGAACTCAACGCGAGGACTGCGGCGATGGCGCAGGCCAGAAGGAATCTGATACGCATGATGCTATGGTGGGTTTTGATTTTTTAATCTTGGTATGGTACGACATCGGAGGAATCGATGATGAGGCGCGCGCAGCCGAGCATGTCAAGGCGCACGGCCAGTTCGGTCTTCCCATCGGCAGTGCGGACCACTTCGCCCCGGAGCCCTTTCAGACTGCCGCGCACGACCGTGATGCGGTCGCCCGGACGGTAGGGCGCGGCGGTAATCTCCACGGGCACGTCGCTCTGGCCGAGCATGAAGCGCAGGCGGTCGATCTGCTCCTGGGGGATGACGGCGAGGCGCGAGGCGGTGATGGAGCTTCCGGAGAGAGCGCGGTCTGAGAGGAAGCGGCTGATGAAGGGGAGCTTGACTATCTCGCGGCGCTCCGGCTCGGTGCATTTCACAAACACCTTGGAGGGAATGACCACACGGTCTACTGTGGCTTTGCGGCCATTGCGCCAGATGCGCCTGACCTTCTGCGAGGCCACCCAGGACTCCTGGCCGAGGCCGGCAAGCCGCTCCGCGACCTTCTTCTCACTGTTATGGCTGACAACGGCCACATACCACCGCCGCGGCAGCGAGGCAGCCGACACCCCCTTCTCGGCGCCATCCTCCTTCGAGCCGGCAGCCTTAGCCCCCTTCTCGGCGCTATCCTCTTTCGAGCCGGCTGCCTTAGCCCTCATCTCGGCACCATCCTCTTTCGAGCCGGCTGCCTTAGCCCTCATCTGAGTGCTATCCTCTTTCGAGCCGGCTGCCTTAGCCCTCATCTGAGTGCTATCCTTCATCTTGGAGGCACCGGGATGCGAAGGGGAGTCCGCTCCGGGCACGCCTACGGCGTCGCCAACGCCGGGGGGTGCTGTCGTAACGCGCTTCATTTCATCTGCCTTTACACACATCTGTAAAAACGTATGCTGCTGTCAGTTAGGCGGGCCATCGGCCCGCGCCGCTAAATGCGGACCGGGACGAAAGGCCTCAAGGGCGAACAGGTGAATCGCCCAAATCATGCAAAATTACAAAAAAAGTGCCGATTCTTCAAGCCCTGCCCGCAAATTTTGCACCCCATTAACAATTTTTGTGGAAAAGCCGCGCGCCAGCCGGCCGACCAGTCAGACCCGTCAGACTTGTCAGACTGGTCAGACCTGTCAGACCTGTCAGACCCGTCAGACCTGTCGGACCCGTCAGACCCGTCAGACCTGTCAGACTCGTCAGACTTGTCGGACTTGTCAGACCTGTCAGACCTGTCAGACCTGTCGGACTTGTCAGACCCGTCAGACCTGTCAGACCCGTCGGACTTGTCTGACTTGTCTGACCCAGTCCTAAATTAACACAGAGACGCAGGCAGCTCGCTGCCTGCGTCTCTGTGTACGCCCATGGGGAGTCGAACCCCAATCGATGGAACCGGAATCCATTATTCTATCCATTGAACTATGGGCGCTTCCGGCACGCGATTCCGGCTGCCCGCTACTGGGCATCAGGGGGTGAGCCGGGACGCTTGCGGATGCAAAGTTAATAACTTTTTCCGACTTTACGGCATATTTACCGATTTTTATTACTATCTTTACGAAAAATTTCACCGATTTAAGTAACTTTCAAAAATTAATGACTACATAAAACTTAGATGTTTTTGAGGCGATTCGGGTGCGGAGCGAGGGAGAATACGCACGTATTCGACTGAGCGACAAGGCCGAAGCGGCCAAAAACAGCAAGTTTTATGAGTCAAGATAAAGTTGCTTATGTAAAAAATAATATCGTTTAATTTTTGAAAGTTACTTACCTATATATCTTTGTAACCAAGACTATGGACGTAAGGATTGAGCCAGGATGGAAACGCGAACTCGCCGACGAGTTCAGCCAGCCATATTTCAAGGAGCTGACAGACCGGGTCCGCGCCGAATACGCTGACCCCGGAATACGCGTATATCCTCCTGCGCGAGACATCTTCGCCGCTTTCGACGCCTCCCCTTTCGATGATACCAAGGTGGTTATCATCGGCCAGGATCCCTATCACGGGCCGGGACAGGCCAACGGCCTCTGCTTTTCGGTGGCTCCGGGCGTGGCGATACCACCGTCGCTCCAGAACATCTTCCGCGAGGTGCACGACGACACGGGTGCGCCATATCCTGCCGATGGCGACCTGTCGCGCTGGGCGCGCCAAGGGGTGCTCCTGCTCAACAGCGCGCTGACCGTGCGCGGGCATGCCCCTAAGTCGCACGCCGGCATGGGCTGGGAACGCTTCACGGATGCTGCTGTGCGCCAACTGGCGGAGCAACGCGAGAACCTGGTGTTCATGCTCTGGGGCAGTGATGCCATCAGGCGCGGCGAGGGCATCGACCGCGCCAAGCATCTCGTGCTGACCTCGCCCCACCCCTCCCCGCTGTCAGCCCACCGTGGATTCTTCGGCAACCACCATTTCACCCGGGCCAACGAATATCTCACCGCCCACGGCAAGACCCCGATTCAATGGTAGCCCCCAAGATACATCATGATTAAGCATGATAACTCAAGCTTAATCATGATAACTCAAGCTAAATCATGATTTATCATGACTAATCATGACTAATCATGACTAATCATGAGTAATCATGAGTAATCATGAATTATCATGATTTATCCCACTCCTGACAACCGACAAAACCAACCCAACCCAACCAAACCAACAACCCCAACCAACCCCTACCAACCCCCAACCAATATGACCAAAGAAGAACGCATGGCGAAGGCAATGGACCTTCGCCGCCAAGGATACAATTGCGCCCAGGCAGTGCTGATGGTGTTTGACGATGTGACGGGCTTTGACCCCGAGACTGCCGCGCGCCTTTCGTCGGGCCTTGGTACCGGCGTCGGCGGCAGCCGCGAACTCTGCGGCGCGGTGGTCGGCATGGCCCTCACGGAGAGCTGCCGCCACGGCGCGGCCCCCGCTGACAAGGCCGGGGCTATGAAAGCCGTCGGCGCTCTGACCGACCGATTCAAGGAACTCAACGGAGGCGCGGTGCGCTGCGCCGACCTCAAGGGCGTCCCCGGCAAAGCCCCCTGCAACGACCTCATCTGCCAGGCCATCGGAATAATGCACGATTCACTCGAAGCGCAGCAATGAGCAACCACACCCCCCCGCCTCCTCCGAACTCCCTCCGCCCCCTCCCCATCGTCGAGGTCCGAACTCGCCTCCATCGCACGCTGTCATTCCTCCTCGCTGCAGTCATATCCTTGCTCCCTTTCGGAGCGCGGGCTATGGACACGCGCCAGCAGACCTTTGACGAGGCTTTCCGCACGCTAAAGGTCAGCGTGGAGGGCGATTTCATGGCTCCTCCGGTAATCTCGCTGAAGGGGGACGGCAGGATCATCGTGTCGTTTGACGAGATCGGAGATGATTTCTCCGAACTGCGTTACCGGCTGATACACTGCAATGCCGACTGGCAACCCTCGCAGTTGGTGGAGTCGGAATATGTCGAGGGGTTCAATATCGCCGACATTGACGACTACGCCTTCTCGTCCAACACTTTCGTGCATTTCGTCAATTACCGCATAACAATCCCCTCGGATGACATGCGTCCCTTGGTGTCAGGCAACTATCTGGTGCAGGTCTTCGAGCGATACGACCCGGACACGGTCCTGCTCCAGGCACGCTTCAGCGTGTCTGAGGAGGCGGTCAGTATCAGCGGCGAAGTGTCGGGACGCACCGACCGCGGGCTCAATACGGAGTGGCAGCAGCTGGAGCTCGCCCTGTCGCCGGGGGATTTCCCGGTCAGCAACCCCTATACCGACCTGAAGGTGAGCGTGCGCCAGAACGGTCTCCCTGAGTCGGAGCGCACGCTGCCACCCCCGACGCGCATGGAGGGGCGCCGCATGATGTGGCAGCACGTACCGGGCCTGGTCTTCCCGGCCGGCAACGAGTTCCGACGCTTCGAGACAGTACGCCTCGCCGGACCGGGGATGCACGTGGACTCGATGCGGTTCGGAGGCACCAACTACCATGCATACCTGATGCGCGACGCCGACCGTTCGGAGCGTCAGTACATCTACGACTCCACGCAGCGGGGCCGCTTCCTGGTGCGCGACTACATAGCCACTGACGCCGATTTAGGCGCGGACTACGTGACGGTGCATTTCACGCTCGATTTTCCCGAGCTGACCAACGGCGACATATACCTCGACGGTGAACTGACCAACCATCTGCGCGAGGAGCGCTACCGCATGGCATACGATCGCGAGAGCGGACTCTACACGCTGCAGCTCCCGCTGAAGCAGGGGTCGTACAATTACCGGTATGTGGCCGTGCCGCGCGAGCAGAAACGGGGAGCGGCGCCCGCGGCCGACCCCGGGGTCGTGGAGGGGAATTTCTACGAGACCGTCAACGAGTATGATGTCCGG
>CAZWVY010000082.1:0-3859 GCA_964637105.1 uncultured Sangeribacter sp. | reverse complement strand
GTCTGCGACCTTGACGCATGCCTGGGCGAGTGCTGCGTCGAAGGGGATGCCGGGGCACCCCTCACCACCGAGGAGGCCCGCGACCTCAACCGTCTCCTGCCCGGCATTATCGAAGAACTCGCTCCGACAGCCAGGGAGGTGGCCCGCGAACAGGGGGCCTCATACATCGATGAGGAGGGGGATACGGTCACATCCATCGTCGGTGGGAAGGACTGCATCTTCACCTGCTACGCCCCGGGGGGCATGTGCCTCTGCGCCCTCGAGAAGGCGCGCCGCGAGGGACGCAGAGAGTTCTTCAAGCCCATCTCATGCTCGCTCTATCCGGTGCGCCTCAAGGAGTACGACGGATTCACGGCGGTCAATTTCCACCGCTGGAAGATCTGCAAGGCAGCCGAGGTCTTGGGGCGCAAGATGGGCGTGCGCGCATACGAATTCCTGCGCGAGCCTCTCATCCGCCGTTTCGGCCGGGAATGGTATGACGAGCTGGACCTCACCGCCAAGCAATACCTCAAGCAGTTTCCCGAAGGCTCCCGCCGCCGTTGAATCCTCCATTCTCATGGGCAAAACCGCCGGGAATCTGCCCGGGCGATGCCATCCGGCCCAAGCCGTGCGCAGGGAGTTACGGTAACATCCCAACGTATTATTAACAATATTTAACTAAATTTATTTGCACAAATGTTAAAAAACCGCTAATATCGCGGCGTTAATACTATGAAGCCCTAACATGTAAGAATTTATTTAGTTAAGCCATCGAGTCCGAGATGATTGTGAAATCATCTCTTTCTTTTTATATATGCACCGGTATGTTGCAAAATCGCGGCGCGGAATGTTATATAAGTATGGGACTTCTCCACCATTGGCTATATCCCGCCTTGTTCGTGCTTTACTTAGCGGTCATTGCCGGGTGTATCGCCGTCGTGCTGTCGGAAAACCGCAATCCGATCCGCGCGCTGGCCTGGACAATCGCGCTCATCGCCCTGCCGGGCGTCGGGCTGATATTCTACCTCTTTTTCGGACGCTCGCTCAAGGGGCTGCACATGATCTCGCGCCACAACAAGCGGCGCCTGATGAACAATAAGCGCCCACATGCAGCCCCGCTCGACGACCCCTGCCTGACAGAGGAGGACCGCCAGCTCGTCAAGCTGGCGGAGAACCTCTGCCGATGCCCCCTGGCGCTCAACAACCATATCGACATCTTCACCGAGGGACGCGAGAAGTTTGACGCCCTGCGCCGCGACCTGAGCGAAGCCCGCCACTCCATCTACCTGCAGTATTACATATTCTCAGACGACGCCCTGGGCCGCGAGATAGCCGGGATACTGATGGACAAGGCCCGGCAGGGGGTAAAGGTCAAGGTGATATATGACCATGTGGGGAGCTTCTCGGCCTCGCGCCGTTTCTTCCGCAGGATGTGCGAGGCGGGAGTGGAGGCCCATCCCTTCTTCAAGGTGACCTTCCCGCAATTAGCCAACCGAATCAACTGGCGCAACCACCGCAAGATAGTCATAATTGACAATGCCATAGGCTATATCGGGGGGATGAACATAGCCAGGCGATATGTGGAGGGGATGCCCGACGGCTCGGCGTGGCGCGACACGCATTTCCGCGTCGAGGGGGAGATAGTGGAGTCGCTCCTGTACAGTTTCGCCATCGACTGGAACTTCCTGAACCCCGACCCCGCCTTCCCGCCCCGCGACCTGCCGGAAAACCGCATACACAACCACCTGGGGATGCAGTTCGTTTTCTCGGGGCCTGTAGACCCCTCGGGCAACATCTCGATGTGCTTCCTCAAGGCCATCGCCTCGGCGCGCAAGCGCATATATATCCAGACACCCTATTTCCTCCCGACGGAGACGCTGATGCGCGCCCTGGAGGCCGCTGCAATGGCCCAGGTGGATGTCAGGGTGATGATGCCGCGCCGCCCCGACGCGCGGATGCTGCGCTACGCCTCGTTTTCATACGTGACCCAATGCCTGATGATGGGCATCAAGGTGTATCTGTATGACGCGGGGATGCTCCATGCCAAGGCAATGATAGTGGATGACAACCTGGTGACCGCAGGATCGACGAATTTCGATTTCCGCAGTTTCGAGAATAATTTCGAGGCAAACCTCCTTATATATGATGCAGAGGTCAACAAGAGAATGCGTGACATATTTTTCGACGACATGCGCTCATGCCGCAAGCTGACTCTGAGCGCCTGGAAGGCGCGGCCGCGCCTTCAGCGCCTCCTGGAATCGATCATCCGCCTCCTCGCCCCCATCCTCTGACTCAATCCGCATAAAAAATTTGCACACGTCAAAAAAAATGACTAATTTTGCAGGCCATTTCAGCGGGATCGCGACCTGCTGAGCTCCAAAAAATTAAAAAACTGTACAGAAAAAATGAAAAAAGACATCCATCCTTCCAACTACCGCGAGGTGGTCTTCAAAGACATGTCTAACGACGAGATCTTCATCACCCGCTCCACAGTGGCCTCCCGCGAGACCATCGAGGTCGACGGCAAGGAGTATCCCCTCGTGAAGCTCGAGATCACTTCCGCCTCCCACCCCTTCTTCACCGGCAAGCAGAAACTCGTGGACACTGCAGGCCGCGTCGACAAGTTCCGCAGCCGCTACGGCAACCGCGTGAAGAAATAATATCCGCTTGCGGATATGAAACCTGCGTGAGGATTTAAGAAGGATTCCCCGCAAAAATCATTGAGGCCCGGCCCCGCTATGACGCGGTGCCGGGCCTCAATGCGAAGTGGAGGCTGCTCAAGGCCCGCCGGCTTCCAGCCAGCATCCCTCACACCAGACGGCCAATCCACTCATCGCGCTCTCCGGGCAGGAGGTCGATGACCGGTATCTCTATCATGGTGTAGCACCCCGGAGCCAGACGCATCGAGGCGCGGGCGCAGCATACGAGCACCTGGCCCGTGAGGGCCGGGTTGTTGATCTTCATGTCAAACTCCAGAAGCTGGTTGTGGGTCTTGCCCGAGACGCCCTTGCGCACGAGGTTGACGCCGTGGCCCATATCCTTGAGGGCGGCCACGCTCTCCACGGCCTTGACGTGCGTCTCATCATCGGCGAAATAGGGGTCAGCTTTCAGCATGGCATACACCTCATCGGCAGTATGGCCCGGCTCCAGCTCCACATAGACCATGCGGCGGTGTATGCCCGTGCCTACGGGTATCGTCACAGAAAGAGCGTCGCGGACCCCGGGCTTCGACTTGACGCAGACGCTGTGGCCCATCGACATGCCGGGGCCGAAATTGGTATATGAGATGCCGCGGGGCACGATGGCCTCCATGAGCGTGCGCACCACTGAGTCGCTTCCCGGGTCCCATCCTGCGGAGATGACCGACACGGCGCCATGCGCCTTGGCCACTTCGCCGAGGTCCTTGCGCAGTTGCGGCACGAGGGTGTGGATGTCGAAGCTGTCTACCGTGTTGATGCCCAGGGCGAGGATCTCGCGGGCATGTTTCTCGACCTCACGTGTAGGCGTGGCGAGGATAGCCACATCCACATCCTTCAGCTCGGTGATAGAACCGACCACGGGCACCTCAGCCGGGATGTCGCCTCGGTCGGCGGGATTGCGGCGGATTACGCCGGCAAGTTCAAAGTCGTCTGCGGCCATCACGGCATCAAGCGTGAAGCGGCCGATGTTGCCATATCCTACTATGGCTGCTCTGATTTTCTTTTCCATAAGACTATTTTTTACACTGCAGAAATAAGTGATAAGTTATAGTGAATAGTGAGGAGGGAGGAGGGAGGGGTCACTGTCACGAGAGGAGAGTTCGGAAAAAGGGAAAAGGAGGCCCGCCATTGCTATGGCGCGACCTCCTTTAGCTCGTTATATTGACTCATAAAGCCTTTTT
>CAZWVY010000081.1:0-12880 GCA_964637105.1 uncultured Sangeribacter sp. | reverse complement strand
GCGGAAATATTCATATTCGGCGGGAGTCTCGAAAGTCGGGCCGGGAGTGCCAACATACACGCCGTGCATCAGGCGGAACGACTTCTCCTCGGCGATGCTGTCTGCCAATGCCACGAGGCGCTTGCTGTAAGCCTCTGTCATAGCGGGGAAACGGTCGCCGAGCTCGTTGTAATTCTTGCCGCGCAGAGGATTCTCCGGGAATAGGTTGATGTGGTCAGTTATGACCATGACATCGCCGACTTTGAACTCCTTGTTCATGCCGCCGGCCGCATTGCTGACAATCAGCGTCTCCACGCCGAGCGCCTTCATGACACGCACGGGGAAGGTGACCTGCTTCATGTCGTAACCTTCGTAGTAGTGGAAGCGGCCCTGCATGGCGACGACATAACGGCCTCCGAGAGTGCCGAAAATCAGCTTGCCGCTATGGCCCTCGACGGTGGAAACCGGGAAATTGGGGATGGTCTTGTAGTCGATTTCGGCTTTTATCTCCATGTGGTTGACCAGATCGCCGAGTCCGGTGCCTAAGATGATGCCGGTGCGGGGCATTTCGCCTCCTACTGTATTGCGGATATAGTCCGCTGTCTCTTTTATAATGTCGAGCATTGTCTTTTCCATATGATAATGATTTAAAAGGTTAACAAATTGATGCGGGCTATAGTTCCTCATCGGGATCCTCGGGCATCTCGCCTCTCTCGGGATTCTCGAGATGCTCGGGCTTCTCGAAATTCTCGAGTCTCTCGAGATGCTCGGGATGCTCGAGTCTCTCGAGATTGACGGGATTACCGGGATTACCGGGCCTCTCGCTGCGCTCTGCTTCCTCCGGCGGTTCCGGCGCCGATGGAGGCGTGTAGGCCTCCATGGCCGGGGCCACTGTCGGGGCCTGGTCGCCGCCGGGTATGAGGTCGGCGCGCCCGATTCCACGCAGTATGGCCCGGATGAAGCCGTCATCTATCATGCTCACCGCGATGGGCTGATAAAACACGAAAGGCTTCAGACGCTGCGGAAAATAGGGGTTGTAAGCCAGCCGGACGGCATCCTTCTCGGTGGTGACTATTATCTTATGCTCCCCGGGCATCGCATCATATTTCTTGCGAATCTCCTCAATGTCCTTACGATTGAAATCATGGTGGTCCGGGAAATGGAGCACCTTCACCTTGAAAGGATAGGGCTTGAAATGGCGCACGAAATAGCGCGGATGTGCAATGCCGGTGACAAGGAGAACTCCGTCTTTCGGGCCCAGGCCTCCGAGGCGCACTTCATACGGGCAGTCCTCCGGAAAGACGGGCGACAGGGATTCATACTCATAGCGAGAGAAGAAGGGCTGCTGAAACGACATCAGGTCGAGATCCTTCTTCTTGAGGCTCTTGTCAAGGGCCGACATGTTTTCCGGACACTTGGTGACCACCACCACATCCGCGCGGTTGAGAGCCAAGACACTCTCGCGCAGCCTCCCCAAGGGAAGGAGATGATCGGAATGGATGGGCCGGTTGTATTCTGTAAGCACCACGGCCACGGTGGGCTTGACGTAGCGGTGCTGGAAGGCATCGTCAAGCACTATCAGCTCCAGGTCGGGAAAGAGGCGGAGGAGCTCGCGGATGCCTTCGCGGCGGTTCTCGCACACGGCCACTTTAATGGCACGTCCGAATTTGTGGTGTATCTGCAAGGGCTCGTCACCAATCATCTCAGGGGTGGAGTGGCTGTTAGCCAGGATAAACCCGCGCGTCTTGCGCTTGTAGCCCCGGCTGAGCACAGCCACCTTCATCCGTCTCCCCAGGCGGGAGACGATATACTCCGTGTGGGGGGTCTTCCCGGTGCCCCCGACGGTGATATTGCCTATGCACACCACAGGCACAGGAAAAGTCTCCTGAGGCAGGATGCCCCAGTCGAACATCTTATTGCGTGTCCAGACCCCGGCGCCGTAGAGCCAGGAGAGGGGGGTAAGCACGCCCTTGAGGATTTTATGCCAAGTGGTGTCCATAGTTCAATTCAAGTGTGTTCAGAGAGTCACGCGCACGGGAATCATGCGTGCCTGCACGGGGTTGCGGCTCAGGATGCCCATGCCCCTGCGCAACATGAGGGCCTCCTCGCGGTTGAGCGAATACTCTTCTGCGAGAGCCTTGACTTCGCTTGCGGCCGCGCTGGAGAACATATCCCACATCGAGGGCTCATACTTCGGATATAGACCGACTCCGTGATTGCCCTTCACATCGCATTTGGCGGCCACCCATTCTATCGCCTCATCGAGCGTGCCGAGCTGATCCACGAGGCCGAGCTTCAGAGCGGTCTTGCCATCCCAGACCCGTCCTTCGGCAATCTGCCGCACGCGGGCCTCCTTCATCTTGCGCCCTTTGGCCACACGGGCTATGAAACGGTCATAGCCGCGCTCAATGCCCTTCTGCATGGCAGCTTTCTGAGCCTCTGTCATCGGGGCAAGAATATTGGGGAAGTTTCCTTCAGGATCGGTGTACACGCTTTGGGGGCTCACGCCGAATTTGGCCGCAAGGCCTGTGATGTCGGGGACGAGGCCGAATATGCCGATGGAGCCTGTGATAGTGGAGGGCATGGCGAAGATGCGGTCGGCATCAGCCGAAATCCAATATCCTCCCGAAGCGGCGTAGTCCCCCATCGACACGGCGAAGGGCTTCCCTTTGCTCTTGAAATATTTGAGGGCCTCGGCAATCTGCTCGCTGCCGAACACGGAGCCGCCCGGAGAATTGACTCGCATCACGAGCCCCTTGACATTGTCATCCTCGGCGAGCTTGACAATCTCGGGGACGAGCTTCTCGCAATATATGCCGGCCTTGTCGCTCTCGGCTATCTCGCCGGTAGCGAAGAGCACGGCAATCTGCTTTTTGGAACTATAATCCGTGCCCCACTCCGCCTTTGCGGCAAGCATGGATACGTCCACATAGTTGACATCCTTGCCTTCCTTGTCCACAATGCGTCCTACGATATCATCCATCTGCCGCCGGTATACGATTTTGTCCGCAAGGCGCATCTTGACAGCCCATTCAGCATCCTGCGCAAACGAGAAACCGGTGGAGGCTAATGTGTTGAGACGTTCCGGCACGATTTTCCTCGACCTTCCCACGGCTTCGATAATCTCTGTCCACAGACCATTGTACAGGGTGTCGAGCTGCGCGCGGGCAGGGTCGCTCATCTTATTGAGGATGTATGGCTCAACGGCAGATTTGAATGTGCCCACCTTGAAGACCTGGAAAGAGATTCCGAGTTTGTCAAAGAGGTCCTTGAAGTAGAGCGACGTGCTCCCTATGCCATGCAGGTCAACTGTGCCACCGGCGTTCAGGAAGATGCTGTCGGCCACGGAAGCAATGTAATAGTCGCCCTGGGTGTAGGAGTCGGAATATGCGTAGATCTTCTTTCCGGACTTGCGAAAGGCCTCCAGCTCATCCCTGAGGCTCTGGAGGGTGCTCAGTCCGGCGCTCACGCCGCCGCACTTGATATAGAGCGCGTCAATATTCTTATTGCGCGCCCCCTCGCGTATGCCGCTGACCAGGGTGACAAGCGTTGCCGGCTTCTCAAGGTCGCCTCCCTGCACATAGTCAAACAGGTCGAAGTCCGTCGGGACATCGCTCTCTATGATTGTCCCCTTGAGGTCAATGACCATCACGGAATGTTTCTTCAGCGATGGGACTTCACTGTCGGACGCCCCGATGCGGGCGGCTACGCCGATGCACACGATGACGGCCACGACGCCAAACAGCACCAGTGCCAGCCAAGCTCCCACGAAGGATGAGAGCAGGTTCATGAAAAACTTTTTCAGCATGAGGCAATCACTGCTTTGATTTGCTCAGCGAGCTGTTCGGCCTTCTCCATGGTCTCAGCCTCGCTATAGATGCGGATGATGGGTTCGGTGTTCGACTTGCGCAGATGCACCCAGCTGTCCTTGAAGTCTATTTTCACGCCGTCGATATCATTGACCTCCTCGTGGGCGAACTTCTTCTTGACGGCCTCGAGGATAGCGTCCACATCAATTTCGGGAGTGAGCTGAATTTTGTTTTTGGCTATGGCATATTTAGGATAACCGGCCTTGAGCTCGGTCACCTTCTTGCCGCTCTTGGCCATGAGGGTGAGGAAAAGGGCCACTCCCACAAGGGCGTCGCGACCGTAATGGAGCTCGGGATAGATGACTCCGCCGTTGCCTTCGCCGCCGATTACGGCGCCTGTCTCCTTCATCTTGGCCACCACATTCACCTCGCCTACGGCAGCTGCTGAGTATTCGCATCCGTGGGCGCGCGTGACGTCGCGCAGGGCGCGTGAGCTGGAAAGATTGGATACAGTCGAGCCGGGAGTGTGGCCCAGCACGTAGTCTGCCACTGCGACAAGCGTGTACTCCTCGACAAACATCTCGCCGTTCTCCATGACAATAGCCAGACGGTCTACGTCCGGGTCAACCACGAAACCTACGTCTGCCCTACCCTCTTTCATCAGGTCGGCAATCTGTGTGAGATTCTCCGGAATGGGCTCAGGAGTATGGGCGAAATGCCCTGTGGCGGCGCAGTTGAGCTCTATTACTTCCTTGACTCCAAGCTGGCGCAGCAGCTCGGGGATGACGATGCCCCCTACGGAATTGACCGCGTCAACGGCAACGGTGAACTGCGCTTTGCGGATAGCCTCGGTATCAACCAAGGGAAGAGCCTTGACCATGTCAATGTGGCGCTGCCCCCATGTGTCGTTATGGTATTCATGGCCGAGGTTAAACACCTCTGCGAAGGTGAAATCCTCTTTTTCAGCTATTTCAATGACAGTGCGCCCGGCCTTGTCGGTCAGGAATTCCCCGTTGGCGTCGAGGAGCTTGAGCGCGTTCCATTGCACGGGGTTGTGGCTGGCTGTGATGATGATGCCTCCCGAGGCCTTCTCTCCGGTGACAGCAAGCTCCGTGGTGGGAGTGGTGGCGAGGCCGATGTTGATGACATCCATGCCCATAGCCATGAGGGCGCCGGTCACAAGATGGTCGACCATGCCGCCCGAAATACGGGCGTCGCGCCCTACGACGATGCGCCCTGCGGCGCCTCCGTTCACACGGCGTATATACTCAGCGTATGCGGCTGTGAATTTTACGATGTCCACTCCGCCCAGGCCGTCGCCAGAACGGCCTCCGATTGTTCCGCGGATTCCCGATATTGATTTGATAAGTGACATATAGCAGTTTCTTGAGTTTAGTTGGAAGATTTAATACTCGGCCTTGAAATAGCGCACGTTCATCAGATAGGGGATGCAGGTGCCCTGGTTGGCCTCCGTGAATCCCACGTAGGACTTCATCACCAGATTCACCTCGCAGTCGTAGCCGAGATATTCGAGCGGCACCTGTATGCCGGTGCCATATTTGGTGGTGGAGGCGAGAAGGGTGTTGCCATACTCAAATGATGTGGGACCGACAGAGGGGTTGTTGGCATTTCCGATACCTTGGACATTGAATGACCCGGTCTGCTCCATCATCAGTATGTTTTTGGCGTCATACAGGAAATAGACCAGCTGCCCTTTCTTGGCACGGTTGTCGTCTGAGCCGGGGTTGACAACCTGCATGTAGAGGTTGCCCTCTTCGTCCATCTTATAGAACGGCGCATCCTTGCCCGTCTCAAACACGCTGTCGGCCGGGATTTCAGTCTCCACATGCTGATGAGCCAGATACCAGTTGACGGCGCGTGTCTCATCGCGAAGCAGGTCGGAGTAGCTTTCCGAGTCGCTGCACGATGAGGCAGCCCCGGCCAGCGCCGCTGCCGAGGCGAGGAATGATATGGTGCGAATTGCTTTATTCATCTTTAGTCAGGATAGTTGGTTTAGATAAAAGGTCACCACGTGTCTATTCTGTCAGGGTGGCCCTTGATGTACCGGTCATACTCCGGCAGAGCCTCGATGAGCAGCGCGCGTGCCTCTTCGAGCGTGCCGTGGAACTCGGCCCCCGCAGCCATGATGTGGCCGCCCCCTCCGAAGAGGTCGCCGCAGACCATTGATACCGGAAATTCATTGATGCTGCGCGCCGACACCTTGATGCAGTCATCGTCTTCGCGCAGGAAAAAGGAGGATACTACTCCTCTTATCTCAAGCGGGGTATTGACGAGCCCCTCCGAGTCGCCCCTCTCATAATGGAACCGCTTCAGTTCCTCGAGGCTCAGGGTGATGATGGAGGCATGATGGCGCGGGAATATCTCCATCTTCTCGCTCAGGGCGTATGCATGGAGCTTGACGCTGCCGTAGCTGCGCGTCATCAGAGCCTCCTTGACTATGCGGGTCTTGTCTACGCCCTTCTCCAGAAGGCGCTCAAGCACTTCGTAGATGTCAGGGCTCTTGATGTTGACCGAGAAGTTTCGCGTGTCAGTCACCATGCCCGTCAGCAGGCACTCCGCGCACGCCTTGTCCATCTCCTCATAAAGGCCCATGGCGGCGATGATGCGAAACACCAGCTCGCACGTGCTCGACATGTCAGGATAGGAAAAGGTGAGGTCGCAGAAGCACCCCGGATCCTCGTGATGATCGATAAGCACCTTCGGGCATGCGGCCGATTCTGTCAGGGGGCCCATGAGATCCTGGCGCGAGGGTTTATTGAAGTCACAGCATATCAGCAGGTCCGCATTCTCCACCAATGACTGGCAATAGGGGTCATGGCGCGTATAGACCGCCACCTCCTTGAACCCCGGCATGAAGGAGAGCACCCGCGGCGGCTGGTCCGGCACCACCACCATAGGCTTTTTGCCCAGAGACTTCAACAGATGATAGAGCCCCAAGGTGCTCCCCATGGCATCGCCATCAGGCCTGACATGACAAGTGAGCACTATCGAGTCAGCGCCCGACAGCAGCTCCTCAAACCGGTCTACATCCGCAGTGGACAGGTACTTTTTCATCTTGCTTTGATTTTTCAAACGGCAAATATACTAATTATCTCCGAAATTCTGACTAACTTTGCACTCAAATCAGTCAAAAACATCGTAAAATCCACTTTTGGCAACTGCCCGGGCGGATATACTGTACCTCTATGCATACCAAAGAAGAAAAAATGGCCGCTTTCGGCCGAATGCTCGATATTCTCGACATCCTGAGAGTGAAATGCCCCTGGGATGCCAAACAGACCTACGATTCGCTGCGCCCCAATACCATCGAGGAGGTCTATGAACTCACTGACGCGCTCATGACGGGCGATTCACCCAATATCCGCAAGGAGCTGGGCGATGTGCTGCTTCACGTGGCCTTCTACTCCAAGATCGCATCCGAATCGGGTGACTTCGACATCGCGGATGTCTGCGAGTCGCTGACCGACAAGCTCATCTTCCGCCATCCCCATGTCTTCGGCGACACCCAAGCCGACACGGCGGAGAAAGTCACTCAGAACTGGGAACAGATCAAGCTCAAGGAGAAGGGGGGCAACAAGACCGTATTGGGAGGCGTGCCCTCGGCTCTCCCGGCCCTCATAAAGGCCAACAGAATCCAGGAGAAGGCCCGCAATGTGGGCTTCGACTGGGATACGCCCGAGCAGGTCTGGGACAAGGTGCGCGAAGAGATGGAGGAAGTGGAGCGCGAAGTCAAGTCAGGCGATGCCAATGCCCTCGAGGGGGAGTTCGGTGACCTCCTTTTCTCTGTAATAAATGCCGCAAGGCTCTATGGGGTCAACCCCGAGAATGCCCTGGAGCGCACCAACCGCAAGTTTATCAAGCGCTTCAATTTCCTTGAGGCCCGCGCCAAGGAGCTGGGCCGCTCTCTCAAGGACATGACCTTAGAGGAGATGGATGCTATATGGGAGGAGGCAAAATCGGCTGAATGATACTCTGCATCACCGAGAAACCGAGCGTCGGCAAGACCATTGCCGATGTTTTAGGCTCCAACATCCGCCGCGACGGCTATTTTGAAGGGCCGGAGTACTGCGTTACCTGGACCTTCGGCCATCTCTGCACCCTCAAGGAACCGGCCGACTATACCCCGGCCTGGCAGCGGTGGTCGCTCTCGTCGCTCCCCATGATTCCTCCCCGCTTCGGCATCAAGGTAATACCTCAGGCGAGCATCAAACGGCAGTTTGACACGATTGAAAAACTTATCCGGCAATGCGACAAGATTATCAACTGCGGCGATGCCGGGCAGGAGGGTGAGGTTATCCAGAGGTGGGTGATGCAGAAAGCCGGGTGCGACAAACCTGTGGAACGCCTTTGGATCAGTTCGCTCACCGATGAGGCAATACGCGAGGGGTTCAAGCATCTGCGCCCCCACAAGGAGCTTGAGTCGCTCTACACGGCCGGCCTATGCCGCGCTATCGGAGACTGGATATTAGGCATAAACGCCACCCGTCTCTACTCGCTCAAATATGGCACCGGACACAATCTTCTGTCAATAGGGCGCGTGCAGACACCTACGTTGGCTATGGTGGTCAACCGCCAGAAAGAAATTGAGAATTTTGTTCCTAAGGATACATTCGAGCTGCGCACGCTCTACCGGGGTGTGACATTCACTTGCGTGGAGGATCCTTTCGAGACCGAGGAGGCCGGGCTGCCCGTCGTAGACCGTATCCGCCCTCTCCCCTTCACGGTGACTTCAGTCACAAAGAAGAAGGGGCGCGAATTTCCTCCGAGGCTCTTCGACCTGACTTCCCTGCAGGTGGAGGCCAACAAGCGCCTCAACATGGGAGCCGAGGAGACGCTGCGCACTATCCAGAGCCTCTACGAGAAGAAGCTCGCCACATATCCGCGAGTCGATACCACGTATCTCACTGATGACATTTACCCCAAATGCGGGCCCATCCTCAATTCGCTGACACAGTATGCCGAACTCCTTCAGCCCCTGCGGGGCTCGAAGCTGAGGAAGTCCAAGAAGGTGTTTGACAATGCCAAGGTCACTGACCACCATGCCATCATCCCCACAGGGCAACCGCTGCCGCAAGGCCTGTCACGTGCCGAGTACGGCATTTTCGACCTGATCGCCCGGCGATTCATATCCGTATTCTACCCCGATATGGAGTATGACCAGACGACCGTCATGGGAAAGGTGACTGACAACAACGGTCTTGCACCCGGCTCGACCCCGGCCTCAGGTGAAAAGGGCAAGCCTTTCGCTCTGGAGTTCAAGGCCACCGGGCGCGTAATCACTGCTCCGGGATGGAAAGCCGTCTATGCTCGAGATAAGGACACGGACGGCGACAACAGCCGCGATGAGAAGAAAAAGCCTGAGGCCGACCAGAACGTGATGCCCCCCTTCACAAAGGGGGAATCAGGACCGCATGAGCCGTCGCTGGTCAAGAAAACCTCCAAGCCCCCTAAATATTTTGATGAAGGCACGCTCCTTAAGGCCATGGAGACCGCAGGGGCGACAGTAGAGGACGAGGACCTGCGCGACGCTCTCAAGGCCAACGGACTGGGCCGACCCTCGACAAGGTCGGCCATAATCGAAGTGCTTTACAAGCGAGGGTATATCGAGAAGTTCGGCAGGCAGGGCAAGACGCTGCGCGCCACCCCGGCCGGAGTTGACTTGATTGGCATAATCAACGAGGAACTGCTCAAAAGCGCCAAACTGACCGGCATATGGGAGGGGCGACTCCGTGCCATCGAGCGCGGAGAATACAGCGCGCCGGAATTTATCGCGCAGCTCAAAGAGATGATTTCAGCGATCACTCTCTCCGTGTTTGCCGACAATTCCGGACGACATATCTCCACGGACACATCACGCAAATCCCGCTAAAACCGCGATACGCGTCCCGCTCGGTAGGCCTCTTTACCCACCGGGTAGGGGCGCGATACATCGCGTCCACCAAAGGAGTGCCCCCGTCACGGGACGCCATACTACGAAGGCCGTTCCCCCAACCGTCCCTTACTCAAATCTAACGCTTTGCTTTTTGTCTGCGTGCGGTCGCATCTCTCAGCCAGAGAGCAGCCGCAGCAACTGCTCCCCCGGTCGGGGTGCTTCCTCCGTCGCCGGGCTTTAACCACGAGCAGGATGGCGACAAGCAAAAATGTCGCTCCTACCCATATATATTGCCATATCAGATTATTATCCATAGTAGTTCCTCCATGTTGCCTTGTATTTCAAATCATAAAAAAGGTGTAGGATGATACCCGGGGCCACTTCTTTGGCGGGCGCGATATATCGCGCCCCTACCGGCCAGCGCGGGGAGCTCGTTTTGGGACGAGCCAGCCCTCCGCAATCACGCGGACACCGGTAATCAGGGAATAGCCTCTATGATACGTTTGACGGCCTCGAAGGTCTTGCGGGGAGCTTCCGTCCAGAAATCCTTGTATTGCGATATGTTCTCTCCCTCTCCGGGGGTGTCGCTGACCACACGGAAAATATTGAAGGGCACACCGCACCCTAACGCCACCTGGGCGATTGACGCAGACTCCATGTCGCAGGCCAGGGCCGACGGGAAAATCTTCTTGATGGCCTTCACTTCGGCGGCGGTGGAAATAAAGCGGTCGCCGCTGCATATCAGGCCGTATCTGACACCCTCCTCAGGGAGAACTTTTCGCGCGAGGCTCACAATATGACCCTCCGCAGGGAGAAAGACTGACATGCCGTCTGCCGCTCCCGGCTCGGTGCCGGGACCGCACCACACGTCGTGGTAGGCCGCGTACTCCGCCACAAGCAGTGAGCCTATCTTCATTGACTTATCGGCCCCTCCGGCCACGCCTGAATTGATTACAAGGTCCGGATGGAAAGCCTTGATGAGACAGTACGTATTGAGCGCGGAATTGACCTTGCCTATACCGCACTGCATAAGCATGACCTCATGGGCGCCGATGCGACCCCGGTAGGCCGGAGTGCGTTCCACTGTCTCTTCCCTCATATCTTCGATAAGCGGCTTAAGAAGAGCAATCTCCTTCTGCATAGCCGCCAAAATACCAATCTTCATTTGTTTAAAATATTAGAATGCCTTCGTGCCTGAATGTAGAATACTACATAATACATTTTATTTCTTAAGATCAAAGAACATAAATCTTGTGTCTAAATGTTCTTCGTGTCTTAATTTAAGAAAGTCCCTTTCTTCCTGCTCCGTCTTATATAACGTCTTGAATCCGTTCCTTTCGTAGAAATGCATGGTCCTATAATTATTGTAGGCATCCACCACAATAAATCTGCATCCGGTTTTATTGTCAGCTCGAAACCAATCCTTAATAAAACTCAAAATTTGGCTGCCGACATTAAAGCCCTTTCCCCGGAAGGCGGAAGAAACTCCCAGGCGCCCAATTAGCACAGCCGGATAATTCATTCCGCGTTTAGCATTGATTATCCCTCTTTGGACGCGGTTACGTGCGGCGGGAATAATCTCCCTGGCCTTTATGCTATCATTAGCCAAGGTTACCAATCCCATAATTAAAGTCGGATTTTCGATGTTAATCCACGCATAGGTTCTCCCAAGCAATTCCGCTTCATAGTGGAATGCATCGGATGCAAAAAATTCATCTAAATCGGCATCATCGCAGCGGAATGGTTCGCAATATGCCGCCACCTCTTCTGTGTAAGGCACCATAATTGCATCCCGCTCAAGAACAAAAGATGAATCTTGAGCCATTATTTTTTATTTTTGGGAGGGAAAATGAACTCTCGTGATTTACGAAGGAATTCAAAAATTTGGGCTTCGCGCTCAACAGACAGCCGAGGGGTAGGCAATTTGCCATTGCGTTCTGCTTCTTCTACAAATGCTCGAGCGGATTCTCCGACAAGCTCAGGGGAGGAATTGATAGTCATTGCCATATTCTGTTGTTTTTGGATACAAAATTACAAAAATCTTAGAAATTATACAACGTGGTAATCGGTAACTTTCAAAAATTAATCGGGCACGCTATTCTTGTGCATTTCAAAATTTTGTTATATCTTTGTGCGTTGAAATCCGACACTGCACCATGAAGACCATCAAGATCTGGAACGATTCCCCATCCTCCCGGCAGCTCGAAGAGATAGCCGAAGCTCTGCGGGCCGGCGAAGTCGTGATTATCCCTACGGATACGCTCTACGGAATTGCCTGCGACGCACTCAATCCCAAGGCTGTGGAGAAAATATGCCGCATCAAGGGACTCAAGCCGGATAAAAACACTCTCTCCGTTATCTGCTCCGACATCGCAATGGCTGCGGAATATGCTAAAATAGACAATTCCGTCTACCGTCTGATGCGAGACAATACCCCGGGCCCCTTCACCTTTATCGTGCGCGCTCTCTCCGGACTCCCCAAGGCTTTCAAAAACCGCAAGGAAGTGGGCGTGCGCATCCCCGGATGCGAAACTGCCCGGCTCATAGCCGAAACACTCGGCAATCCCCTCATGACAGCATCGATCGAATATGACGATGATGACCACGCCCGCGAGCCTGAGCTGATCGCTGAGGCATACGAGGGACGCGCTGACCTCCTCGTGGAGGGAGAGCCGGGGAATACGGAGCCGTCCACTATCGTGCACTGCCTGGGTGAGGACTACGAAATCACAAGGCAGGGGCGCGGGGAGCTGCAATAACCGCTCAAAGAGGCGCAGAGTTGCAGCAACCGGATTTTTTTCTTAATTTTGCAAAAAAACTAAATTCACCTTAAAATCCCCGTCACCGGAGGCGCGAGACACCCCCACATGACGGATAAATCTTAAAGCACATACAAATGTCTAAAGTAACAGTCGTAGGCGCCGGCAATGTAGGCGCTACCGCAGCTAACGTGATGGCTATCCGCGAGGTGGCCGATGAAGTCGTAATGATCGATATCAAGGAGGGTGTGTCCGAGGGCAAGGCCATGGACATGATGCAGACCGCAAACCTCCTGGACATGAACACCCGCATCAAGGGCGTCACCAACGACTATGAGGCTACCGCAGGCTCCGACGTGGTTGTCATCACTTCCGGCATCCCCCGCAAGCCCGGCATGACCCGCGAGGAACTCATCGGCGTGAACGCCGGCATCGTGAAG
>CAZWVY010000080.1:0-12951 GCA_964637105.1 uncultured Sangeribacter sp. | reverse complement strand
GGTTTCAACTCTCCGGCACAAGGAAGAATTTCAACTGTGCCATTCTCAATTTCAGCATTCCAATTCTCAAATTTCCACTTTGAGGTGATGCCCTGTTCAGGGCGCACGACAAGGTGAACGTTATGGTCGAAGCCTTTTTTGGAAACGCCACAAAAATAGATAGCATCGTATTCACCCTCCGGCTTTTCGTCCATAACGATAACAGGCTGATCAGCCATATCTGGGTTATAGGCCTTGCTGAATTTCTTACTCTGGGTCCCTTTAAGACAAATGAAGCAATGTTGGGTAATATTGCCCCCATTGACATATTTGGCCCAAAGCCACTCAAATTGTTCAGGGTCAAAATTATGGCGTATAGTAATCATATGGCGTTATCTATATGTACATAAGCAATATAGAAGTCTTTTATTAAGGCTTCACACTGTCCGAATGCGTCTGCGGAGAAAAACGCGAAAATGGCAACTGCAACAAGTCGAAATATTTTATTTGCCATAGTGATTTGTGGATTATTAGACTGCAAATTTACGATAATTTCTGAGAATGACAAAATTAAAAGAAGTAGCCGGAGGCTTTTTTATCGTTGCAGAACACCGGGGGACGCCAATCGGCTTGTCCCTGGCGGAGCAAGAAACAACTTCGCGTTAACTATCTATTATCCATATTGTTCCGGTCATTGGAGACATATACTTCGACCCTAAGTTCGGGTCGTTTACGGTTTTGAAAAATTTAACAAGGTAAATTTCGCTACATGAGATTTTTTTGCTAACTTTGCACTCGTTTTAACGTATGCAGCTCTCACAAATGCTTTAATCTACCAGCGATTTTGGTGGAGATGAACCATAAGTGTTTGGGGTTGTTATACTTATATAATAAAGACCTCAAATACCATTGCTCTATGTGCACCACTTCCAGTACCCTCGAACGCTATAAAGCTGAGTTGAAAAAGTGTGCCGATGCACATTCTTCCGAGCGCATAACTAACAAAAATGAAGAATATGCGGCTGCTTTCTATGCAGAATTGTTTAGAAACACTGACTCAACTGTTAAAATTTTCTGTGAAGGTGCACATTCCTGTATTTGGCGTAATCCCGAATTTCAAGAGGGTTTTGAAAATCTGTTAAAAACGCCCTCGATCACCGTGCTGATTCTTACAGAAGAAAATGTGGAGAACGTGGAGCTTTTCCCGGAATATCTTCAAACCATAATAAAGCGTAAGCCTGAGAATCTCCAATTTCGTCATCTTAATCAGGAAGCCAGAGAAATTATTTCCTCCCGGTTTGAGGAGGATGTAAATTTTGCTGTCTTTGACAATGATAAATTTCGATTCGAGTTTGATAAAACTCACTATACGGCTTATGGGTCTTTCAATGATCCGGAGATAGTTGAAGAGATTCAAAGATATTTCGATACGGCATTTGAGAAAGCAGATGTTACAGATTTCAAATTTTCGGATTCTCCCACTCTCGACCAGTATATAATGGTTAAAGAACCGAATAATGCTACCACATATTATTCAATGGAGAAAGAATCTGTTCATTGACTACAATTTTGGAAAATATATCATTCCTCACACCTTATGCTCCCGTTATTCAACTAATAGCGGGAGTATATTTAGTTTTTTTCTATCAAACAGTATTTGATGATAAATTTTTAGATGGTAGCGTCCAAAAGAAACTAACAACTAATCTTGATCAAGCGTTAAGAACCGGAGGAGAATATATTTCGGAGGAGATATTTGGTCAGGATATAAAAAAATTTGACACATGGTGGACTAGATACACTGATAGTGTCAAAGCCGTAGCACGTATGGGGGGAGTTTATGGAATAACATTGTTAATTTATTGTGGAATAGAAGGATTTGAGAAGAAATTGGGATTACAAGCTCTGCTAATTGACTCAATGCTTTACGCAGTATATTCTATCTTAGTGGTCTTTGTTATTAGAAAGGGGATACTATGTAATGCTAAGGTTTGGGTTATAGGTGGTATGATGTTTGCTTTAATCGGGTTTAAATTTCCCCCCGAGGAATTGCAACGATACCTAAATGGGTTATGGGGGCTTACCTTTAATGAAGCTCTTCTTATGATTTTATTGATATCTCCTTTAGGGATAATTTTGGCGATTGTTAGGTATCAGGTTGATGAGTGGCATTATGACCACACCAATAGATGTTTTAATAGAACAAAAAAGATTCAAGATGCCTATTCAAATATCCGAATGACTATCACATCAAATAGTATAGGGGAAGCAATGTCAAATTTCTATGAGGCGTACGGCGATTTGTTGGAAATAAAAAGTTGGAGGTACGATAAATCAAGAGGTTCAAGAGACAGAAAAGAATGGGGATTGATTTTTGAGAAGCATTACAGAAGCAGATATAATTATTGGGTATCTCCTCTTCATAAAAAATTGGGCCATCAATTATATAATCTTCCAAGGAAAGTGCGTTATTGTAAATCCCATTATCCTTGTGAGTTTGCCATCGTAGTCTCCTGCCTATGTTTTATGGTTTTGTATTCTTTGATTATTTCATACTGTTATTAATTCAAGTTTCGTAAGCCAGCATATGGTTGCTTTAGGGCACGAAAAACGGCATGAGACTTTGGCAATTGCTGCAAACATGTTCATTAGCACTGCTTTGCATTATGGATGAGTACAGTCACAGGCTTTTGTCGTCGCAAATTGAAGAGGCTGCCAGGTATTATCCTGTGATTGTCATAACAGGTCCGAGGCAGTCCGGAAAAACCTGCCTATGCCCCCGGATGATGAGGTGGGGTCTACCATCAGGAATATATGATGAGGACAACCAAAGGGGGGCGGAGGGTGTTCTAAGGGTGCGGGGGCCTGCTTACGGGGCGCCCCAATATATGATATTCAAGATACTATAAAAACACGATTATGGACTATTCACAGGAAATCACGTCAGCGCCTGTGGTGCTGGTGGAGTTTTACGCTACATGGTGTCCTCATTGCCGGAGGATGATGCCCGTTATGGATGATATAAAGGCTCTGCTTGGCGATAATCTCAAGGTTGTCCAGCTGGATATCGACAAGAATGAAGACCTTGCTGACAGCGAGAAGGTGCAGTCGCTCCCCACTTTCCTCCTCTATGACAACGGCAAGGAGGTGATGCGCGAGACGGGCGAGATGCCCGCTGAGGTGCTGTTGCAGAAGATTCAGGCTGCTGTTCAGTGAGGCTATGGCAACGGGTTCGCGGCTAAACACGCATTTCAAGTCGCCGGACGCTTCGCTGCTCGGCGATTGGCTCACGCTGCTCGGCGTGGGCCATACGCATGAGTACACGCTCGGCAGGGAGAGGGGCATGCCTTTCAAGACATGGTTCGGCCTGTCGCGGGCGCTGCAGGACTACGGGGTGGATTCTCAGGCGTGGTATCTTGAGGACCGCAAGGAGGTCGCCGGGCTGCCCCTCCCTTTCATCGCCCATACGGCCGGCGCGGAGGGAGGCAATGTCATAGTGACTGCGGTCAACGGCGGCACGGTGGAGTATATCAGCCTCGGGCAGCCCCGCTCCACAACTTTGGAGCGGTTCCTGGAGGCATGGGACGGCAATGTGTTTATTTCCCATCCCCGGCCCGGGGCGGCTGAGCCTGACTTAGGGCTGCACCGCCGGCTTGAGTTTTTCAAGAAGTCCAAGAAGTGGGTGCTCCTGCTGTGCGCTGCCGCCCTTGTGGCGTATGCTTTCATCGCCAACGGCCTGTGGCGCGATGTATCGGCCTATTTCATTGCGGCCATCGATATGGCAGGGCTTTATGTTACTTACCTCTTGGTGCAGAAATCGCTGAGAATACATAATCCGAAGGCCGACAGGTTCTGCGGAGTCCTCCAGGCGGGGGGCTGCGATGACGTGCTGGCCACGTCAGCCTCAAAATTCTTCGGCCTATTCGGCTGGAGCGAAGTGGGGTTTGCCTATTTCTCGGTCAGCCTGCTGGCTCTGCTGATGTTCCCGGGCTCGCTCCCTTCGCTGGCTCTGTGCAACATCTGCTGCCTGCCGTTCACGGCGTGGAGCATCTGGTATCAGCGTTTCAGGGCGCATCGGTGGTGCACGCTTTGCGTCACGGTGCAATGCTCGCTGTGGCTGCTCTTTTTCTTCTATCTGGCCGGAGGCTGGGTAGGGAGGATATGGCCGGTGAGCATCGACTTCATCGTTTTAGGGGTGGCTTACGTGGGGGTGATGCTG
This sequence comes from uncultured Sangeribacter sp., assembly GCA_964637105.1. GTDB lineage: Bacteria > Bacteroidota > Bacteroidia > Bacteroidales > Muribaculaceae > Lepagella. The sequence continues at coordinate 8,753 of CAZWVY010000080.1, read as the reverse complement.
CTTGTCAACTCGCTTATGCCCCTTATTGAAAAATCAGATAACAACCCAAATCCCTCAAGCAAGATATGAGCAATGCAGACAAAGGACTCCCGGCAGGGGCCAGGAAACTGAGTCCGCTTGAGATGAACAAGCTGGCCATCCTCAAGGCACATACAGTCATAACGTTCACCGCTCCCCCTGCGGAAGAGGGGGCGACGGACGGCAAATGAGCGCGGCGGCAGCTGAAAGATGAGCAGCTGACAGCATTTCTCGATTCGCTGCGAGGGTGACAACCAAACGGACGTAACGGGTGTTAAAATGATACGGCCGGCCGGATGCCGGAAGGCCCGCAAATATGATATTTAACATACTATAAAAAACACGATTATGGACTATTCGCAGGAAATCAATTCAACGCCTGTGGTGCTGGTGGAGTTTTTCGCCTCATGGTGCCCTCATTGCCAGAGGATGATGCCGGTAGTGGCAGAGGTAAAAGAGCGTCTGGCCGGCAAGGTGAAGGTGCTTCAGTTTGACATCGATAAGAACCAGGAGCTTGCTCAGCAGGAGAAGGTGGAGTATCTGCCTACTTTCCTTCTCTATGACAACGGCAAGGAGGTGATGCGCCAGACCGGCGAGATGCCCCTGGAGACGCTGCTTGAGAAAATCCAGGCAGCCGTTAAGTGAGAAAACCTGGAATGCTTATAACTGCCCCAATCTGTTGCAGAGGGGGTGCATGGAGGCCATATCATAGTATTCTATGATATAGGCTTTCATCCGCAGCACACAACAAAAACAGCCGCTCCGATCACATATCGGGGCGGCTGTTTTTTGCGCGCTGAATGCGGTCAAAGGCCGATGGAGGCTGTTTTTGCGCGACGGATCAGCGGCGCGGATGCAGCTGGCCGGTGCGGTATGCGCGGAGGAGTTCGGTGAGCTCGTCGATCTGCGCCTGGAGTTCGGCCCCTTTGTCTGTGTCGCGCACGCATATGCGCTCTACTGACTGCTCCACGACTCTGCGCGTGGAGCGGATGTCGGTGCCTGTCATCACCGCATCTTCGGCGGAGGTGAAGGGTTCGTGCTGCACGAGCTCGAAGCCGCGGCTGTGCCACACAAGGGTGTAGCCGGCGATTCCGGTCGTGGAGTGGTAGGCTTTGGAGAAGCCTCCGTCGATTACCATCATCGCTCCGTCAGCCTTGATGGGGCTCTCCCCCTTGCCGGCCTTGACGGGCACGTGGCCGTTGATGACGTGGCGCTGCTTGCCCTGCACGCCGAATGCGTTGAGGATGTTCTCTATGACGCGGCGGTCATCGCGCATGTGGTAGTAGTGGCCCTTCTCCTCGTGCTGGGCCTCCTTGTCGGTGAGGAAATAGCGCTCGAAGGTGGCCATCTTCGCTTTGTCGAAGAGGGGGGAGTCGGGGCCGCACCACAGGTAGAAGTAATAATCGGCCGCCTTCTGCCGCTCCTCCTCGGGAGTTTCGGCGTTGAAAGCCGAGCGCATGATGCGCCCCACTTCATCGAGGAGCGAGCGTCCCTTGAAGCGGTGTCCGAACACCTCGACCTCCTTGAGCGTGCCGTCGGCGTTGAGAGGTACTGAGGCGTGATAGAGGAGGTTGCCGTTGCAGATGGTGTACATGTCGCCATGCTCCAGGAAGATGCCCGTGTGGGTCTTGAGTTTGTCGCTCATGCGGAAGGAGTGCACGAGCTTGTTGATGAGCTCCTGCTCGTCTTCGGTGAGGCGGTAGGGGTCGTTGCGGTCGATGGTCGGGAAGCGTTTGTCGCGCAGCTCGTGCTCCACGCCGCCCAGCGTGATGGTGCCTTTGTCGTAGTCGATGAGGTGGAGCAGCTTGCGGTCGTCCATCTTCCATTCGGGATGGCGGTCGATGAGGGCGGCCTCAATCTTGAACTGTATCACGCTTATGGCCTTGTGCATGCGCGCGATGAGCTGGCGGTTCTTGATCGAGAGCTCGGTGGTGTCCTTGGGAATCTTGGGGTCGAACAGTTCGCAGGGGTCATCGCCGTAGACATCCATCGCGAAGGCGGCCAGGGGGACGAGATTGATGCCGTAGCCATCCTCGAGGGTCGCCATGTTGTCATAGCGCAGCGAGATGCGGAGCACGTTGGCGATGCATGACTCATTTCCGGCGGCGGCTCCCATCCATAGGGCGTCGTGGTTGCCCCACTGGATATCGAAATCGCGGTATCTCAGCAGGGTGTCCATGATGATGTGTGCGCCGGGGCCTCGGTCATAGATGTCGCCGAGGATGTGGAGGCGGTCTATGCTGAGATGCTGTATGACGTTGCAGATGGCCTTGATGAAGGCGTCGGCCTGCCCGGTGGTGATGATGGTGTCGATGATGCGCCGGTAGTAGGACTGTTTGTTCTCGCCCGAGGGGGTCTCGTGGAGGAGCTCCTCGATGATATATGCGAACTGGCGGGGGAGGGCCTTGCGCACCTTGGAGCGCGTGTATTTCGACGACACGCGGCGGAGCACCTTCACCAGCTGGTGGAGGGTGGTACGGTAGAAGTCCTCCATATCGGTCTCTGTGGAATGGATATGGACGAGCTTGCGTCCCGGATAGTAGATCAGCGAGCAGAGCTGGCGGATGGCATCCTCGCGCAGCGAGGTGCCGAAGAGTTCGTAGACTTTGCGCTTGATGTTGCCCGAGGCATTCTTGAGGATGTGCTGGAAGGCCTCGTATTCGCCGTGGATGTCGGCCACGAAATGCTCGGTGCCTTTGGGGAGGTTGAGGATGGCCTCCAGGTTTATGATTTCAGTCGCGGCGCTCTGGACGTCGGGGAAGGTCTGTGCCAGGAGCTCGAGGACTCTGGCGTCGGGAGAGGTTTTCATGGTGTCAGGTATTAGATGGGTGATTTTTCGGGAGGCTTGCGTCCCGGCTTGGTCCAAGAGGTCAGCCTCCCGGCGGATTCGGGAGGCAAGCCTCCCGGCTATTGCAAAAGGGAACGGCTGCGTCCGGGCTGGAGGCCGGGGGCTTAGGGGGGAAGCCGGGAGGCTTAGATGCCGGGGCCTTAAGGGGAGGCCGGGGCGGTCAGAAGCGGCGGCAGCGGAGGCGGGCATGGTCGGAGGCCATGACCAGGGTGGAGCCGTTTAGGGTCTCGATTGTGAATGTGGGGGTTGTGGTGTATATGCCCCATTCAGTGAGGCGCTCTGTCTGGTATTCAGTCTCGGCGTAGGGGAACTCGAGGCTGACCCTCTTGCCGTCGAAAGTCAGGTTGGCCGCGCCATAGTTGCCCAGGGGCCCTTTTGAGTCGCGCAACTGGCACACGTGGAGCTGGAAGGCTATATAGCGGCCCCGGGGGGTGCTGGTGGCCTGCACCTCGCCCGAGGGGCCGAGCTGCTCGATCTCCATGATCTGCCACAGTCCGTCGAGATCGCCGTTGATGTCATGTTTCTGGCATCCCCCGGCGCATAGGAGCGCCGTGATGGCCAGGGAGAGGAGGAATATGAGATGGTGCTTTTTCATTGAGCGTATCTATTTGAGCGTATCTATTTTATGCCGGAGGCAGGCTTTTATTTCATGCCGGAGGCTTTGCTTTCATTTATGCCGGCGGCCGGGTTTACTTTTTACCGAAGATGCCTGATTTTGTGATGCGTATCATCGCGCCGGTGGAGTTGCCGATAAATCCGCCACGGTCCATGGCGAAGGCTACGGATCCCTCCCATCCCTTGAATCGGGCCGGATGCCATGTGATCTCGGCCAGGCCGCTGAAGGCCTTGCCGACCTCGGGGAGGATATGCAGGTAAGTGCCCCAATGGCGGGAATAGCTCAGGAGGAGGCGCCAGTTGAGCTGCGGCGTGGGATCGCCGCTTATGCCCAGATGATGGGAGATGACGCGCGAAGAGCGGAATGAGAAAGTGTGTTCGGGGTTGAAGAGGGGGGAGAGCACGAGAGGAGTGCCGATGTTCATGCCCCACTGCTGCCAGCCGTTGTAGATGTAATGGTCATAATAGCCGTCGGCGGCCGACACCTGGTCGGGTATCTTGTCCGTGCTGTCCCAGTAGACAGGGCCGGTCTGGTCCTTCAGGTGAAGGTATTCGTAGACGATTTTCGATACGAAAGGATTTTTGGGGAGCGTGCCCTCCACGCCGATGAGTCCGTCTTTCCAGGGATATTCGATGTAGAGCATCGAGTGGTCTTCGAAATAGTGCTCGAAATAGGCCTTCACTTTCCAATCAGCATTGGGGAGCCATGATGCGCAGAACTGCCAGGAGCCTACAACATTGCCCTCGATATTGGAGTATTCGCCGGGGAGGGCCTTCGAGCTGCCCGATGTAGGGAGGAAGGCTTTCACCCAGGCTTTGAAGTCCGAGGGGAGGTGGATGGTCTTGACCTTGCCGTCAAACATGTCAAAATAGTTATAGACAGTGCCTCCGAACTCCGTGGCCATCTCCAGTCCGGCCTCGATGACGAGGGGAAACTTGGCGGCGTTGCCGTTGCGTATCCATATCCCCTTGCCGGAGTAGAGCACTCCGGAGGTGTAGGTGTCTCCCGGCTCGACCCAGCTGCGCTGCCAGCGCGAGTCTGTGAACTTGCCGTATGATACGTATCCCTTCACTCCGAGCCATCCGCGCGTGCCCCAGATGTCGGCGTAGTCGAATATGCCCAAGCGCAGCTGCGGTATGGGGCGGCCGTTGCCCGAATAGAGCAGGCCGCCCGACGAGAGGGAGGGGTCGACATACTGCCCCCACATCTCCTTGGCTCCGGCCATGGCTCCGAGGCAGCGGTAGCGCACCTCGCCGTAGAGCTGCTGCACTATCCAGGGGCTCTCGCCCCTCCAGGGCACTGCGATATCAACGCCGGCCCCCCAGGAGAAGCGGCGGTCATAGCTCATGGCCTTGGAGGCTCCGAGGCTTACGTAGCCGTTGTTGGTCTTGGCCGACATTATGCCCTGGCGGTTGGAGGTGAGCCAGAAGGGGCTGTGGGCCCCTCCGGAGACTGTGGCTTCGCCCGATACTCTCCAGGCTATGGAATCGTTGAATGCACCCTGTGCCGAGAGGGGGGCGAGGAGTGCGGCAAGGAGCGAGAGGATAGCTGAGATTCTTGAAAACATAAGGCAGTATATTTCAATCAACGTATGACACGCACGGATGTCAGCGTGACATCAGGGCGGGAGGTGGCTACTACGGAGTAAATGCCCGGGGCAACGGGGGCTCCGGAGGCGTCGCGGCCATCCCATTGCAGGCGTCCGCCGTCCGGACAGCCCATTGAGCGCACAGCGCGTCCCGAGGCGTCAGCCACGGCATATTCCTCCCCGTCGGCCAGGCCTCCGATGGTCACCGGACCGCGGTATGAGGGAGTGATGGCGCCGGGGACGGCTGTCACCACGGACGAGGGGCGCCCTTCGGTGAGGGAGGGGATGAATTCGGCCATGCCTCCGTCAGTGGCTATCATGATGGTGCCTGCAGCGCGGTTCTCGCAGACTGTCAGCACATTGTCGGAGGGTATCGGGGAATTGCCGGTATGGAAATGGGCCAGTGTCTCGGAGCCGTCGGGCGAAGTGCAGTACACTCCGTCATGCAGCGTGGCTACCCACTTGCGCCCCTGCGTGTCGCAGTTGATGGTATTGACCGCCAGTCCGTCAGCGAGCAGAGTCTCAAGGCCTGACTCAGGGTCAGTGGTGATGACGCGGCGCGCGCGGGTGGGGTCGACAAACATGGTGCGGGGATTGAACATGTAGGTGCCGACCTCGGTGGACACCCACACAAGGCCTGTCTGGGGGTCCTCCATAAGATGGCGGCAGTGGAGGTTGAGCAGCGAGATGACATTGCCAAACTGGTCTCTCATCTCCTTGATTACGGCCATGCGGTCGTCTGAGGGGTCCTCGGGAGTGCCGTTGTGGTCGACCACCACATAGCGGTGGTTGAGTGAATTGACGGCGAAGATAAGGAGGTTGCGGTTGTTGGGATGGGTGAGCACGCACATGTGGGCAGAGGCGCTCGAAGGGATGCCGGGCACGCGCAGGCGCGTCCAGGGCCGGAAGGACTCGGCGTCTTCAGAGGCGCGGCGCGCCTCGGCGGTCCAGCAGAGGGCCGACAGGCCGCAGTCGTTGGGCTGGTCGAGATCGAAATTGAACACCCAGAGGTTGCCGTCGCTGTCCATCTGCGCCTCCGTGGTGCTGCAGACAGACTTCCATCTCTCCATCATTGGGAAGGCCTCCACGTAGCCCGGAAGGTCCTTGCCCGCATCCCTGGGGCCGCTCATGTGAAGTATGTCCTCGGGATCCTCGAGATTTAGGCGGAGCACGCCCTGGCGCGGCGAACCCATGTAGACATACTCCGGACGGTCCGGATCGACGGCTATGCCTGTCGGATTGTAGAATATAGCCGACTGTGAGGGATTGCGGCGGTCAAAGCCGTAATGGCTCCAGGAGCCGGCGCGGTAGCCCGAGAGCTCAAGAGGCTGGGGAAGGCCGAGATTGGTATAGATGTGCGTGATGCCTCGCGACGGGGCGAGCACACCGTAGCGGGGATGCCAGATCATTTCAGTCACCTGCATCGATGAGGGTGCGTCGGGAGCCGTCGGGGGGTGGCCCGGCGTCCACTGCCCATCCGCGAGATTGGAGCTCCAGAGGCCGGTGTGGCGTCCCGCGAACCATATCTCGCGGCCATCGTACGAGGCCGCAGGGCATCCTTTTTCACCCTCAGCCTTTTCGTGCCGGGTCCAGTTGCCCTCAAAGTCAAGGAAGCCTACGTAATCCTGCATGGGGACGATGTAGCCATCGGCCGTGCGGGTGATCTCCATGCGCTCGATGCCGGTATGTATCTCCTTGGTGGCGAAAGTATCCCCCTTGGGCTGCAGAGTGGCGATGCGCCAGGCCCCATCCTGCTCACGCACATATCCGATAAGGTCGTCGGTAAGGGGGAGGAGGATGCGGATATAGTTGCTGTAAAGCACTTTATAGTCCTCAAACGCCAAGCGCGGCTCCGAGAGGGGGGCGAAGCGAAGGTGGCCGTTATAGGTGAAGAGCATCAGGTCGCCGAAAGTGACGGCCGACAGCAGCGCGTGGTCATAGTCGCGATACTCCTCCATGACGCAGGTCTCGTCATTGAAGAGGGCGTAGCCTAAGGATGTGGCGAGGCAGGCGCGGTTGCCTTTGGTGTCGAAAGTGATCCGGGTCGGCTCGGGCACGCGCATATTGTTGAGTTCGGCCAGGTCGGTGATGGTGACCGTGCGGCCGTCGTCGTAGACCATATCGACCTCGAGGTTGTCGTAAATCACCATCAGGTATCCCTTGTCATGGTTGTACGCCATCAGGCGGGCCTTGGCCCCGAAAGTGCGGCCTCGCCTTTCAAGGGCCTTCATCTCTCCGGTGGCCTTGTCCAGGTAGTGGATAGTGGCCCAGGGGCGCAGATTGTCGACGTAGTAGGAGGTGACCAGCTGCGAATACGACATCATGTAGACGCGGCCGGGGGTATCCTCGACTTTGAGGATCTCCCTTTCGAAGGGGAAATGCAGTTTCCAGTCGCCGGCGAGCCCGGCGACCGCTATGGATGACACGGCCGACAGCAGCGCCGCCAGCACGCTAAGAAGAATTCGTTTCATACCGTTTCAACGCCGCCGGAGGCGGATTATTGCCGGAAGGGAGCGTTTCCACATAAATATTGTGTAGGAAGCGGTTTTTCGCGGTTTTTATGTGGCAATAAGGAAAAAAATGACTAATTTTGCACGAAATATCGTTTAAATTCTGTTACCGAAAAAGGTTTAAGCGAATTCAGCTAATCACCGGTTAGACTTACCAACAATGGCAGACGAATATAACAGCGAAGAAAATATACAGCAGAACAGGCAGTATCAGGCTGAGAACATCCAGGTGCTCGAGGGCCTCGAGGCCGTGCGCAAGCGCCCGGCGATGTACATCGGCGACATATCGGGCCGCGGACTTCACCATCTGGTGTATGAGGTGGTCGACAACTCCATCGACGAGGCCCTGGCCGGATATGCCAGCCACATCGAGGTGACCATCCTGGAGAACAACTCCATCCGGGTGGTGGACAACGGCCGAGGCATTCCCGTGGACATGCACGAGAAGATGCACAAGCCGGCCCTGGAGGTAGTGCTCACCGTGCTTCATGCCGGAGGCAAGTTTGACAAGGGCTCCTACAAGGTGTCCGGCGGCCTGCACGGCGTCGGCGTCAGCTGCGTCAACGCCCTGTCGGACTATCTGCGCGCCGAAATCCACCGCGAAGGCAAGATCTTCATGCAGGAATATTCGTGCGGCAAGCCAACTTCGGAGCTGGCTGTCATAGGCGAGAGCGACCATACGGGCACCACCATCGAATTCCATCCGGACCCCACGATCTTCACCGAGACCGTATATGACTATGAGACCCTGGCCAACCGCCTGCGCGACCTCGCGTTTCTCAACGCCGGAATCACGCTGACGCTGACCGACCTGCGCGACCGCGACGAGGAGGGCAATCCCCGCTCTGACCGTTTCCACAGCGACGAGGGGCTCAGAGAGTTTGTGAAATACATAGACCAGGGCAAGGAGCCTCTGATCGATGACATCATCCATCTCACGACGGAGCGCAACGGCGTGCCCGTGGAGGTGGCCCTGACCTACAACACGTCATTCAGCGAGAACATATTCTCCTACGTCAACAATATCAACACCATCGAGGGTGGCACGCACCTTACCGGCTTCCGCCGCGGCCTGACGACCACCCTTAAGAAATATGCAGATGATAACCATCTGCTCGACAAGCTCAAGATAGAGCTCTCGAAGGAGGACTTCCGCGACGGCCTGACCGCCGT
>CAZWVY010000079.1:6842-13065 GCA_964637105.1 uncultured Sangeribacter sp. | reverse complement strand
CATCCTGCTCGAGTCGTGTCATGCTTTTAACCCGCCTCCGGGGGCGGGATACGGTTTTATTTCCCTCAACTTTGGCTCAAACGCGCCAAAATCAAGGTAAAAAGTCTGGATGTCAGTTGATTGTATCACAAAAGCAAAGCGGCATACCGATGCTGCGGCATGATAAAAATGCGAAGCATATGCTGGTATGCGACTGCAAAACTAATAAAAAAATTCCAATTATCCCACATACACCCGAAAAAAGCTGTTTTTTTAGTCAGACAGGTCAGACGGGTCGGACGGGTCGGACAAGTCTGACTGGTCGGACAAGTCTGACTGGTCTGACAAGTCCGACTAGTCAGACTGGTCCGACAAGTCTGACCCGTCCGACCCCAAAAATCAGATTTTTTGTAAATTTTTTCTTCAAAAGCTTGTGTTTTGTTAAATTTTGATTAACTTTGTGCCCCAAACCTATTTTTTAATTACTAATCCTATTGTTTGCATGAACAAGATTTACTCTTACGCAATGGCGGCAGCAATGGCTATGACTTCGTTCGGTGCTTTCGCACAGGACGATGTGACAGTTGTTGTCAATCCCGCTGCGGGCTCCGTTCTCACTGAGGCCCCCGCGACCTTCTCCCTTACGTTTGAAGGCGTTGCATCCATCGCGAAGCCCCTTCTCGGAGGAAACCCTGTCGTTCTGACCACTCCCTCCGGCCAGACACAGCAGTGCCCCACCGTAGGCAACTGGACCATCACCGACGGCAAGACCTTCGAATGCACTATCCCCAGCTCTATCGACCGCACTCAGGCCGGAGAATGGAGCTTCAAGCTCAAAAAGGGTGGCGTATCCTATGTGGATGAGGCAGGTGTAAAAACCGACTGCCCCGAATACATCTTCACCTACACAGTAGGCGAGGAGGACAACTCCAGAGTCAAGATCACTCTCGACCCCGCTGCCAACTCCACTCTCGAGGAGTTCCCCGAGGTCTTCACCATGAAGTTTGACGGCCCCGAGAGCATCAAGAAGAACATCCTTGCCGCCAACCCCGTCAAGGTATACGAGCCCGGCAGCAGCTCAGCCCTCGTATGTACCGCTACCTGGGACAACGCCAACAACCTCATCACTCTCAAGACCCACAAGGACACTGACCGCACCGTGCCCGGCGTCTACACCATCAAACTTGTCAAGGATGGCGTGCAGTACATCTTCCCCGACGGCACCGAGAAGGCCGAGGAGCAGGACTTCTACTACAACGTGATCGGCGTGGAGCAGAGCGACGATGTGAAGTATGACATCGAACTGGCCGGCACCACTCCCAAGCTCGCCACCGGCTTCAACGCATCGGAGCGCACATGGGAAATCATCCAGTTCACTTTCAACGCCGGCGATCTCCAGCCCGTTGACGGCGCAACTGCCACCATCACCGGCCCCAACTACAAGATGTCTGCTCCCCTGCGCTTCAGCATGGGCAACGCCTCTGCAACATGGATGAAGGCCTCCTTCCAGGATCCCGTCTACAACGGCACCTACACCCTCACCATCCCCCAGGGCGCAGTAGGCAACGCCGCTTACCTCGCTGACCCCGAAAAGGGCCGCGCAAACGCTGCTGTCAACCTCACCTTCGAAGTAACCGGAGGCAAGGAGTACACCGGCAACGAGAAGCAGACCACCCTCAACCCCATGGAGGTGCTTCCCACCGTAGGCGGAAAGGTTGAGACTCTTAACTTCGTAATCCTCAACTTCGAGGAGGACGTTTACTACAACGAAGGCCTCACCTTCAAGGTAGGCATCAAGGAAGACCCCGCTGCAATGGCATTCAGCAACTTCGGCACTGCCACTGTCACCGGTTCGGGCAACAGCGTGCGCCTCAACATCGAGCCCAAGCCCACCAAGCAGGCTGAGTACATGCTCACAATCCCCGAGAGCAGCTTCCGCAACGCCGAGAACGCAGCCGACGCTACCAACTTCAACAGCGCTCTGAGCTACAACTTCCTCCTTCGTCCCGTGAAGGTAGCTGTGGAGGTGCTTTCCACTGACCCGAAGTCCGGCACACGCGTTCAGGGCTTCCACATCGGTGAGGGCATCACTATCAACACTGATAACAACGACGCAGTGGCCAAGATGGACGTGACTGTGACTGCTTATATCCTCGACAACGAAAGCGCCGCTCCCCAGACCGTCTTGTCCGCTACCACTACCACCAAGAACGCTGAGGGCGCCATCTGCTGGCTCGCAGACAAGGATTACGCATTCAGCGCAGACAACTACTACGAGGTAGCCTACACTCTCTATGACGAAGCAGGCGTAGCCATCTACGACAGCCTGTATGATTTTGACGGCGCCGACGGCTTCGTGCTCGTTGAGGCAATCTTCGGAAACGACACTCCCAAGACCATCTACAACATGCAGGGCATGCGCGTGGGCGATGACATCCACGCTCTTCCCGCCGGCATCTACATCGTCAACGGCAAGAAGCTCATCATCCGCAAGTAAACAATACTATCCCCGATAAAAAAGGAGAGGAAGCCTGAGGCTTCCTCTCCTTTTTTATCGACCCGAAAGACCTTAAAGTCCTTAAAGTCCTTAATGACCTTAAAGACCTTAATGACCTTAAAGACCTAAAAGTCCTTAAAAGCTACTCCCGGAAGTAAATCCGCTTCACGCGAGGCGAGACGGAAGTCAGGATCTCATAAGGAATCGTCCCCGCCACATCCGCCAGGCGCCCGATGGGCGCCGACGGCCCGAATATCTCCACGCTGTCGCCAACGCGGCACTCAATGCCCGTGACATCAATCATGCATGCATCCATGCAGATGTTGCCTAAGGTCGGAGCATACTCGCCGTTGACCTTCACCGAGGCCGCCCCGAGGCCGAAACGCCTGTTCATCCCGTCGGCATATCCGACAGGGATAGTGGCCACCATCGTGTCGCGCTCAAGAATCGTGCACCGTCCGTAGCCGATGCTCTCCCCCTTGTTCCAGCGGCGCAGGGCCACAATGACGGTGCGCAGCGCCGACACCGGTGCGAGCGGAGGCTCGACTTCCGGAGGGAGGGTGTTGACGCCATACAGGCCGATTCCGAGACGGGCCAGGTCGTAATGGGCCTCCGGGAAACGGAGTATTCCGGCGCTGTTAAGTATATGGCGCAGGAAGGGCTTCTCAGAGCGGGAGAGCATGTAGGTGGTGCAACGCTCGAAACGGTCGAGCTGAAGGCGTGTGTAGTCGTCCATATCGAGGCAGTCGGCCGTAGCAAGGTGAGAGAACACCGACCGTATCTCGACCCCTGACTGGGCGCTGACGGCATCCATCAGCGCCGGGAGCTCCTCCTCGACAAACCCCATGCGGTGCATCCCGGTGTCGAGCTTTATATGTATGGGATAGCGCGTCACTCCGTGGCGGCGCGCCTCTTCAATCACCTCAGCCAGCATGCCCGGAGAGTAAATCTCCGGTTCAAGGTGGTTGGCAAACATCACTCCATAGTTCACAACCCGGGGATTCATCACCATGACGGGCATCGTGATGCCTTGGCGGCGGAGGTCAATACCCTCGTCGAGCACCGCGACAGCCAAGTAGGCCGCTCCGCAATCCTGGAGCGTCTTGGCTATTTCGTAGCTTCCCGCCCCGTAGCCCGAGGCCTTTACCATGGCCACAAGGCCCGTTTCGGCAGGGAGGCGCGACCGGAAGAAATTGTAGTTGGCCACCACCGAGTCCAGATTGACCTCAAGCACGGTCTCGTGCGTGCGCGCCTCCAGCCGCTCGGCCACGCGCTCAGGCCCGAAACCGGGCGCCCCCTTTATGAGCACTATGTCGCCTGCGAGCGAGGCCGGATCGAGATTGTCGAGCAACTCATCGAAAGAAGCGTAAAACCGCGCCTCCGGCCCGAACAGGGCCTTGTGGGCCGAGAGCACGGGCCCCACGCCGATAAAGCGCCGGATGCCGCGCTCGCGCAGCAGAGCGGAGATTCTTTGGCACGTAGTGTCATCATCCTCGACTTCGTGGACGAGATCGCTCATTATCACCACGGCCTCCTGGCCCGGCGTGCGCCGGCGCAGCATGAAGTCAATGGCCGGAGGAAGCGACCCGAAGTCGGAGGTATATGAATCGCGTATGATCATGCTTCCGTTGACCCCTTCGCTGACATTGAGGCGCGTGCCGACAGGCGTGAGGGCCGTCAGGCGGCGGCAGACCTCCTCCCCGGCTATTCCTTCATGGAGCATGAAGGCTATGGCATGCGACACGTTCTGCCGGTCAGCATGGGTGATGAACCGCGCCTCGGAACGGAATTTCTTCCCGTCACGCACAAATTCCGGGTTACCCTCCCCGGTGAAGGTTATGAGCAGAGGGGACTGGGGGTCGTAAGCCGACCATCCGAAGGCCTCGAGGTCATCGCGCCCGAGGCGGGCGACCGCCTCCCGCAGCAAAGGGTCATCGGCGCAATAGATGAGTGTGCGCGTCTTCGGGAGGGCCGCCAGGGACACCTTCTCGGCCCCCTTCTCAGCCTTCGAGGCGAAGCCCTCGGCATGCGTGTCGGTGATATTGGTGACAATGACAGTGTCCGGCTCAATAATATCCCGGAGAGTCGCCATCTCGCCACGCCGGGAGATGCCGGCCTCTATGATAGCGATGTCAGTATTCTCGGGAGTCAGCCAAAGGGAGAGGGGGACGCCGATGCGGGAATTGTAGCTGCGTGGCGAGCGCGAGATGCGTTTGCCGGGAGACATGAGGCGGAAAAGCCACTCCTTGAGCACCGTCTTGCCGCGCGACCCGGTGATGGCCACGACCTCCGCGGCATTGCCGCGATGCGAGGCGCCGACGCGCTGGAGCGCCGCGAGAGTGTCCGGGGTGCCGGGAGTAAGGCTCTCCCCCACCCTGATGAAGACCGCTTCGGGCATTTCCGTCTCGGCACGAGGATTCCAGTCACTGTCTACCACGAATGCGCGGACTCCCCGACGATATAGACGGTTGATAAAAAGGTGTCCGTCGCCCGTCGGAGTGCGCAGCGCGAAGAAGAGAGTATCATCTGGCGACCCTAACGACCGCGAGTCGGTCAGCAGCGTGCGGATCTCGCGCGACAGGGGCGGCCATTCGGCGGCCGACTTGCAGCCGCCGGAGGGCATGTCCACATCTGCTGACCGGGAGGCGGAAGCAATATCCACGCCTGCGGGTCGGGCGCCTAAAAGGGTCATTATTTCGGATAGTTTCATTTACCGCTGGGATTATACCGCAAAATTAGTCATTTCCTCCAATTATTCCAACTTATCAGAGGAATCAGAGCTATCAGAGCTATCAGAGGAATCAGAGCCATCAGAGCTATCAGAGCTATCAGAGCTATCAGAGCCATCAGAGCCATCGGAGCCATCGGAGCCATCAGAGCCATCGGAGCTATCAGAGGAATCAGCGCCATCTCACCGGGCCCCGGAGGGGCTCCACGGCGCTAACCCCGGCGCGAGCCCGGGGTCTCTACCCGGCCTGCCATCTCACCGGCCCCCGGAGGGGCCTCACGGCGCTAACCCCGGCGCGAGCCCGGGGTCTCTACCCGGCCTGCCATCTCACCGGCCCCCGGAGGGGCCTCACAGCGCTATGCCCGGGCTGGCGCCCGGGCATAAACAAAAACAGGATCCGTATCGCTACGAGTCCTGCTTTGCCAATATCTCTCGAAATCCTTCGAAAGGATACCGTCCTATCCTAATCCTACTTCTATTAATCCATAACTTTACTAATGCAACAATATTTTGTCAATGAAACGATTGAGTTTATTGCTTCGTCATCTCCTTGCGGAGATGCCATGCCGTTCCTGAGGCCAAGCAAGGAGGATTGACTTAGTTTGCCTTGCTTTAGCGGTGCAAAATTAGTAATAATTCTTTTTCTGTACAAATTTTTTTGCAAAAATTTTTAACAAAAGTTCTCCAAAGTAGAGGAGGCATCCCTGCCTCCTTGAAAATAAAGTAGAGGAGGCTTTCCACAGGAGTTCCTGCGGGTCTCCGACCCGCAGCTCAAATATTAAGTTTCTGCGGGTCTCCGACCCGCAGCCATAACCCTCGCAGCGAGACTTCATCTTCCTCTGACGGTGCATATTTGAACTGCGGGTCGGAGACCCGCAGGAACTTAAGGCGGCACCATCCAAAATATTTGAACTGCGGGATATTTGAACTGCGGGTCTGAGACCCGCAGGAACTTAAGGCGGCACCATCCAAAATATTTGAACTGCGGGATATTTGAACTGCGGGTCGGAGACCCGCAG
>CAZWVY010000079.1:0-6742 GCA_964637105.1 uncultured Sangeribacter sp. | reverse complement strand
ATATTTGAACTGCGGGTCGGAGACCCGCAGAAACTTAAGGGGGCGCCATCCAAAATATTTGAACTGCGGGATATTTGAACTGCGGGTCGGAGACCCGCAGAAACTTAAGGGGGCGCCATCCAAAACATTTGAACTGCGGGATATTTGAACTGCGGGTCTGAGACCCGCAGGAACTTAAACCGGCGCCATCCAAAAGTGGCGGAGGCTTTCCAGCCTCCGTGAAACAGAAGCGGGGCCGGAGGGAGGCGGCGTCATAGGGTCCGCAGCCAGGCGGGAAGGCGGTCAGCCGGGGCGGTGCGGTCCAGAAGCTGCGGGGTGACGGAGGCTATGCCGTGGGCCAGGCACCATTCGTCGGTGTCGCGCGCGTCCGGCTCGTAGTTCTCGAATCGCCCCGTCACCATGTAGAAAGGTTCTCCCTGCGGGTCTGTGTATTTCTCGTATTCCTCGGTCCAGGCGCCCCGGGCCTGGCGCGTAAGCCTCATTTCGACCGGGTAGGGCTTGGTGTCGGGAACATTCACGTTCAGGCACACTCCGTCCGGGAGCCCTTCGGAAAGGAGGCGGGGGACCAGCAGGTCGACAAACCGCCGGCATCCTTCGAAATCGGCATCGGGTCGATGGCTGGTCAGGGAAAATCCGATGGAGGGCACTCCTAAGGCGCACCCCTCGAAGACGGCTCCCATTGTGCCCGAATATATGACGTTGATCGCCGAGTTTGACCCGTGATTGATGCCTGACACCACCAAGGATGGCCTGCGGTCGCCCAGCACGGCGTAACGCGCCAGCTTGATGCAGTCCACCGGCGTCCCGTTGGTCTTGAAGAGCCGCGCCCCCTCTACGGGGGATTCAACCTCAGTGACCCGCAGAGCCTGCGTGAATGTCAGGGCCATCGACTGGCCCGAGCGAGGGCCGTCAGGGCAGAGGGCTATCACTTCGTCATACGGGGCAAGGAATTTCATCAGTTCACGGACACCTCTTGCCAGGTAACCGTCATCGTTGCTAACCAATATCATTTTTCTGATTTTTTTACGTATTTGCTTTCTTCTTCCCCCTCTTAGACCCCATCTCTAAATAAGACTTGTCTTATCCTCTATCTTATTTCACCTTTCTTTTGATTCCCAGCAGCTGACGCAGCTGTTCCACAGGCATGAGCCGGCCTCGGCCCGGCAGTGTGGCGAGCACATCGGTCTCGGGCAGGTCTGTGTATGCCCGCTTCATCTTGCGGAAATCGCCGTGCGCCTTCCAGACAGCCTTGGCGTTAGCCAAGTCACCCTTGAGCAGGAAGAGCAGCATGGCGCTCGTGTCCATGAGGCGGCGCACGAAGAGGAGCCGTTTCCCCTTGGCTGCGGGAAGGTTTTTATGCAGCAGCAGGAGATTGTTGCGGAAGTTGAGATAAGTCTTCCGGGGATTGCCTTGCGCCAGCGAGGCGCCCCCGACATGCCAGACCGCCGAGTCAGTGACAGCATACACGGGATGCCCCTTGGCTCTGAGGCGCAGGCAGAGGTCTATCTCCTCCATGTGGGCGAAAAAGTCGGCATCCAGTCCCCCCGCCTCCTTATAATATGAGGTGCGCACCATCAGGACCGCACCCGAGGCCCAGGCTATCTCAGCCGGGGGGCCGTCATACTGGCCGCGGTCAAGCTCGAGCTCATTCACGACACGTCCGCGGCAATAGGGGTAGCCCAGGCGGTCGAGCAGGCCGCCTGCCGCGCCGGCATACTCAAACCGTTCCCGCTCCCGGTAGGAGCGTATCTTTGGCTGGCATCCCCCGGCAGCGGGGTGGGCCTCCATGAACGCGAGCAACGGCTGCCACCATCCGGAGCCGACGAGCACATCTGAGTTGAGCAGAAGCGTGTACTCATAGCCGGTCAAGGCAATAGCGCGGTTATAGCCTTCGGCAAACCCGTAGTTGCGGCCGAGTTCGATGACCTTGACCTCGGGGAAGGCGGAGCGCACCCACTGCACCGAGCCGTCGGAGGAGCCGTTGTCGGCCACAAAGAGGTCAGCCTCGGGGGAGATGGTATGCCGGGCGGCCGCAGGGAGGAATTCCTTGAGCAGGGAGAGGCCGTTCCAGTTGAGGATGATGACCGCGAGTTTCTTCATCATTGCAAGATTATTGTGCCGAGCATGGTCTCGGGCTCATCGGGATCGGGAGCCGTGAGAAGCGTCGGGGTGACGGTATTGTAAAGGGCCGGATTGGCGGGAGCGCTGACACGGATATAATTGTCCGTATGGCCGTGCATAACCGTATCTTCGGGCGATGCGGGATGCTCCCAGAGCACGGGGCGCGTCTGCCCGGCCATCGCGCTGAGGCGCGCGGCCATCAGCCTGTCAGAAAGCTGCGAGAGCCGGGCCACGCGCCGGTGCTTCTCCTCCTGGCTGACCACGTGGTCTATGCCCAAGGCCCGGGTGCCGGGCCGCTCGCTGTACGGGAACACATGCAGGCGGTCGAGTCCGGCCCCTGCGGCGAATTCAAGCGACGTCTCCCATTCCTCCTGCGTCTCGCCGCGCGCCCCGGCTATGATGTCGGCAGCTATGAAGGCATCGGGCATCAGGGTGCGTATGAGGCGTATGCGCGAGGCGAAGAGGGAGGTGTCGTAACGGCGGTTCATCAGCCGCAGCACCGTATCCGAACCTGATTGCAGCGGTATGTGGAAAGAGGGCATGATGGCCCTGGACTCAAAAGCGATATAACGCACTATCTCCTCGGTGAGCAGGTTAGGCTCAATCGAGGAGATACGGTATCTCTCAATTCCTTCGACGCCGTCAAGGGCCTTGAGCAAGTCGAGGAAGGTCTCACCGGTATCCTGTCCGAAGCATCCCACGTTGACGCCCGTCAGCACGATTTCCTTACCCCCCTCGGCTGCAGCCGCGCGAGCCATGCCGACAAGGTCTGCGATGCGTCCGGAGCGCGAGCGGCCCCGGGCGAAGGGAATGGTGCAGTAGGTGCAGAAGTAGTCGCAGCCGTCCTGCACCTTGAGCCAGTAGCGCGTGCGGTCGCCCCTCTCGCAGGAGGGCCGGAAGGTCCGGATGTCAAGGGCGGGCGTGACCTCCACGCGGCGCGTGCGGTCGCGCTGCCAGGCGTCGAGGTATTCGGCCATGCGCAGTTTCTCGTCAGAGCCCAGGACGATATCCACTCCGTCGATAGCGGCCACCTCTCCTGGCTTGAGCTGGGCATAGCACCCCGTGACTACCATCGTGGCCTCCGGCCAGCGGGCGGCCAGGGAGCGTATGAGCCTGCGCCCCTTCTTGTCGGCCACCTCCGTGACGGAGCAGGTGTTGACCACGCAGATGTCGGGGGTCTCCCCTCCCCTGGCGCGCACCACGCCCCGCTCGGCGAGCATCTTGCCTATGGCCGAGGTCTCGGCGTAATTGAGTTTGCAGCCCAATGTGTAATAGGCCGCCCTTATCGTTGTCGAATCGTCTGTCATAACGCGCAAAGATAATAAAAAGCCGCTTATCACACAAAAAAATCGTCGTTTGACTTGACAAAGGGCACACAATTTATTATCTTTGCGCACATTATAATATGAAACAGGAGAAAGAGGCAAAGATCTCATATTTCGCCGCGCACCTCACCACGATAGTGAGCGTTACCTTGGTGCTTCTTATCATAGGGACAATCACACTCGTAAGCCTGGGAGCGGCAGGCGAGAGCCGGAGACTTCGCGAGAAAATCGAACTGAGCGTGGTTATGGCCGACACCGTCGGCAACGACCGCGCTGCAGCCGTGTGCGACATTCTCGCGGCGCAGCCATACGCCATCGGCACGCGCCTGATCACCCGCGAGGAGGCGCTCGAAATATGGACCGAGGAGACGGGCGAGAACCTCGAGGAGACCTTCGGTGTCAACCCCCTCTCGCCTGAAATCACCTTCAGCGTGGCCGCTGACTATGCCTCCCCCTCCAAGCTCAAGGCTGTCGCGGCCGGCATCATGAAACTCGACGGCGTGGAGGCGGTCGCCGCCCCGGACGCCTCGATGGTCGAGGCCATGAACGACAATATCGAGCGGCTCACCATCATCCTTGGCAGCATCGCCTTGGTAATGATACTCATATCATTCGTGCTGATCAACAATACGGTGCATCTGTCCATACACTCGCGCCGCTTCACCATCCATACCATGCAGCTCGTCGGAGCCACAAGAGGCTTCATCCGGCGCCCCTTTGTCGGCAACGCGGCCCTGTCGGGACTTATTGCCGGACTCATTGCATCGGGCATCCTCGGCGCGCTGCTGTTTTATGCTCCGCAACTCGGCCTGGGCCCCATAGCCTCCGTCATACCTTGGGAGGCCTTCGGCATCACCGCCGCAGCCCTGACAGCGGCCGGAGTGCTGATATGCGCCCTTGCCGCCACCCTGGCCACCACCCGCTATTTAAGGAAAGACTACGACCAATTATTCAGATAAATGGCAATTACCAAACCTTCACGTCCCTGGGATCCGGCCCCCCAAGCCGACCCCATCAAGCGCGTATCGGACTCGCAGAGACCCTTCGGACGCCGCAATTTCATATTCATGCTCGTCTCGCTGGGCCTCATCCTGCTCGGATTCATCCTCATGGCCGGCCCCGGCTCCTCGCCCGAGACAGGATTCAACCCCGATATATTCAGCACCCGCCGCATCGTGGTCGGGCCGACAATATCCTTCCTCGGATTCCTGCTGATGGCGTTCGCCATTATCATAAAGCCCTCCAAGGAAAAGTCTGAAAACAAATAATCAATCCATGCCCGTCCGGGAAAATTTGTGAGACGGGCTCTTAACCCACCCATATTCCTGAAATCATGAACTGGTTAGACGCACTGATCCTCGGCATCGTGCAGGGGCTCGCGGAATATCTTCCGATCAGCTCCAGCGGCCACCTGGCCATCTTCCGCGAAATCTTAGGCATTGACTTAGCGGGCGAGCAAGCCCTCCAATTCGACATTATCCTCCATGCAGGCACTGTCTGCTCTACCATAGTGGTGCTGTGGCCCCTCTTCCGCCGCCTGCTGCTGAGCTTCTTCGGCTGGAAGAAGGATGCAGACTTCTGGTATGTCTGGAAGATTCTTGTCAGCTGCATTCCCATTGCTATCGTCGGCTTCTGCTTCAAGGATGTTGTGGACAGCCTCTTCGAGGACAATCTAATGATTGTGGGCATCTGCCTGCTCGCCACAGCCGGACTGCTGGCATTCGCCCACTTCTCCGACCGCAATCCCGCCACTGACAAGATGGTGCCCGCTTCGCGCGGACGCGACATCGGCTGGTGGGACGCGCTGACCATCGGCGTAGCCCAGGCGGTGGCAGTACTGCCCGGACTCAGCCGCTCGGGCACCACAATCGCCACAGGCATCATCATCGGCGACAAGCGCGACAAGGTGGCCTCCTTCTCCTTCCTTATGGTGATCATACCCATCCTCGGGGAATGCCTGCTCGGCTTCAAGGATATCCTCCAGGGCGAGGCTGGAGGCGATCCGGAGGTCGGCGCCGGCTGTCTGGCTATCGGGTTCCTCACCTCCTTCCTGGTCGGCTGCCTGGCCTGCAAATGGATGCTCCGCCTCGTCAACAAGGGCCAGCTCGTATGGTTTGCCGTCTACTGTCTCGCTGTGGGCATACTCTGCCTGGTATGGTAATATATCAGTCTGATTCACATGGATTTCATCTCGGGAGAAATTATCGGCATTGACAAGCCCCTCGGCTGGACGTCGTTTGATGCCGTGAAGCGCATCCGGGGCGCCATACAGCGCCGCCTGGGCGTCAGGAAGTTCAAGGTCGGCCATGCCGGCACCCTCGACCCCCTTGCCACCGGAGTGCTCATAATATGCACCGGACGCGCCACACGCTCCATCGAGCAGCTGCAGAACGGCTCCAAGGAATACATCGCCACTCTCCGGCTCGGTGCCGTCACCCCGAGCTACGACCTGGAGACGGAGATAAGCGAGACCTTCCCTACGGACCATGTGACCGAGGAGATGGTGCGCGAGACGCTCCCCCGCTTCACGGGGCGCATCATGCAGGTGCCTCCGGTGTTCAGCGCGGTGAAGGTGGATGGCAAACGGGCCTACTCGCTGGCGCGAAAGGGCCATGATGTCGAGCTCAAGGCCAAGCCTCTCGAAATCACGGAGCTGGAGCTGCTGAGCGCCCCCCTCCCCGAAATTACCCTGCGCGTGGTCTGCAGCAAGGGCACCTACATCCGCGCTCTCGCCCGCGACATCGGCGAGGCCCTTGGATGCGGAGCGCATCTGACGGCCCTGCGGCGCACCCGCGTCGGCGACATATCCATTGATGACTGCCTCAGCATCCCCGCCGCAGCAGCCATCATAGCCGAAGGGCCCCTGGAATTTCCCGATGACTACCCGGCCCCGGCGCGCAACTGACTGCGGACTTTATATTTGCTATTATTTATCTGCACAATTTCATCTGCATAATATTATGGGCGTAGCAGCCTGCATAATATTCTCTGCAAAATATCATCTTCATAATATATGAAACTATCCCAGTTCAAGTTCAAACTTCCTGATGACCTTATTGCGCTCTATCCCTCCGAAAACCGCGATGAGTGCAGGCTCATGGTGGTGGATACGGTCAACGGCACTATCACCCATCATATCTTCAAGGAAATCATCAACTACTTCGATGAGGGAGACGTGATGATCTTCAACGACACGAAAGTCTTCCCGGCGCGGCTGTATGGCAACAAGGAGAAGACCGGAGCCCGCATCGAGGTGTTCCTGCTGCGCGAACTCAACGAGGAAAACAAATTCTGGG
>CAZWVY010000078.1:0-13096 GCA_964637105.1 uncultured Sangeribacter sp. | reverse complement strand
GACCGCGACCGCAAGCCTTTCGACCGCGACCGCAAGCCTTTCGACCGCTCACAATACACCCCTGTTGACAAGGGGCCCTCTCTTCCCGAAGAATCCACCCACCGTTTCTCAGACAAGAAGATGCGCTCCAGGCGCAAACCCCAGTCTGACAAGACAACAGAAGAATGAACAGCAAGCTCAACATCCTCCTCATCGGCCAAGGGGGCCGCGAGTCGGCCCTGGCATGGAAAATACTCAGCAGTCCGCGTCTGGGCACCCTCTACACAGCTCCTGAGGGCCACCCGGGAGCGCTCCAGGCCACCGGTCTTGACCTTGATGACTTTGAGGCCGTAGCGGAGTTTGTGGAGCGCCACGACATAGGCATCACCATCATCGGCCCCACGGAATATATGGCGGCCGGGATGGCTGACGCGCTGTTAGAGCATGGCATTAATGTCATCGGCCCCACTGCGGCGGCCGCTACGCTGGAGACCAGCAAGGAGCTGGCCAAGGAGTTCATGACCGAGAACATCATCCCCACCCCCCGGTGCATGTCTGTCACTTCCGACACTGTTGGCGAGGGTCTGGCCTTCATGGAGACGCGGCGTCCGCCATACGTGCTCAAGGCCGACGGCCTGACACGCGGATGCGGCGTGGCTCTGATTGATAATCTCGCCGATGCCAAAGACCTGCTCGCCGACATGCTCGAAGGGCTCTTCGGGGAGGCCTCTCACACGGTGCTGATTGAAGATTATGTGGCGGGACGCGAATGCTCGGTGTTCGCCGCCCTCGATGGCGAACATTATCTCATGCTTGCCCCGGCCTGCGACTACAAGCGCCTTTTAGAGGGCGACAAAGGGCCCAACACGGCCGGCATGGGGGCCTACTCGCCCGTGGGCTGGGTGACGCCGGAATTCCTGGAGAAAGTGGAGCGGCGCATCGTGGCCCCCACCGTCAACGCACTGCGCGAGCGCGGCGAGCTCTACAAAGGGTTCATATACTTCGGCATAAAAGATGAGGGGGGAGAGCCTGTGCTGCTTGAATACAATGTCCGCCTCGGAGATCCCGAGGCCCAGGTGCTGCTCCCCCGTCTCGAAAGCGACATCATCGACCTGCTCGAATCCATCTGCTCCGGCACGCTGCCGGACCTTGTCCTGTCATGGTCGCACCAGACCTGCGTGGGAATCGTGGTGGCCGGGCGCAATTACCCGGCCGGGCCTTTCCAGACCGAGCAGGTCGGCGGCATCGAAGAGGCCGAAGCCTTAGGATGCCATGTGTTTGCCGATGATCTCACCAAAGATGCGGCCGGACACACTGTCACTTCGGGCATGCGCGCGCTGACCGTGACAGCCACCGGTGGCAACCTGGCGACGGCCGCCGCTACGGCGCTGGCCGGAGCGCGTTGCATACGCCTTGACGGAAAGACCTTCCGCGCTGACATAGGCGCCTCTCCTATCCGGGATTTCAACAGCTTATGATAGCAAGACGAAGCGGCGGCGTGACCGCCTTGACGCTCAGCCTCCTCGCCGGCGCAGCCATGGTGGCCATCACACTGCTCCCTTGGTCGGCTGAGCCACCCTGCCTTCCCTCGGGTCTCGCCCTCCCCTCTCCGTGCCAATGGCCGCTGCCCCACCTCTGGTCGGCAGCCGTCGCGCTGGGGTGCATGCTCCTTCTTGCGCTCTTCGCCCAGCTGCTCAATAAAAGATTTGACTTCATCTCAGGCACTGACATGGTGCTCCCGGCAGTCTTTTTCCTGCTCATGGCCTCCAACCCTGCTGTGAGCGCAATGTTCGGCACACCTCTACTTCTTGCCCTGGCATGTCTGGCCATGCTCGCCCTGGCTATGGATTGCTACCGTGCCTCCAACGGCACGCAGCAGATATTCGTAGCCGCCTCGATAGCCTCAGCGGGGGTGATGTGCGATGCGGCCTTTATCCTCCCGGCGCTGTGGTGCCTGCCCGCCTGGGGAGCGGTGAAATGCCTGAGGTTCAAGGAGCTCATAGCATGGGGCCTAGGCCTTGCTGCTCCCTGGTGGTGCGCCTTGGGCACAGGGCTGATACCCCTCGGGGCCCTTGATGCGGAGCCCCTGGCGCGGTGGCTCACCTTTCCGGCGCCAACGCCTGCGCAAGCCACGCAGATAGGGATGGCCTGCTGGTGGGCTTTTGCCGGGATGATCATAGGGCTCAACACCGCCGTCAAACTCTATGCCGGAAACTCGAGGACCCGGTGCCTTAACAACGCCGTCACGCTCCTCGGCCTGGCCGGTGTGGCGGGGATGGCTCTCGACTCCACGCATCTGACCGCCTTTCTCGGGATTTTCTATTTCTCGCTCGCCGTGCAGGTCGCCCAAATGTTCGCGCTGTGGCAGATACCGCGCGCCCGCCTGTGGCTGTCGGTGGTGATGCTGCTCATTGCGGCGCAGTTCCCCCTGCTGATGCTCCTCTGAGCGCGCTGCAGCTAAGACACCCTCTCACATTTCCATATTGCAATGAAAATAATCGCAGACGATAATATTCCCTACCTGAAAGGGCGCCTTGAGCCCTTTGCTGATGTCACATACGCTGACCAGTTCGGCTTCACGCCCGCGCTGGTGAAGGATGCCGACGCGCTGATGATACGCACGCGCACCCGTTGCGGCGCGGAGCTGCTCGAAGGGAGCGCCGTGAAGATGATAGCCACGGCCACGATAGGCATGGACCAGTTCGACCTCCCCTGGTGCCGTGCGGCCGGCATAGAGACGGCAAACGCTCCGGGGTGCAATGCTCCCGGAGTGGCTCAATACGTCTGGAGCGCCCTGCTGCGCTCGGGCTTTGACCCGAAGAGCATGACAATAGGCGTGGTAGGCCACGGCAATGTCGGCTCGATAGTGGCCCGCTGGGGCGACCTGCTCGGAGCGCGCGTGCTCGTATGCGATCCCCCGCGGGCAGAAGCGGGGATGACTGACCGCGAATATGTCACGCTCGAGCGCCTTCTCGCCGAGAGCGACGCGGTGACGCTCCACACTCCGCTCACGCGCGACGGCGCGCACCCCACTCATTATCTGGTCGGCGCAGGTGAGGTGGCGGCCATGAAGCCCGGCGCGATGCTGGTCAATGCCGCCCGGGGAAGCGTCATTGACACTGCCGCCGTGAAGGAGGCTCTGCGCCAAGGGCGCATCAGGGCCATAATCGACACCTGGGAGGGGGAGCCGGCCCTTGACCGCGAACTGCTCGGCATGGTGGAATACGGCACATTCCATATCGCCGGATATTCGCGCGAGGGTAAGCAGCGGGCCACGCGCATGGCCCTGGAGGCCCTCGGCAGGCACTTCGGCGTGGATTTCCCCACCGAAGGCCTCGAAGGCCCTTACAGGGAGCCTCAGAGGCTTACTGCGGAGAAAATCACAGCCTCCTATGACCCTGCGGCAGACACGGAGGCGCTCAAAGCCGATCCCGATGCTTTCGACCGCCTGCGCGCCGAATACGACTACCGTCCCGAAGTAAAATGATGAAGATGAAAAAACAGATTCTCACACTCCTGCTCTCCGCCGCGGCACTCCTCCACTGCGGCGCGCAGGCAAAATATGTGTTCTATTTCATAGGCGACGGCATGGGCATGGGCCATGTCAACGCCGCCGAGACCTACAACCGCGACATACTGGGCAATCCGGACCCCCTGCTGATGATGACCTTCCCGGTGGCTTCGCAGTCGCGCACCTATTCGGCCTCGAGCCCTGTCACGGACTCTGCCGCCGCAGGCACCGCCCTCTCCACCGGCTCGAAGACCGTCAACTACCGCCTGGCCATGAATCCGGACTCAGCTATGCTCTACAGCATAACGCGCGACTTCATAGCCGCCGGACGCCCTGTGGGGATAGCCACCTCCGTGGCCGGAGATGACGCCACGCCCGGAGCCTTCTACGGCCACGGGCTGAGCCGCAACGATGTGCTTGACATCGCCCCCGGAGCCGTGGGGAGCGGCGTATCATTCCTGGCCGGAGGGAGCTTCAAGATTCTCGACGCCGAGGGAGACGCGGGCGAGAAGTGGCTCGAGGCCATGCGCAAGGACGGCTATTCAGTGGTCAAGGGGAGCGGGGAATATCACGCTCTGGCAGAGAAGGATAAGAAGAAAGTCCTCATGATGGCCCCCACAGACTATTGGGACCAGATAGGCTACACCATCGACTCCATACCCGGAGCGCTCACGCTGCCCGAAATCACGGCCGCATGCCTTCAGACAGTATCGGCCAATGACCGCGGCGAGGGCTTCTTCATGATGGTCGAGGGGGGCAACATCGACTGGGCCGCCCATGCCAACGACGGCGGAGCCGTCATCAAGGAGGTGCTTAATTTCCAGGATGCGATACGCCACGCGTATGACTTCTATCTGGACCATCCTGACGAGACGCTGATCATCGTCACCGCTGACCATGACACCGGAGGCATGGCCCTCGGACGCG
The DNA here is from genome assembly GCA_964637105.1 of uncultured Sangeribacter sp. Classification (GTDB taxonomy): domain Bacteria; phylum Bacteroidota; class Bacteroidia; order Bacteroidales; family Muribaculaceae; genus Lepagella. The sequence continues at coordinate 8,679 of CAZWVY010000078.1, read as the reverse complement.
CCGACAACCACCGCGACATCCATCTTGAGTACATTGATGCCCAGCGCCAGTCGAAAGACCGTTTCGCCGACCTGTGCCGCGAGCGCAAGGCCCGGGGCGAGGAACTGTCATGGCCCGAGATGCAGCGCTACCTGGCCGACATGCTCGGACTGGGCTCTGCCATACCCCTCACCGATGAGGACATGCGCGACCTGAAGGAGACTTTCGATGCGACCTTCATCACCGGCGACGCCAAGGACCAGAAGACGCTCTATAACGACTTCAACGCCTTCACCGCCAAGGCCTACGATATCCAGAACCGCCACATAGGCATCGGGTGGACATCCAACAACCATACGGGCAACTTCGTGCCTGTCTACGCTATCGGCCCCGGCTCCGAGCTCTTCACAGGCAATCTTGACAACACCCGCATACCTATGCTGATACGCCGGGCCGCGCTGGGGGAATGATCTCCCGATAACAAAATTCGCAAGCTACCCCCTATGGCAAAAAAATTCTATGTGGTCTGGAAGGGACGCACCACAGGCATATTCGACAACTGGGACGACGCCCGGGAGTCAGTCAAGGATTTCCCGGGCGCGCGCTACAAGGGATTCTCCTCATCGGCCGAGGCGGCCAAGGCCTTCCGGGGCACCTCGCACCCCGCCGACAGCAACGACCTCGCAGAGATGCTCATAGGGGCCTCCTCGCGCCGCCTGCCCGCCGCCGGACAGCCCGACTATATGACAATCCCGGAGATAGACCTCGACGGATGGGCTGTCGACGCCTCATGCATGGGCAACCCCGGCATAATGGAATACCAGGGTGTGGAGCTCATGACCGGGCGCGTGCTGTTTCGCGTCGGCCCCTTCAAGGACGCTACCAACAATATCGGGGAATTCCTCGCCATAGTCCATGCCCTCTCTCTGATGGCAAGAGAGGGGAAGTGGCACACTGTCTACAGCGATTCTATGACGGCCATGTCATGGGTGCGCAACCGCCAGGTGAAGACCAAGCTGCAGCCGACCGAGGCAAACCGCAAGGTGTTTGAGCTGCTCGGGCGCGCCCTCATCTGGATACGCACCCATTCATGGCCCTGCAAGATATTGAAATGGCAGACCGACCTCTGGGGAGAGACTCCGGCCGATTTCGGACGCAAGTGACCATCATGCCCAAACCGCGCTTCATCTGCACTGTCGCTCCCGCCGCCGGGGTTTCGCCGGAGGCCGCGTTGCTGCGCCGTAAATGGATTTCGGAGGGGCTGCATGCCGGCATGGACTATCTCGACCGCTATGATGACCTCCGGACGAACCCTGCCGGGCTGCTCGAAGGGGCACGCACCCTCGTGGCCCTTGCCTTCCCTTATCCGCCGCGAGACCCCGGCTCAGCCGCATGTCACGGCATAGCCGAATACGCTTTGGGCGATGACTATCACGAGGCCTTGCGAGAGTATATGAACCCTCTCATCGAGCGATGGAAGGCGAAAGGAGGGGGCGAATGGCGCCTGTGCATCGACTCGGCCCCCATAATGGAGCGCTACCATGCAGTGGCCTCAGGGCTGGCGAGGCTCACACGCAGCGGAAACGTCATGGTGCCGGGCCTCGGCACGCGCCTGTTTCTCGCCATGCTGCTCACCACCCTCTCCGAGGAGGAAACTCTGCAGGCCATAGCTGACGACTGCGGCACGGATGGAAATGCCGATGGCAAGGAGGGAATTCTCCGCTCCGTCCCTTCCGCAGCGTCCTGCGGCCCGGAGGAAATGATCAGGGAGGTCTGCGGTGACTGCCGCAGATGCCTGGGCGCATGCCCTGGAAGGGCGATACGCCCCGGAGCGCTGATAGATGCGCGCCGCTGCCTATCCTATCTCACCATCGAGCACCGGGGCGACTGGACTGAGGCCGCCGCTCTCGAGGTCACCTCCTCCACCGCCGGCCGCAAGGCCCTCTTCGGCTGCGATGCATGCGTGCGCGTGTGCCCGCTCAATTCCCTCCCCGATTCCCCGGCCGAGCCTCTGCCGGCCTTTAAGGCACGTGAGGCGTATGTCAACCTTACGCCCCTCAAAATCGTTGAAATGACTCAGGAGGAGTTCTCGGCCACGTTCCGACGCTCGGCCATAAAGCGGGCCAAGCTCGCAGGAATGAGGCGCAATGCCGCAAACTGCCTGGGGCTCCTCTTCCAAATAACTGACAACACCCTCCCCAAATGACTGATAACACCATCTCCGCTATGAACGATACCGAACTCATCCTCACGACCATCTCGGGCGTTGACCGCCCCGGCGTGACCGCAGCCCTTACCGCTATCCTGGCCCGCTATGACGCGGCCATACTCGACATAGGCCAGTCTGACATCCATCACTTCCTTTCACTCGGAATCCTCTTCAAGACCACCTCATCGAAGTCGGGAGACATACTCAAGGAGCTTCTCTTCAAGGCTTCCGAACTGAATATCCAGATACGCTTCAACCCCGTCTCGGCCGAAGCCTACGAAAACTGGGTGGAGCGCCAGGGCAAGGACCGCTGGATTATCACCATTCTCGGACGCAAAATCACCGCCCGGCATATCGCGCTCATCTCCGAGGAGATTGTCCGCCAGAACCTCAACATCGACGGCATACTCCGCCTGACGGGGCGCCCCCCGCTCGCCGAGGAGGTCAACCCCAAGGCGAAGACCTGCGTCGAGTTTTCCGTGCGCGGCACACCCTCTGATTATGAGAAGATGCAGAAATGGTTCATGCAGGTGTCGGCGAGCGAGGAGTTTGACATCTCCATGCAGGAAGACAACATCTACCGCCGCTCGCGCCGCCTGGTGTGCTTCGACATGGACTCCACCCTGATTGAGACTGAAGTGATCGACGAGCTGGCCGACCGGGCCGGAGTAGGGCCGCAGGTGCGCGCCATCACCGAGTCGGCCATGCGCGGCGAAATCGACTTCACCGAGAGCTTCCGCCGCCGCGTGGCCCTGCTCAAGGGCCTTGACGAGTCAGTCATGCAGGACATCGCCGAGCATCTGCCCATCACCGAGGGCCTGGAGCGCATGATGACAGTGCTCCACCGCGCCGGCTTCAAGACAGCAATACTCTCGGGAGGCTTCACATATTTCGGCAACTATCTCAAGAAGAAATACGGCTTCGACTACGTGTATGCCAACGAGCTGGAAATCAAGGATGGCAAGCTCACGGGCCGTTATATCGGCGACATAGTCGACGGCAAGCGCAAGGCGGAGCTGCTGCGGCTCATAGCCCAGTTCGAGAAGATTGACATTGCCCAGACCATCGCCGTCGGCGACGGCGCCAACGATCTGCCCATGCTCGCCACGGCAGGCCTGGGCATAGCCTTCCATGCCAAGCCCAAAGTGAAGCAGACCGCCGAGCAGTCCATCTCCACAATAGGACTCGACGGAGTGCTCTATTTCATAGGCTTCAAGGATTCCTACATGGAATGACCCCCGAATCTCATTATACTGATGAAAAAAGCAACCAAACTGAGTATGCCATGGTTTTACGAACTCCTCGAAAGAGGAGAATGTGACATCATGGACTTTAAGGAGAGCCTTGATGACCGGGAGGCATTTGGTAAAAGTCAAAAAAACTTTTCCAAAAGTTACGATGAGTTGTCGCGGGATGCGGTAGCTTTTGCAAATAAACGTGGTGGATTTCTTTTCATTGGCATTGAGGATTATTCGGAAGTAGTCATACGTGAAAAAGGCTCGACAGAAAGAGGCGATTCTACGTTATGTTGATGAATTTGAAACAATAACGAATGCAGAGGCACGCCAATTACTGCAACTGCCTTCTACCGCGTCTTCTTATGTGTCAAGATTGTTCCAAAAAATGGTGGAGGAGGGAACAATTGAAAAGATACGGGGCGACCGAAATGCCTCGGTTAAATATAGGAAGAGTTTGTATGGCGTTTGCAGATTTTTAAAAGTCGTTTGCAAACCTACACTAAATACATAAATGCAAACGAGTCATCTATAGAAAGATACAAAAGAATCCTTTGCAATTACTATGCATGTCGTTTGCAAAAACAAGAAAAGGAATGGCTAAAAAAAGTACAATATAAAGCCAATTAGATATTGCACAACAAACACAGCCGGGACACGCACTGAACGCGTGTCCCGGCCGAATCGTTTATGCGGGTCTGTTATTTCAATAATTTTCAGTCGACGGTCATCTCTCCTGCGATGGAGGTGGTGAGGTAGTTGACTATCTCAGACTTGGAGAGGCCGCTGCCGAGCAGGTACATCATCTTGGTGAGGGCTGCCTCCACGGTGATGTCGTAGCCGGAGATTACGCCTGCCTTGGAGAGCATGTCGCCCGTGTAGTAGCGCTTCTGCTCATCGCCGCCGTTGAGACACTGCGTGACGTTGTAGACTATCAGGCCCTTGCTGACTGCGTCGGCGATGTCCTTGAGGAACCATTCCTCTGTCGGAGCGTTGCCGGCTCCGAAGGTACGCAGGATGACGGCCTTGATGCCGGGAGTGGCGAGCTGGGCCTTTACGACCTCCTCAGTGATGCCGGGATAGAGCCACATCACGAGCACGTTGGGATCCATCTCAGTGAAGGGATTCAGCGGAAGGGCTGTCTCATGACGCATGAGATAGGGCTTGTTGTAGGTGATGTGCAGGTCGATTGTGCCCAGCACGGGATAGTTGAAGCTCTTGAAGGCATGGAAGCCTGTCGAGGTGAACTTCGTGGAGCGGCATCCGCGAACGATGTAGTCCTGGAAGGAGATTACAACCTCCTGGATCATCGGGTCGCCGTTCTCATCCTTGGCTGCGGCCACTTCGAGGGCTGAGATAAGGTTCTCAGTGCCATCCTCGCGGGTTGCGCCGATAGGAAGCTGCGATCCGGTGATGACCACCGGCTTGCGCAGGTCGCGCAGCATGAAGGAGAGGGCCGATGCGGTGTAGGCCATGGTGTCGGTGCCGTGCAGGATGACGAAGCCGTCAAACTCCTCGTAGCGGTCAGCGATGTCCTTGACAATCTGGTTCCAGTATGAGGGGTTCATATTGGAGGAGTCGATCGGGTTGGGGAACTGCACGCTCTCGATGTGGTAGCCGAGATTTCCTACCTTGGGGACATTGTCCATCAGATGTGAGAAATCGAAGGGCTGGAGGCCGTCAGGTGTCTCCACCATGCCGATTGTGCCTCCTGTGTAGATGATGAGGATACGCGGTGCGTCTGTTGCTGTCTGTGCCATTTTGTGAATGTTTTTTATAATTTTATGTAGGGACATGGCGTGCCATGTCCGCCGTTAATTAATTTATCAATAATAATTCTTCGACATTCCGAATACGAAGTGACGGCTGCGCAGGATGACGATCACGAGCACTATGGCCGATGCGATTCCGATGAAGATGAAGGGGAACATGGTCGAAGTGGTGTGGAAAATCTTCTCGCCTGCGCCGATGATGACAGGCACCATGGAGATTGCCACATAGTTGGCCACCTGCAGGTAAGCCAGCGAAAGGGTCGACTTGGAGTTGGAGGTGACCACTTCGGTAGCCTTCGTGTAGAAGATAGGCTGGGCGATACCGTTGCCGAGACCGCAGAGGGCTGCGGCGATGATATAGACTGCCGTATTGCCGGGCACGAAGATGAAGAGGACGAAGCTGCCCACAATCATGGATGCCGCTGCGATGAAGGTGCCCTTGCGGAAGAGCTTCATGGCGGGAGTCAGAGCCAGGCCGATGACGAACATTGCGAAATAGAACGTCGAGGTCATCGTGGATGCCTCCTCAGAAGAGATCCACTTGAAGTTCGGCAGGTAGTAGCAGGGGATACATGTAGCGAACACGAAGAAGAAATAGGCTAAGAGGAGCCAGATCGTGCGCCCTACATAGAAGCCTCCCTTGACCGTCTGGCCCTTGGTGGAGAATCCGTCGGCATCCACAGCGGGGATAGCAGCGGCTGCCTGCTTGGCATCAGCATCCTTGCTGTCGGCGCTCTTGGCGTCAGCTGCCGGAGCCGAAGCGTAGTCTGATTTCGGAATCTTGTTGAGGAAGGGAATCAGCACGAGCGAGAGGAGCGGGATGAGGTATACGAAGAAGGCGCGGTGCCAGGTGTGGCTAAGGTCGCCTGCTACGAGGAAGCCGACAGCGAATGTGGCGAGCACGAGGGCCACATTGCCGATAGCGGAGATGATGCCCATCTGCTTAACACGGTACTTGCCCGTGAATACATCGGCGATAAGGCCGGTCGAGAAGGGGAGGATGAGGCCGCAGCCTGCGCCGAGCAGACAGCTCAGCCAGATGAGCACGCTCAGCGAGTTGGTGAAGAGGGAGAGCACGCCGGCCACCAGATAGAGTATTGTGCCTATGGCTATGACGGCCACTTTATGGCGCGTCTCGGAAAGTTTTCCGGAAAGGAGCACAAAGGGGATGATCACGAGATTGGGGAGCACCGTGAGGAGCTGGATCTTGAAGTCGGTGGCATCAGTGAAGATGCTGCGCAGGCTTCCCTCAATAGGGGTCACCGCAAGGCCCGGCAGATCGACTGCGAGCGAGAGTGACCATATGGCGAGCACCACCATCATCGAGATGGTGCCCTTGCCTGTCTTGATTTGCATAATTCTAAGGTATTTGCAGGTTTTCTAAAATAGTGGATTAAATGTCAGATTCCGGCATCAGCCGGACTGCTGTCTGTCACGCAGTGACTGTGACGCGGTCACCGTTGAAGACTCCGAGGCCGAGTTTCTTCATGACAGCCTTCACGGCTGCCTGGGCCTTTACGGAGTTGCCGGCAACGTCCAACGGGGGAGCGAAAGCGGCGATGCCCATCACACCGGGCAGCACGCCGAGCACTCCGCCGCCGACGCCGCTCTTTGCGGGTATGCCGGAGGTGTAGAGCCAGTCGCCGGTGGTCTGGTAGAAACCTACAGTAGAGATAAGAGATGTGATTTTCGGGGCGAGGTCAGGGTCAAACACCTGCACGCCCGTGACGGGATTGAGACCCTTGTTGGCGATAGTGCCGGCGCAGATGGAGAGCTGTGAGGCAGTGATGCCTACCGAGCACTGGCGCGTATAGAGGTCGAGGCTCATGGGCACATCGTCATATATTCGGTTATAGTTCTTCAGCAGCCATGCTATGGAGCGGTTGTTGAAGTTGGTGTCGGACTCTGATCTGTAAAGCTCATCGAGCACCTGCGCCTCTGAGCCGCAGAGGTCCTTGAAGTTATTGATGATGGCTTCCCACTTGCCCCAGGAGTCGCCCTTGGGCTCTACCATCGAGCATGCGGTGATGGCTCCGGCGTTGACCAGAGGAGTGGAAGGATGGTCGTTTTCGAGAAGGATTGCGAAGATGGAGTTGAAAGGGAGTCCGGTAGCGTCCGCTCCGATTTTCTTGAGCACGGTGTCTGCGCCATGCTGCTTGAGGATTAGGATGGCGGTGAGGACCTTGGATACGGATTCGATTCCGAACTTGTACTCCGTGTCTCCGACATTGATGGTGGTGCCGTCGAGCAGCGTCACGCTGATGCCGAAGAGATTGGGGTCGATATTGGCGAGGAAGGGTATGTAGTCGGCATTATGGCCTCCCTGGATATCCTTGCACTCGTTGTAGGCCTCTTCTACGGCCGCCTTGATCTGGGCGCGGGTAATAGTTTTGTCCATAGATTAATTAAGATTTGTACTTGATTTTGTGTTTTTCATTGTCGCGCTCACGGTCGTCCACGGAGGCATTCAGTCCCGTACCCGGCATGGGTGCTTTCCTTATTAGAACGCCCCCTCTACCCCAAATGTTTAAACTCCTGCAAAATACCCTTCATATTTGCAAAATTATCTAAAATTGACTATCTTCGCATCATGAACGAGAAGCATGAGGAATTGAAATACCCGGTCGGCATCCAGACCTTTGCCAAGCTGCGCGAAGAGGGCTTTGTCTATGTGGACAAAACCGAACTGCTTTATGCCCTCATCGAAAAAGGAGGATACTATTTCCTGTCGCGTCCGCGGAGATTCGGGAAGAGCCTGCTTTTGTCCACACTCGAAGCCTATTATCGTGGTCGCCGTCATCTCTTTAAAGGGCTGGCGCTTGATTCCCTGACTGACGACTGGACACCGCGACCGGTGCTTCATCTTGATTTGAATTACGGCAATTATCAGGAACCGGACGACCTGAAAGAGATCCTTAACGATAATCTTCGTTTATGGGAGGCGGAATTCACCACAGAAGCCTCTGCGTCGGATTCTCCAAGCGTGAGATTCCACAATGTGATACAGCGCGCATATGAGAAGACAGGCAAGAAAGTGGTGATACTTATTGACGAATATGACAAGCCGCTTCTCAATACAATTGACCGCCCTGAACTGGCACAGATCTATCGCTCCCAGCTAAAAGCATTCTACTCGAATCTCAAGACGATGGATCCATGCATCGAACTGGCCTTGCTGACCGGCGTGGCGCGCTTCTCAAAAGTGTCGATTTTTTCAGATTTAAATAATCTTCGCGACATATCGTTTGAGAATAAATTCGCATCGATCTGCGGCATAACCTCAGAAGAGCTTGACAGTAACTTCCGGGAAGGGATTGAAGCCCTTGCAGAGACCAAGAAATGGACATTCGAGGAGGCTCGAGAGAAACTTCGCGTTAATTATGACGGCTACCATTTCAGCGCCATATCACCGGATATATACAATCCCTTCAGCCTGCTGAGCTGTTTTGCCGCCAATAGCATCGGCAGGTATTGGTTCAACTAT
>CAZWVY010000077.1:0-13224 GCA_964637105.1 uncultured Sangeribacter sp. | reverse complement strand
GACCTGCGCTACCAGCGCCATATATTCGCCACCGACGGCGAGAGCGGCGGCGCGGGCCGCTCGTTCGGCAAGGATGGCGAGGACCGCGTGATCGAGGTGCCCGTAGGCACTGCCGTATTTGATGCCGAAACCGGCGAGTTCCTATGCGAAGTCACTGAAGACGGCGAGGAAATCAAGCTCCTGCGCGGAGGCAAGGGGGGCCTGGGCAACTGGCATTTCGCAACTTCAACCAACCGCGCGCCCCGCTACGCGCAGCCCGGCCAGCCGGCAATCGAAAAGGCCGTGGTGCTCGAGCTCAAACTGCTCGGAGATGTCGGCCTCGTAGGATTCCCTAACGCCGGCAAGTCGACCCTGCTCTCCGCCATATCGGCCGCCAAACCCAAGATCGCCGACTACCCCTTCACCACGATGGAGCCGCAGTTAGGCATCGTCAGCTACCGCGACGGCAAGTCGTTTGTGATGGCCGACATACCGGGCATCATTGAGGGGGCCAGCGAGGGAAAGGGGCTCGGGTTGCGCTTCCTGCGCCATATCGAGCGCAATGCCGTGCTGCTTTTCATGGTGCCGGCTGACAGCGATGACATCAAGCGCGACTATGAGATACTGCTCAAGGAGCTGCGCGAGTTCAATCCCGAGCTCATGGACAAGAGCCGCGTGCTGGCCATATCAAAAAGCGACATGCTCGACGACGAGCTGCGCGAGGCCATAGAGGCCGAGCTCCCCGAAGGGGTGCCGACCGTCTTCATCTCCGCTGTGACGGGCCAGGGGCTTACCGAGCTGAAGGACCTGCTGTGGCGTGAGATCAATTCAGAGGACAACATGGCCGCGAGCACCATCACTCACCGCCCGCTCGACACGCGCCACCGCGTCGAGGAGGAGGACAAGTTCATATTCGCCCAGGATGACGAAGAGGAGGAATGGCGTCCCGAGACCGATGAGGAATGGAACGAGGAGTTCTGGGACGAGGAGTCATCAGTCAACGGCTAAGACTCCGTCTCATAAAATTTTTATGGCTCATGGGTCTAAGGACTCAACAGGCTTGCGCGCCCCTGTAAAAAATATGGAGTTGCTTCAGCTCAATCTGAGAGAAATACTCAGGCGCCGGATTCCCCGAGGCAGGGGGAGGCTGGTGCCCGGGTTTGTGTATTCGCTTTTAGAGAGAATCATCTGCCAGGACAGGCTCAATGCCATCCTGCGCCACGCCTACCCTAACACGGGAAGCGCCTTCTCGCGCTCCGTGCTCGACTACCTCAGCCTCACGGTGGAGACCGAGGGCCTGGACCGTCTGGACACGAATCGCTCCTACGTGTTCGCATCCAACCACCCGTTAGGCGGCCTGGACGGCATAGCGCTCATAGCGGTCCTGGGACAGTATTTCGGGGATGACAGGATACGGTTCCTGGTCAACGACATGCTGATGAATGTCACGCCCTTGTCAGATGTATTCCTGCCTGTCAATAAGTATGGTGCGCAAGGGCGCGGCGCGGCGGCGGCCATCGCAGAGGCCTTCGCTGACCCGCGCATCCAGATCGGGGCCTTCCCGGCCGGACTCGTGTCGCGCCTCGGAGACACGGGCGAGGTGGCCGACCTGAAATGGCAGAAGGCTTTCGCCGCCAAGGCCCTGGAACATGGACGCGAGGTGGTGCCCGTGCGCTTCGACAGCCTCAACCGGAAGCGCTTCTACCGCCTGGCACGGCTGCGCAAGCGTCTGGGCTTGAAAGTGAACATAGAGCAGATCCTCCTCCCCTCCGAACTCTGCGCCAAGCGCGGCGGCCGGCTCCGCATCATATTCGGCGCCCCCATCCCTGCTGAAGGGGAAACGCCCCTGACGCTGACCTGCAAGGCCCGCGAGGCTGTGTACTCCCTCATGCCCCCTGACCGCCTGTGAAGATCATCAAATGCCGCTGGATACCGAAGAAGTACTGCGTCAATCTGTTCGGCACCCTATGGAGCCGCGAGACAGACTGGATTGATGCGGCGGTCATCAATCATGAGCGCATACACAATGCCCAGCAGCGCGAGCTGCTGTGGATTCCCTTCTATATCCTATATGTCATGGAATGGCTCTGGCGGCTGCTCCTTTACCGCAATCACGACAAGGCATACCGCAACATATCCTTCGAGCGCGAAGCCTATACGCATGGCCATGATTTCGCTTATCTCTCACGCCGCCGCCCGTATGCCTGGCTGCGGCGCATAAGGCATTGACCGCCATTGCGCAGCGGGGACGGAGCAGGGCGCCTAATAAAAAATTTGCAGGTATGGGCGATTTTCATTAATTTCGCACCCATAGATAAGACACTGCTATGGAGGATAAAGAAATGCTTGCCCGGATAAGGGAAAAAGGGCTGCGCGGAGAGGGAATATCGCGCGAGGAGGCCGCCTGGGCCGCAGAATACGCTGATTTGGACGCGCTGTGCGATGTGGCGGATGAGGTCTGCCGAAAATGGCAGGGCACGGAGGTGGATTCATGCTCTATTGTCAACGCCCGCAGCGGGATGTGCGGCGAGGATTGCAAATGGTGCGCCCAGGCCTCGCGCCACCACACCGGATGCGAGACCTACAACTTCCTGGATGCTGAGGAGGTGATGCGCGCTGCCGAAGCCAATGATGCGGCGGGCATACGGAAGTTCTCGCTCGTGACCAGCGGCCGGACCGTGACCAAGCGCGACCTGGAAAAGTTCTGCGAGGTGTACCGCCGCCTCAGCAAGGAGACCGACCTCTATCTCTGCGCGTCAATGGGTCTGCTCGGAGAGGAGGAGATGCAGATGCTCAAGGAGGCGGGCGTGCGACGCTACCACTGCAATATGGAGACATCTTCCAAGGTCTTCCCCACCCTCTGCACGTCCCATACTCCCGAGGACAAGCGGCGCACAATTGCGGCCGCCCGCAAATGCGGCATGGAGATATGCTCCGGCGGCATCATAGGCATGGGAGAGACCATGGCCGACCGGATTGACTTTGCTTTCGAGCTGGCAGATCTGGACGTGGATTCCGTGCCCATCAACATTCTCAACCCCATCCCGGGGACGCCTCTGGAAAACACTCCCTTGATAAGCGAGGAGGACATTATCCGCACCGTGGCCCTGTTCCGGCTCATCATGCCCGCAAAGTCGCTGCGCTTCGCCGGAGGGCGCATGCGCCTGAGCCACGCCTCCATGCTCCGGATCATGACCGGAGGCATGAACGGCGTGCTCATGGGCGACATGCTGACAACGGTCAGCAACACCATAGCCGATGACCGCGAGCTCTTCCGCGAGGCAGGACTGGCTTTCTGACGCTCCTTCAATGGAGCATCAGGCTCACTCCGCCTCCCGGCAGATTTCTTCGGGCGTAAGTATCTCCAGGGCGCGCGCCGCGGCGTGCGTGCCCGTGAGATAGGCTATGCGGTCGTGAGGCGCGATATGGTCTTCGGCTACAATACGGCGCACGGCCTCGACGCTGTGATGGGGCATTGTGCCGTCGGGATTGGGATAGTAGTAGGCGGTCACGCCATAGCTCAGCGACAGCCAGCGCTGCACGCTGCGGTTGTGGCAGATGGCGAATGTCGGGTTGTTGCCGCGGTATGAGGCAATGAAACGCGCCGATACTCCGCGGTAGGCGTCAGTGAAGATAGCCTTCGTGCCTATCTCCTTCTCGGACATGACAGCAGAATGGGCCAGAAATGAAGTTATGGCGCCGTCAAGCATCGGGGGCACCTCCATCTTGCCGCCCCGCTGCGAGGCCTCCACCTCGCGGGCCACGCTGGTCATCGTCCGCACAGCCTCTAAGGGATATTTGCCGTTGGCCGTCTCGCCTGAAAGCATCATGGCGTCCGCCTTCTGGTAGACGGCGTTGGCCACGTCGGAAATTTCGGCGCGGGTGGGGCGCGGATGCTCTATCATGGTGTGCAGCATCTGCGTGGCCACGATCACCGGCTTGTGGGCGGCGATGCACTTGCGTATCATCATGGTCTGTATGCCCGGTATCCTCTCGGCAGGCACCTCAATGCCGAGGTCGCCGCGAGCCACCATTATGCCGTATGAGGCCTCGAGAATCTCGTCAAAATTGTCTATTCCCTCCTGATTCTCTATCTTGGAGATAATCTTCGCCTCCGACCCGAGCGAATCCAGTATGTCCTGCACTTCCTTGACATCGGCCGCCGACCGCACGAATGAGTGAGCTATGAAGTCTACGCCCAGCTCCACGCCATAGCCTATGTTGCGGCGGTCACGCTCTGTCACCGCCGGGAGGTCTATCTTCACGCCCGGCAGGTTGACGCTCTTGCGCGACCCGAGGCGCCCGTCATTCTCTGACACCGCCACAAGCGTATCACCATGTATCTCAGTCACCTTGAAATCCATCTCGCCGTCATCTATGAGTATGTGCTGCCCGGGCTTGAGGATTCCGGCGATAGCGGGATAGTTGACGCAAATTTCAGTTGAGGAAGTGCGCCCTTCGGGATCGCCTGAGATGCGCACTATGTCGCCCGTATGGAATTCAACCGGCTCGCCGGTCACGGTGACCGTGGTGCGTATCTCCGGACCCTTGGTGTCGAGCATTATGCCCAGAGTGGGATTGGCCTCGCGCGTATGGTCGATAATTTTCTTGAAGCCATCGTATTCAAGATGTGCGGAATTCATGCGCACTACGTTTACTCCGGCCTCTACGAGGCTGCGTATGAAGTCGGTCTCACACCGCTTGTCAGATATAGTAGCGACTATTTTAGTGAATTTATGCATAGCTTTAAGGGTACTTAAGTGTACTTGAATGTACTTGAGTTTTCAGGTTAAAAAAGAGTCTGTTTAATTTTATAACGCTCAGCAGGGACATTTGACCGACTGCGGCCCTCATATTGCCCTCATATTGCCGACACCGGGCCTATATCACGTACGCCCTCTCCGGAATATTCTTCCCCGGGTCATTTCCGCATGACGGCGTTCCAATCAAGAATTTTGTTGAAGTCAACCGGGTGGTTGATGCCTTTGAGGCTTCCGGATCCGTCATACTGCCAGATGACCACATTGTCCGAGGGATGGAACTTCGCCTTGAGCGTGTCGCCTATCGAGCGGCGCCATTGCGGGTAGGACTGCAGCTCCGCAGACGGCTCTATAAAAATCTTATAGAACTGGTCGCCCCCGACATACAGGATGGGCCTGGCTTTATATTCCTTCTCCACCATGCGCAGGAAGTCAAGGAGGTTGCGGGTCTCCTCCTCATATATTTCCCCCGCCTTGTACTTTTCGCGTTGGTTATTGTCCATCTCAAGGTCAATCATCGGCACCAGGTCTGTTTTCTTCCCTACTGCCTTGCGGAAATTCTCAAACTGGTCCTTGGCCGGATGATTGAGCCGGAAATAATGATAGGGGCCGGTCTTCACGCCATTCTTGCGCGCCGCGTCACGGTTTGCGGCATACATGTTGTCGGTGAAATGATACCCCTCCGTGGCCTTGATGTAGGCATAGCCGACGTGCTTCGATACTTCGGCCCAGTCAATCGTGCCGTTGTGATGAGACACATCAATCATGTCAAGGCGCGAGGAGGGGTCGCTGAGGTTCGTCTCATAGCGCACGACTGTATGGGGCGACGCGCACCCTCCCAAGACTGCGAGCAGGGCCGCGGCCCCCAGGCTCCAAATATATGCGTACAGTTTCTTCATGTCAATCGGTTGTATACCACTATCAACAACAAAAGGCGCGAAATTGATGCTTAAGACCCCCTGAGACTTAAAAATTTTATGAGACGGGGTCTAAGGCCATAAAAATTTTTGATTTCCAATTGTTTTGTATAATTTTGCATTAGATACTTCACCCTCAAAAAGCTCAAGCTCATGAAAAAGATGCTCCTCATTCTCTTCAGTATTATCGCCGCTCTCCTGCCGGCAGCTGCTCAGACCGGCGCATGGACAGGCGACCTCAACGTGCAGGGCGCCCGACTGCCCCTCGTCTTCCATCTGGATGATGCCAACCCGACACTGGACTCCCCCGCCCAGGGAGCCAAAGGGATACCTGCCAAAATCGCACGTCCCGCCCCCGACAGCATCTGCGTCAGCATCCCGGTCATCCGAGCGGAGTTCACAGGGAAATATGAGAACGATGAGATAACGGGCATATTCTCCCAGAGCGGAATGAGTTTCCCTCTGAGGCTGACACCGGGCGAAAAAACCGTTCAGCGGCCCCAGACACCCCGGCCTCCATACCCTTATTCACAAGAGGAGGTGAGCTTCGCCAGCGGCGAGGCTGTGCTCAGCGGCACGCTCACGCTCCCCGAAGGGTGCTCCCGCCGGACACCGGCGGTGGTCATGATCACCGGCAGCGGGCTGCAGAACCGTGATGAGGAGATTTTCGATCATAAGCCTTTCGCCGTCATTGCCGATGCGCTGGCCAGAAAGGGCATCGCCTCCTTGCGCTACGATGACCGGGGATTCGGAAAGTCTACCGGCAATGCGGCAGCCGCAACTACGGAAGCCTTCATGCAGGATGCCCTGGCTGGGAACGCCCTGCTGCGGCAGCGGTTTGACAAAGTCGGTGCCCTGGGCCACAGCGAGGGTGGCACCATAGCC
Organism: uncultured Sangeribacter sp.; assembly: GCA_964637105.1. GTDB lineage: Bacteria > Bacteroidota > Bacteroidia > Bacteroidales > Muribaculaceae > Lepagella. The sequence goes on along the minus strand of CAZWVY010000077.1, from coordinate 6,683 downwards.
TTGATGATGGGAGCCGACGGCTTCACGGATTTCGTCGTCAGCCTGGCAGGAATGTCTGTGTCCGGCCGCGAGACCCTCCTTGACCAGAACCGCCGTCTTCTCTCCGAAGCCGGCTACGCGGCCCCGACCGTGGAGGAATACTGCACACTGCTGATATCTGCCTTTGACAATGACACATCCGTAGACACAAAACGGCAGGCCTCTTCCCTCCCCTATGAATTGAAACGCAACCTGCAAGCCGCCATGAAGCAATTGCAGACCCCCTACATGCAGCATTTCCTGACACTCGACATACGGGAAAGATTAGGGAACGTCGCCTGCCCCGTACTGGCGCTGAACGGCACAAAGGACACTCAAGTGGCCTGCGAGGAAAACTTGGCAGCCCTGAAGCAGGGCCTCCCCTCAAACCCCGGCAGCCGCATATCAGCCTCAGAGGGGTTGAACCATCTGTTCCAGCATTGCTCCACCGGCAACGCGGACGAATACTCCCGCATAGAGGAGACCATCTCCCCCGATGTCTTAGATACAATCACCGGCTGGATCAATTCCCTGTGACCACTGCCGCTCCCTGAAAAACTCAATCCCCCATGAAATTATGAACGAGAATACTCCCATCCCACTTGCTCCGGAATCGCAAGACAATGAGATAATAATCTACCAGCCTGACTCAACCGTAAAGCTTGAAGTCCGGCTGGAGAATGAGACTGTATGGCTTACGCAGGCTCAGATGACCGAGCTGTTTCAAACTACTCGCAATAATATTACGATGCACATTCGTAATGTTTTCAAGGAAGGCGAACTTGATCAGAGGACAGTATGTAAGGAATCCTTACATACTGCCTCCGATGGCAAGAAATATAAGACCAAATACTACAATCTTGATGTCATCATATCAGTTGGGTACAGGGTTAAATCACTGCGTGGCACCCAGTTCCGTCAATGGGCTAACAAGGTGCTGAAAGACTATCTGCTGAAAGGATACAGCATCAATCAGCGCCTGATGCACATGGAAAGCCGGATTGACCACAGGCTTTCCGAACATGACAGCCAAATAATAGAGCTCAGCAATCGGATGGATTTCTTTGTACGCACGTCACTGCCCCCTCGGGAGGGAATCTTCTTTGACGGGCAGATCTTCGATGCGTATGCATTGATGTGCGATCTGGTGCGGAGCGCCAGGAAGCGAATTATTATGGTTGACAATTATATAGATGATTCTGTGTTGCGACAGCTCGACAAGCGCGCCCCCGGTGTGACAGCCACGATTTACACACCCTCGGTAAGCCGGGCCATGCAGCAGGACCTTGACCGGCATAACGCGCAGTACGCACCCATTCAAATCAAGACCTACCGCAAGGCCCACGACCGCTTCCTCATCATTGACGATACCGTCTACCATGTCGGAGCTTCATTCAAGGACCAAGACCCCGTCTCTAAAAATTTTCATGTCTCAGGGGCGGTTTTGGGCGAGGGATTTCCGCGAGTTGACGAAGGAGCAATGCGGGCATTGCGACTGAGGAGACTCGCGGAAAGCACCGCCAAAAACCGGACTTTCCTCGGTCTCGCCTCCTTGGGCTCTTTTTGTCCTTTGGCTCAATCGCATAGCTCGCTATGCTCACTCGCCTGCAGACCAAAAATAGCTCCAAGGATGCGACCCCTGAGATATGAAAATTTTTTGAGACGGGGTCTTAGGGCAAGAAACTGTTCGCCTTCTCAAAAATGGAAGCCATGCCGGCCGATGAATTGCTTGACCGTCTGAATTACTCCGAATAGACAGGATTGGAGACTCTTTTTCATAACCACACTGATACTCTCAATCATCGGACTCAAATTCATGAACTGACGGAAAGATGACAATCTTGCCGGTCTGCCCCCTTTTTTCGGCGAGCTCATGCGCTTGGGCTATCTCCTCAAGCGAAAACGTCGCGGCAACTATAGGATGAATCCCGCTCCTCTCTATAAGCTCCATCATGCCGTCTATCTGGCGCTGATTGGGATGGTTACTGTAGAACCCCGTCAGATATACGCCCGAGGGTATCTCCTTTATGGGATCGAAATCTTTCAGTGAGAACACATTTCCCAGAAGGCCCGTGTGGCACACAATGCCATGCAATGCCGTCACACGCAGGGACTCAAGGAGCGTGGCGGCTCCTATGAGCTCCAGCACCTTTGTAGCCCCGGACGGATACCGGGCAAGAAAGCGTTGTCTGAACCCTTCGCCTTCAATCACCACTGTATCGGCCCCGGCCTGATGCAGCACTCCGGCTTTACTGCTGCTGCGCGTCGTGGCAATGACTTCAGCTCCTATGGCCTTCCCGAGCTGTATGGCTGCCAGCCCGACGGTCGATGGGCCCCCGCGGATAAGAAGCCTGTCTGCCGCATTAAGCTGCAAAGACTGCGTGAGCGAACCGTATGCAGTGTAGAAAGTCTCGGGGATTGCGGCGAGTTCTTCCCAGCCGAGAGAAGAATTGACCGTGAACACATGACTCTCAGGCATGAGCACATATTCCGCATAGCTTCCGTTGAAACTCCTGCCCATGCCCCCCATGAGCGCCATGACCCTCTCCCCCTCTTGAAAGCGCGAATCCGATTTACCGGCAATCTCTCCTACGCACTCTATGCCGGGGATGATAGGAGTGTGTATGTAAGGGCGGTCAGCCTCAAACTGACGCAGCAACACCTCGGAATGGTTTATTCCGAAAGACTTGACCCTTATAAGCACCCATCTGGGTTTCACCTCCGGAATCGGCACATCGCTCACACGCAGGTCTGACGCCCGGCACGCTTTCTCAATTACTACTGCCTTCATACTTCTTTCCAACATTGCGGATCGGGAGCGTAAAATGAACGGTGATAGCCGTAAGCCACAGCCGGGCAGCCTCGGCAGAACCTCAACATCTCACATTTGCTGCATTTCTCAAACCTATCATATTGCCTGTACGCCTCCATCCTTTTCCCGACCCAGATATCATAAATCGGCTGATTGAAGATATTGCCCACTTCACTCTCAAACCTCCGGCAAGCCATCACTGTCCCGTTTGGCTGGATAGTGAAATGGCAGTCGCCGCAATGGCAGCCGTCATATATCGCGTCGGGGTCATTATCCTCCGGGATTTGGAATATGCCCTTTTCATAAAGATAGAGGGTCCATAGATGATCTTTCAGATTGAAGATTGTGCCCGAATCCTTGTGCTCAATGAATTTTTGCCACATGGTGTCAAGGAACTCCCGATACTCCTGCGGCGATATATGAGTGGATTTCTCTTCAGACGTAGGGCAATAGCGTCCGAATGCGAACACATCCACCTTTTTCGCCACCACCAGGTCCGCTATCTCAGGAATCTCCTTGATGTTGGTCCCTGACACGGTTGTCATCACCGCCACTCTTATGCCATTGCGCTTCAGGACATCTATCTTCTCTATCGTGGTGTCGAATGATCCCGGCTTCCGAATGCTGTCATGCGTCTCGCGGAGGCCGTCGATGGAAAGCTGATACTTTTGACAACCATACTCTTTGAGCCTTGCGCACACCTCGGCTGTGAGATGAAAGGGATTGCCTAATATGGCGAAGGGTATTTCCCTTTCCTTAAGTTTCTGAAGTATCTTCCAGAAATCACGGTGAAGCACAGGGTCGCCCCCGGTGATGTAGAAATATGGCAAACGTCTCATTTTACGGCACATTTCCGCGCATTGCCTGATCACCTCCTCTGCCTTATCCAAAGGCATCTCAATGATATGGGGATGCCCTTCCGAAAAGATATAACAATGCTCGCAACGCTGGTCGCAGCTGTCAGTGATATGCCATTGAAATGCGAAATATTCCATTGATCAAATTACTTAAGTAACTTTCAAAAATTAAACGATATTATTTTTTCCACTAAGCAACTTTATCTTGACTCATAAAACTTGCTGTTTTTGGCCGCTTCGGCCTTGTCGCTCAGTCGAATACGTGCGTATTCTCCCTCGCTCCGCACCCGAATCGCCTCAAAAACATCTAAGTTTTATGTAGTCATTAATTTTTGAAAGTTACTTAAAAAATAAGACCCCCATCTCATAAAATGCTTATGGGGCAGGGGTCTTATGGCTTTTCTGAGATGAGGTCTTACTTCTCGCCTGCTCCGCAAGCGGAGCCGCAGGCTGCGGGCTTGGGCTCGGGTGTCTCATCGCCGGCTCCGCAAGCGGAACCGCATGCTCCTGACGGAGCGCCGGTCTCTGCAGGGGAGCAAAGGTAGCCCTGCGCAGTGTGCTTCAGCACGTCGTTGCTGATTCGGATCATTGCTGTAACGTTTTAATAATTAGTAAAAATCACTGCAAAATTAATGTTTGATAACCATATTGTCAAGTACGGGATTTTTAATTATCAAGTAACTTTTTTCTCGCTTATACAGATTATCAGTCACATATATTATCCTAACATTATAAAAATAATCTATTGTCGGCCAGATACTTGGGCATTACATGATTTTTGACTACCTTTGCATGACAAAGACACGCCCCAATGAGAAGAAAAGAACAGCTGAACTCCATCATAGAAATATGTCCCATAAGAAATATCGTAGCGCGTTTCGGCAATAAATGGGCCCTCCTCGTCATGCTTGTCATCAGTGAAAACGCGCCGGTGAGATATAACGAGCTTCTGCGTAAGATTCCCGACCTGTCATCCCGGGTGCTGTCATTAACGCTGCGCACTTTAGAGGCCGACGGACTTGTGTCGCGCAAACTCTATAACGAAGTTCCTGCAAGGGTAGAGTATTCCCTGACCGACATAGGACAGACCCTGATTCCGATAATAATGCAGCTCACCGAATGGGCGCAAAAAAACTTGAAAAACCATAATCGCACACCGCAACCGCTCTCAAATGGACTCCCCCTCAGCCCCCGTCTCATAAAATTTTCAAGTCTCAGGGTCTTAGAATAAGATATATTCAGTTCTCGAACTCAATTTCATGCACTGACGGAAAAAAACCTTGTTTTCACCATGATGGACAATAATATCACAGCCGGAGAGATTGAGGAGGCGCTGATGGCGCAGCGCGATGACAGGCAGCGTGACCAGCTGATGCGCTTCTTCAAAACAGGCGAAGGCGAATACGGAGAAGGCGACCGGTTCCTGGGGCTCAAAGTGCCCCAGACCAGAGCCATCGTAAAAGAGGCAAAACTGAGAGTGGAATTGAAGGAAATCCGAAAACTCCTTTATTCACCTTGGCATGAAGTCAGGCTTGCAGGTCTTCTGCTGCTGGTTGAAGAGATGAAAGCCGCCACACCCAAAAGAAAAGACACTGCTGACACTCTGTTGCATAAGGCTGAAAGGCGTAAAGAAATTGCCGCATTCTATCTCCGCCACGCACGGCAGGCAAACAATTGGGATCTGGTGGATCTGTCATGTCAATACATCCTCGGGGTATACTTGCGGCTGTCCGGAGAAGAGGATTACAGCGTGCTCCGCCGTCTTGCCGGGAGCGACAATCTGTGGGAACAGCGCATCTCAATTGTAACCACCCTTGACTTCATCCGTAACAACATTTTCACTCCGGCATTAACATTATGCGTCATGCTGATTGACCATCCCCATGACCTCATTCATAAAGCCAGCGGGTGGATGCTTCGCGAAATCGGCAAGCGCGATTTGGACACCCTCATAGATTTTCTCGAACACAATTATTCGCGGATGCACCGCACGTCCCTCCGCTACGCTATCGAGCGACTGCCCGAACCCGACCGCCGGTATTGGCTGAGCAGATAACCCTCACTACAGCTCGTCTGACGCTTATTGACGAAATGTTGCTAATTTTGCATTATGACTGAGAATACTCCTATACCACTTGCTCCTGAATCGCAAGACAATGAGATTATACTCTACCAACCTGACTCAACGATTAAACTTGAAGTTCGGCTGGAGAATGAAACTGTATGGTTGACTCAACAGCAGATTGCAGACTTATTCGGTGTAAAATAACCTGCAATTTCAAAAGCATCTTAAAAATATTTTTGAAAGCGGAGAATTGATTGAAGCTTCAGTTCATTCCATTTTGGAATATACTGCCGCAGATGGGAAGTCGTACAAAACAAAGTTCTATAACTTAGATGCTATTTTATCTGTAGGGTATAGGGTAAACAGTAAGAATGCTACTCTTTTTCGTCAATGGGCTAATAAGGTATTAAAAGATTATCTTATGAAAGGGTATGCAGTATCCCAACGCTTTGAGAGATTGGAATATCGTATGGCAAAGACCGAAGAAAAGATAGATTTCATTCTTAATACGTCATTGCCTCCCAAGAAAGCAATCATATTTGACGGGCAGATATTCGATGCATATACTCTTATGTGCGATCTCATACGCAGTGCCAAAAGCCACATCATCTTGGTGGACAATTATATCGACGATTCAGTATTGCGTCAGCTCGACAAGCGCGAAGAAGGAGTTTCAGCCACCATCTTTACTCCCTCCATAAGCAGGGTTATGCGCCAGGATTTAGATCGTCATAATGCTCAGTATGCTCCAATTGAAGTAAAGTTATTCCGCAGGGCGCATGACCGTTTCCTTATCATAGACGCTACCATCTACCATGTCGGCGCTTCATTCAAGGATTTGGGCAAGAAAATAGCTGTTTCCGATAACTTTCAATATACCTCACAAATTCATTGAACTTGCGATTGCGTTTTCTTATTACACGCGGCCGGA
>CAZWVY010000076.1:0-13738 GCA_964637105.1 uncultured Sangeribacter sp. | reverse complement strand
CATTGCTATGGCGCGACCTCCTTTAGCTCGTTATATTGACTCATAAAGCCTTTTTGGGGTGAAAGATGGGTCTCGAACCCACGACCTACGGAACCACAATCCGTCGCTCTAACCAACTGAGCTACATTCACCATATCGCTTTCCCATGCAGATTCCACTAAAGGCTTCGCAAGGTCTCTGCTGAAAAAGCACTGCAAAGTTACGCACTTTTTCTGACTCCGCCAAATTTTCAGGCCATTTTTTTTAAAAAATTTTCAAATGTGCCTCTTTTAGCAGCCGGGTGCTGTCATTTTCGCCTCTCGATTGTTTAAGTTGATATGAAAAGACTGCCACTCCTTATACTCATCCTCGGATTAGCGGCGGCCACTGCCGGCGCATGGGACCTCTCAAAGAAATACAAAGGGCCGAAAACCCGCACCACCGACCTCTCCTGGCACGCCGACATACTGCCCGGATACGAGGCGAGGTATGTTGACCAGGGAGAGGCCTTCGACGGGCCGTGCCGCTCCACCATAGTGCGCCTCAAGGGCCCCCGCGGCTCGCGCAAGGGCTTCCTGTATGTCCACGGATTCAACGACTATTTCTTCCAGGGAGAGATGGGCCGCAGGTTTGTCGACTCCGGCTACCACTTCTATGCCGTCGACCTGCGCCGCTACGGCCGCAGCTACGAGCCCTGGCAATACCCCTTCAATATCCGCGACCAGAAAGAGTATTTCGCCGACATCGACTCGGCCATCATGCAGATGTGCCGCGACGGCATCACCGACATCACGCTCGGCGGCCATTCCACAGGGGGCCTGACCGTGTGCCTCCTTGCCGCCGAGAAGGGCTCGCAGGCCGGCGTGAAGCGCGTAGTCACCGACAGCCCCTTCCTGGCTTGGAACTTCAACGCCTTCTACCGCCATTTCCTCATACCCTCAGTCACGGCCATCGGCGGCATACTCAAGAATGCCAAGATACCGCAGGGCCACTGCGATGGATACGCCTACAGCCTGCTCAAGGAGTTTGACGGAGAATGGACCTACAACACTGACTGGAAGATGATATATTCGCCTCCGGTGACCATGTCCTGGGTGCGAGCCATCCAGAAGGCCCAGGGCCATGTCAAGTCCAAGGCCGGCAATATCGCCGTGCCCCTGCTCGTGATGCACTCCAGCCGCAAGATTGACGGATGCAACTACACTCCCGAGTTCAAGACCGGAGACGCAGTGCTTGACCCCGCCATGATACAGCAGGTCGGCGAGCATATCCGCAGCAAGTCTAAATATCCCGTCACGGTCTGCACCATCGACTCCGGGCTGCACGACCTCATTCTGAGCCGCCGCGAAGTGCGCGACGCCGCTTACGACTCCATTTTCAAATTCATCCGCACGCATTGACATGACAATGGACACCCTGAAACCCGATACTCTCGCCCTCCCGGAACGCCGGGAGTTTCTGACCTTATATAATGACCTTGCCTCAAGGTGCAGGGAGGCCTTCTCCGAGGAGGACCGCCGCGCTTTGCGCAGCTCCCTCTCAGCAGCCATGCGCCGCGCCTCCGCCGCCCATGATGACAAGGGGCTCCCCAAGGCGCTGATGACCCTGCGCTCAGCCGCCCTCTTCGCCGACAAGGTTGACCCGGACCGCAACATTCTCATCGCAATGGCCCTGCAGCCTGCTGTGGCCGAGGGGGCTCTCGCCATCGGCGACATCCGCCGGCAGTGGGGAGAGGATGTCGCAGGACTCATAACAGGACTCTCAACCGTGGAGCGTTTCAGCTCCATCAACGCCTCGGTCGATCAGGATAACTTCCGCGGCCTGATGCTATCCTTAGCCGATGACATCCGCGTGATCATCATCATGATTGTCAAGAACCTCGTGCTCATGCGCGCCATCAACAACCACCCCGACGAGGAGTGGGTGCGCAATGTGGCCTTCGAGGCCAACTGCCTCTACGCCCAGCTGGCACACCGGCTTGGCTTGTACAAAATCAAAGGAGAGCTCGAGGACCTGTCGCTCAAATACACCAACCGCGAGATATACACCCAGATAGCCCGCAAGCTCAACGAGACCAAGCGCTCGCGCGACGCCTACATCGAGCGCTTCATCGCCCCGGTGAAGGAGAAGCTCGAGGCGGCCGGGCTCAAATTCGACATCAAGGGGCGCACCAAGTCCATCTCCTCGATATGGAACAAGATGCGCAAGCAGAAAGTGGACCTCGACCGCATCTACGACCTCTTCGCCATACGCGTCATCATCGATACCCCCCGCGAGAAGGAGAAGAGCGACTGCTGGCTGGCCTACTCGATATTGACCGACATGTACACCCCCAACCCGGCCCGCATGCGCGACTGGATCTCAATCCCCAAAGGCAACGGCTATGAGAGCCTGCACGCCACGGTGATGGGGCCTGAGTCGAAGTGGGTGGAGGTGCAGTTCCGCACGCGCCGCATGGACCTTGTGGCTGAGAAGGGCCTCGCGGCCCACTGGCGCTACAAAGGTGTGAAGTCGGATTCCACTGACCAGTGGATGAACAACATACGCGATATCCTGGAGACCGCCGATTCGGGGCCCATGCAGCTCATGAAGGACATGCGCATGGACATCTACACCCGCGAGGTGTTCGTCTTCACGCCAAAGGGCGACCTCTTCCGGCTGCCGGCGGGGGCGACGGTGCTTGATTTCGCCTTCCTCATCCATTCCGAAGTTGGGTCCAAGTGCACCGGGGGCATAGTCAATGGCGCCCACCGCAAGATCAATTACCGCCTGCAGTCAGGCGATACGGTGGAGATCATCACCTCCCCCACGCAGAAGCCCCACCAGGAGTGGCTCAGCATCGTGGTCAGCTCCAAGTCGCGCAACAAAATCAAGCAGAAGCTCCACGAGGAGCGCCAGCACCTCGCCGATGCCGGCAAGGAGACGCTCGAGCGCCGGGCCAAGAACCGCAAGATAGAGATTGACGAGGCCGCCATGATGAAGCTCATCAAGAAGAGCGGCTACAAGTTCGCCTCGGAATTCTATGCCGACATGGGGGCCGGAAAGATAGATGCCGGCAAATGGCTCAACACCTACCTGGAGGCCGTCACGCCCGACCGCTCCGAGGCCGACCGCGCATCGGCCGAGGAGTTCCGCCTGCGCACCCCCGAGGAGGAGGAAACGCCGCGCGATGTGCTCGTGATCGGCGAGAAGGCCATCAACGGATTGAGCTATAAGTTCGCCAAATGCTGCAACCCTGTCTATGGCGACCGGGTGTTCGGCTTCATCAGCTCCGACGGAGTCGTAAAAATCCACCGCCACGACTGCCCCAACGCCCCCAACATCCGCTCCCGCTACCCCTACCGCCTCATCCGCGTGGACTGGAGCGGCAAACAGGGAGCCCAGCTTGCCGCCACCCTGCGGGTGATCGGCACGGACGACATCGGCATCGTGGCAAACATCACCTCTATCATTTCGCGCGAACCGGGCGTGACGCTGCGCAACATCTCCGTAGACTCCGCCCACGGCCTCTTCCAAGGCTTCCTCACAGTGGGCATGGCCGACCAGTCGCGCCTCCCGGCCCTCATCCGCAAGCTCCGCACCGTAAAGGGAGTCAAGGAGGTGGAGCGCGAGCAGGCCTGATGGGCCCGGGATGTTGAGCATGAAAGCCGCGATAAGGATGCGAGTGAGCAATATGAAGGGTTTAAGCGTTATACATTCAAGCGGGTATCGCCCGACACAAAACAGATACGCAATATTATGAAAAACCCCTTTCTTGAATCCTTGAGACGCAACCTCGGCACGGCACTTCTCGCCGTGTGCGGGCTGGCACTCCTTGTGTCAGCCACAGACTGCTCCTCTGCCGAGCAGCGCCGCAAAGACAAAACTGAACGCGACCGCCACGCATGGCGCGAGGAACTGACCGACTCTGTCGAGGCCATACGGGAGCGCATAGCCTCCAATGGCGAGCAGCTCCGCGTCCTCACCCAGGACCTCAACGGGATGCTCCCGTCGTTTATCAAAGTCGACAATCCCCGCCATGTGGAGGGATACTACATATTGCGCGATTTCGACAGCAACTACCCGCTGCACTCCACGGGCCTCGCTGCCCGCCTCACCATGTCGGAGCAGCTTGAGCTGGTGGCCGCCCTCAGCGGAGGCACCTTCACCTCCATACGCGTCAAGACAGCGGATGCCGGGGTAAGCTCAGCCACGGTGCCCCACGACGGTGCCCTCAACTACCGCGAGGGGGGCCTCAACACAGTGGCCTTCTCCGGGCCCCTCTGCGACTCCATCGGCCGCTTCATAGCCCTCAACGACAATTCGCGCATCGAGCTTGAATTCATGGAAGGAGACCGCGTCACGGGCCGCACCACCCTATCCGACAAGACAAAACGGATGGTCGCCCGCACCTGGACCCTCTCCAACACGCGGGCCCGCATCACTCAGCTCGAACGCTCCATCCCCCTGGACAACCGCAAGCTGGAGTCCATCCAGGCGCGCCTCGAGCGCGATTCCGTCTCCGCCACAGAATAATAACCATAATCACACCATAACCCGTTAATCTCTGACCACCTATGGATTTAGACCAGAAAGACCTCGCCCTGCTTGAAGGAAAAGGCATCTCCCTCGAAACTCTCGAACGCCAGCTCGAAATGCTCTCCCAAGGATTCCCCTGGCTCCGCATAGAGGCGCCCGCCACTCCGGGCCACGGCATCACCGTCGCCACCGATGACCTGATGCGCCGCAGCGTGGAGATATGGGACGAATACCGCCTCAAGGGAGGGCGCGTGCAGAAGATGACGCCCGCCAGCGGCGCCGCCTCCAGAATGTTCAAGGACCTGTACTTGTTCCTCAACGGCAAGCATGACAAGCCCCACACCGATTTCCTCAAGGACTTCTTCGACCACATCGAGGAATTCGCCTTCTTCGAGCGCCTCAATTTCATCTGCCTCTCGCTCTATGACCTTAGCGTGGCGTCGCTCATCAAGGAAAAAAGATACAAGGATATCGTCGACGCCCTCCTCTCCTCCCACGGGCTTAACTACGGCAAACTGCCCAAAGCCCTGCTCCAGTTCCACAAGGAGCTCGGAGGCAGCCGCACCGCCCTCGAGGAGCATCTCGCCGAGGCCGCGCAGTATGCCGCCGGCAAGGATGGCAAGGCACGCGTGCATTTCACCGTCAGCGAGGAGCATATCCCCCTGGTGATGATGAAGCTCGAGGAGGTCAAGGGACGTCTGGAACACCACTACGGGGTGAAGTTTGATGTCACGCTCAGTGTCCAGAAACCCTCCACCGACACCGTGGGCGCCAACATGGACGGAACCCCCTACCGCGAGAACGGCGAGCTCTTCTTCCGCCCCGGCGGACACGGCGCGCTGATCGAGAACCTCAACGACCTCGATGCCGATGTCATATTCATCAAGAACATCGACAATGTGGTGCCTGACAGCAAGCGCGCAGCGACAATCATCTGGAAGCAGGTGATCGGAGGCATACTCGTGGCCGTGAAGCAGAAGATCGACTCTTATTGCAAGGCCCTCTCCAAGGGCACTCCCGACGAGGCGACCCTCGCCGAGATGCTCGAGTTCACCCGCCACACGCTCTGCATCACACATGACAACGCCGATGAGATGACCCCCGATGAAAAGGCGGCCTACCTGATGCGCAAGCTCAACCGCCCCGTGCGCGTCTGCGGCATGGTGAAGAACGAAGGCGAGCCGGGCGGAGGCCCCTTCCTGGTCTACAATCCCGACGGCACCGTATCGCCCCAGATTCTGGAGTCTTCACAGATCAATCCTGATGACAAGGAGGCCATGAAGATGCTCAAGGAGGCCACTCACTTCAACCCCGTCGACCTCGTGGTGGCCACCCACGACTGGAAGGGGGACAAGTTCAACCTGCCCGACTATGTCGATGCCGCCACAGGCTTCATCTCCATCAAGAGCCGCGAGGGAGTGGAAATCAAGGCCCTCGAGCTCCCCGGCCTCTGGAACGGCGCCATGAGCGACTGGAACACCGTCCTCGTCGAGGTGCCCGCAGAGACCTTCAACCCGGTCAAGACTGTCAACGACCTGCTCCGCGCCGCCCACAAAGCCTGAGCGGCCCCGACAAACCGCATACCCCCTAAGAGCGCGGCCCCTCTGCGCAAGCTGCCGTGCAGCTTGCGCAGAGGGGCCGCGCTCTTGCACATTCGGGAATAAATGCGTAACTTCGCGGTATGAAACAGAATATCCTTAATGAGTTCCCCCTCTCTGATTTTCCGGAAAACATAGTGGAAGACGAAGGACTTAAGACTACCACGTATTCCGAAGTCAGCAGTGAGAACAGACTGGCCATGCTGACTCATTACCTGCATAACCCGGGAATACGACCGGACGAGGACACCCTGTCAATCCTTAATGCGGAAATTGCTGATTATCTATCCGGGAAAGCAAAAAATATTGGTGAGCCAATTACCACCGAACAGGTGGAGTTTGCTCAGGAAAGCCCTTTCGAGAGCGACCTTTTCACTGATTTCTTCAACGTGCCTTTTCCCGGTCCCGAGGAAAACAAATTCACGTTCATTGACCTTTTCGCAGGAATGGGCGGCTTCCGGCTCGCAATGCAAGCCCACGGCGGAAAATGCGTATTTTCATCGGAATGGAATAAATTCGCTCAAAAGACTTATCTTTCCAATTTCGGCGAAATGCCTTTTGGCGACATAACCAAGGAGAGCACTAAACGGTTCATTCCGCAATCGTTCGACGTGCTATGCGCAGGATTCCCCTGTCAGCCTTTCTCAATTGCAGGAGTCTCCAAGAAAAACAGCCTGGGCAGAGAAACAGGTTTCAAGGACAAAACCCAAGGAACGCTATTTTTTGATGTCGCTGATATAATCAGCCGTCACCGTCCAAAAGCGTTCTTTCTTGAAAATGTCAAAAATCTTGTCTCTCACGACAAAGGCAACACTTTCAAAGTAATCAAGGAAACTCTTGAAGAGCTCCGCTATTCCCTACATTACCTTGTCATGGACGGCCAAGCGTATGTGCCCCAGCACAGGGAGCGAATAATGATTGTGGGATTTGACAAAGACAGGTACGGAGGCAACGAAACTTTCCATTTCCCGTCCCCGCATCCCCTTGCCGTTGCAATCGGAGATATTTTGGAACCTGAAGTGGATGAAAAATATACCCTCAGCGATAAGCTGTGGACATACCTTCAGAATTATGCCGAAAAGCACAAAGCTAAAGGAAACGGATTCGGTTTCGGATTGGTGGACAAGAAAGGTATAAGCCGCACATTAAGTGCCAGGTACTATAAGGACGGTTCTGAAATCCTCATCCCGCAAGACGGAGGCAGAAATCCCCGCAGGCTGTCACCGCGTGAATGCGCCCGACTGATGGGTTATCCTGACGAATACCGCCTTGACCGGGTTTCAGACGTGCAGGCATACAGGCAGTGCGGCAATTCCGTAGTAGTGCCTTTGATTACTGACGTGGCGGGAGCACTGGTCACAGCAATGTTGAATAACAAGTAAAAATTTAACGGCATGAGCGAGCTGCTGGAAAAAGTTATTTCCGAAGTCACCCATTCACAACATGCATTCTGCCGATTCATAGTGGCAAATGAAACTGGCAAAACAGGGAGTCATCAATATGGGTTTTACATCCCTAAGAGCGTAGCGCGGGAATTCATGGGCATTTCGGGGCAAAAAGGCGCGAATGTGGAAACGACAGCTGAAATCCTGTGGCAAAATGATTTTAGCACCGTGAGCCGATTCATATACTACGGGCGCGGCAGCAGAAACGAATACCGCATCACCCAGTTCGGCAAGAATTTCCCGTATCTCGATGACAGCCATACCGGGGATTTAATCGTGTTTCTCAAAACCTCTGAAGGCCAATACAAAGCCTTCGTTTTGAGCCGGGATGAGGATATCGAGGGATTCTTCGAATATTTCAACCTATCTCCCGATCAAACCAACACTCTCATCAACACCTCCCTGCTCAAGGAAAATCACATGCAGGATGCGCGGCGTGAATCCATGATTAACGATTATCTTCGCGGCCTTACAGAATTTCCGGCCACTTCAGAAATGGCCTTAGCTGCACGGAAAATATACGGCGCGCTCCATCCCTCTCCCCTGCGCGCCACCCCATATCCTTCAGACAGGACACTTATCAAATGGATTGAAACGGAATATGAGATTTTCAAACGTCTCGAAGAACACCTGTATGCGCCGGTCTACCGCCGCGCGTTCCCTGATTGCCAGACTTTGATAGAGTTTTCCAACAGCATATTGAACCGCCGGAAATCAAGAGCCGGGAAATCCTTGGAACATCATCTTGCCGCTGTTTTCACAGAGGCCGGGCTCAAGTTCAGTGAGCAGCCAGTCACTGAGGATAACAAGAAGCCGGATTTTCTGTTTCCTTCCGCTTCTGCATATCATAACGCGGCTTTTCCAGACTCGCTTCTGACTTTTCTCGGTGTCAAGACGACTTGCAAGGACCGATGGAGACAAATTCTTAATGAAGCTGATCGTATTCCTGATAAACACCTGTTCACTCTTCAGCAGGGGCTCTCGTCAAACCAGCTTAGGGAAATGCTGCATGAACATGTCCGGCTTGTGGTGCCTGAGCCGTTACTCGTAGCCTTTCCGGCTGCCTACCGCCAGGAAATACTTTCACTCCACACATTTATCGACACGGTAAAAGAAAAACAGGAGCATGCGCTGAAACATCATATCATGTTCTGAACCTGCCTGGCAGAAGTACCAAAAATTGCACATTCGGGAATAAATGCGTAACTTCGCGGTATGAAACGATATGTTATCGGCTTTTCCTGGGTAGCTATGCTGGCACTCTTCGTTGCGGGGGCGCTCGGCGCCGCCGCGCAGACGGATGCGCGCAGCGCGCTGGCCGGCGCTGGCCGGCCTGCGGACGCGCCCGCTGACCAGGCTCTGCCGGAGCGAAAGCCTTCGGCTTGGACTCTGACTTACCCGCTCGGCTTCCACGTCCCCTCCGATGTGGACACCCTGCCATATAATTACCAGAAGCGATCCATCCCGCAGATGGCCTCAGACGCGTGGGCCACTACAGGCAACCTCGGCGCCGAGGGCCTCAACCTCATCTACGCCGACCGCCCCGGGCGCGGGCCGTTCCTCTTCAGCCGCGCGCTGCACCACTGGACGCCCGATTTCGCCCGCCAGAAGTTTTACAATGTCTACATCCCCACCACCCTGCTGCAATACAATTACGGCGGCAACCGCCAGAACCACCAGGACCGCCTCCAGGGAGAGTTCGCCGGAAACGTCAACCGCCGCATAGGCATCGGGGCAATGGTGGACTACCTCTACTCCAAAGGATGCTACGAGGCCCAGGCCACAAAGGATTTCTCTTTCGGCTTTTCGGGCTATTACACCGGAGACCGCTATGAGATGCAGGCTTTCTATCAGCAATATTCGTTTCTCAACAAGGAAAACGGCGGCATCACCGATGACCTCTATATCACCGACCCGGCGGAGCTGCAGGGAGGCGTCACCTCCATCCAGCCAAAGAGCATCCCCGTGCGGCTGACCCAGGCCCAGTCGCGGCTCAACGGCTCGCAGCTGTTCATGACCCACGCTTACAAAGTAGGATTCTGGCGAGAGCAGCAGGTCAACGACACACTGACGCGAGACATCTACATTCCGGTGATGAAGTTCATATACTCATTCGATTACAAGCACTTCAAGCACCGCTTCACCAATTCAAACCCGACACAAGGGGCGGAGTTCTGGGACGCGCGCTATCTGTGCAACGCATGGACACGCGACAACGCGACCCTTGACGGCATCACCAACACCCTTGGCATATCGATGATCGAGGGTTTCCAGAAATGGGCCAAGTTCGGCCTGGCGGCCTACGCCTCCGTAGAGACGCGCCGCTACCGCCAGCCGACATCCTTCGAGGACTACACGCAGCTCTCCGAGCCGGAGGCCGACCAGTCGCTGACCACGGGCCTCACGCCGCTGCCGGAGGGAACGGCGGTGGACCCGCGCCATAACGAGACCCTCTTCCGCATCGGCGGACGCCTCGAGAAGACGCAAGGCTCAATCCTGCGCTATAATGCCGATGTCAGTTTCTCGCTCGCCGGTCGCGAGGCGGGAGACATCGACCTGCGCGGCGAGCTGACCACCAACATCCCCATACGCAGCGACACGCTCGCGCTGACAGCGAGGGGACTGTTCAGCAACACGACCCCCACATGGTTCTTGCAGCAATACGCTTCCAATCACTTCATCTGGGCCAACAGCTTCGGCAAGGAGCGCCGCTACCGCGCCGAGGGCGAGCTGAGGCTCGACCGCACGCGCACCATCGTGCGCGCCGGAGTGGAGAACGTGGAGCATCCCGTATATTTCGCCTCCGATTCACGCCCCGTGCAGCACGGAGGCAACGTGCAGATCATCTCAGTCTCTTTAGACCAGCGCCTGAAGGCCGGAATACTCAACTGGGACAACCGTGTCACCTGGCAGCAGACCACCGACTCGAAGGTTATCCCCCTCCCTGCGCTTTCAATCTACAGCAACCTCTACCTGGGATTCACGGCCTTCAAGGTGCTCCACCTCCAGATAGGCCTCGACTGCGACTATTTCACGCGCTACACCGGCCTTGACTACCAGCCCGCCACAATGACTTTCTTCACGCAGCAGGAAACTCCCGTGGGCAACTACGCCTTCTGCAATGTCTACGCCACTGCCAAGCTCTACCGCACGCGCTTTTACGTGCTGCTGAGCCATGCCAACCAAGGACTGTTCGGCAAAAACTATTTCTCCCTCCCCCACTATCCGATGAATCCCCGCATGTTCCAGCTCGGCCTCTGCATAGACTTCGCCGACTGACACCTTGACCTCCAGGAATTTAAGCCCCCATCTCATAAAAATTTTTATGAGATGGGGGCTTAAATTCCTGCTTTCATTTCTTTTCACAGGGAGCGCGGCGTTCAATAGGTCAGGCCGAAGTGCCATAGTGGAATGATATCGCCGTGGCCGTATTCGATGTCATCGCGCACTACGAAGCCGTGCGAACTACCTTCCAGCTGCCGATGACCCTTGGAGGCCCCTCCCACCTCAAAGATGGTCTCCCTAATCTTGAAGTCCGTAATCTTCGAGGATGTGAGGTCATGCTGCAGACGCATCTGATTATAGAAAAACGTCTCGCGGACATTGCCGATGTTGGTGCTGCCCTCCCCGAGAGCGTACATTAGATTGGGATTATCAAGATACACCTTCTCCACCTTCCCCAAGCCTCGCATGCCCCCCGTCTGGTCACGCAATAGCCCTATCATGCCTGCCATCTCAAGATAGACAAGGTAGTCGGGCAGATCATTCTTGCTGACACGCAGCTCCACCGTCAGATTGCTCATGTTGGGTTTGTAGGGTGCCGATTGCGAAAGGATTGCCAATAAGCGTTTCAGCTTACGGGAGGTAGCGGCATTCATCTTCGCGAACTGCGGGATATCATTTTCAATCGTCTGATTTATAACTTGCTGAAGACGTATGCCATACCCAGGCTGTGAGGAGAATGGATAATAACCGCTCTTGAGATATTCCCGGAAGAGGGGTATGGGATGAAAGCCTGCCGGGAGCACGACCTTATGCTCCAGAATGTCGGTGAGCGAGTACACGGGAAGATGGATGTCATGGAAGAGCGACAGGTATTCCCTGAACGACAATCCCTGCATCTCGAACATTAACGCACGCCGGCTCAAATCCGCGGCTCCCTTATGGATATCAAGGATGGAGCTTCCGGTGAAAATGATACTGAGATCCGCATGGGTATCGTAAATCTGCTTAAGCTCTCTTGACCAGTTATCGTATTTGTGTATCTCGTCTATCACCAGATGCGTACCACCCTCACGCACCCACTCGTCGGCCAGTTCTACCAGAGAATGGCTGATGAAATATATATTGTCGGCAGAGACGTAGAGCCATCCGGAACGATCCGATTGTGAGAGCATGCGCTGCTTCACCAATGTAGACTTGCCTACGCCACGCGGCCCGACGAGTCCTATCATGCGATCCTCCCACGGTATGCGGTCATAAATATATCTTTTGAATCGGACGGGAGTCCGACTCAACTCCGCCTCCATGTATGCTATCAGTTTATGGTCAATCATGTCTCAACGGTATTTTTCTGCAAAGATACAAAAATTTCCCCTTAGAGGTGACATTTTTAGCAAAAAGTTTCCCCTTAGAGGTGATACTTTTTAGCAAAAGTATCACCTCTAAGGGGAAACTTTCACGAATCTTGCTGACTATGTTAGCGTCAGACCAATTGACTGCCAGGGGGCTTTCGGGGCTTACTTGATCACGCCGAGCTTCTTGCCGACCTTCACGAAGGCTGCGATAGCGCGGTCGAGCTGCTCGCGGTTGTGGCCCGCTGAGAGCTGCACACGGATGCGCGCCTGTCCCTTGGGCACGACGGGATAGTAGAAACCGGTGACGTAGATGCCCTCTTTCTGCATCTCAGCGGCGAATTCCTGCGAGAGCTTGGCATCATAGAGCATCACGGCGCATATGGCGCTCTGGGTGGGCTTGATGTCAAAGCCTGCCTCAAGCATGCGGTCGCGGAAGTAGCTGACGTTGTCCATCAGCTTGGTGTGGAGGTCATCGTTCTCCTTGAGCATCTTGAACATCTCCAGGCTGGCGCCCACGATGGAGGGGGCGACGGAATTGGAGAAGAGATAGGGGCGCGAACGCTGGCGCAGCATGTCGATCACCTCCTTGGGGCCTGTGGTGAAGCCTCCCATGGCGCCGCCGAAGGCCTTGCCGAGGGTACCGGTGAAGATGTCAATCTTGCCGTAGCAGTCAAACTGCTCGGCAACGCCGTGGCCTGTGGGGCCGACAACGCCTGCGGAGTGGCTCTCGTCCACCATCACCAAGGCGTTGTATTTCTCTGCGAGTTCGCAGATCTTGTCCATGGGGGCCACGTTGCCGTCCATAGAGAAGACGCCGTCGGTAGCTATGATCTTGTGGCGCGCTCCGGCCTCGTCGGCCTCCTTGAGGCAGCGCTCGAGGTCTTCCATATCTGCGTTCTTGTAGCGGTAGCGCTTGGCTTTGCAGAGTCGCACGCCATCGATGATGGAGGCATGGTTGAGGGAGTCGGAGATGATAGCGTCCTCCTCGGTGAAGAGGGGCTCGAACAGGCCGCCGTTAGCATCGAAGCAGGCGGCGTAGAGTATAGTGTCCTCAGTCTTGAAGTAGTCGGAAATGGCGCGCTCCAGCTCTTTGTGGAGGTCCTGGGTGCCGCAGATGAAACGGACCGACGACATGCCGTAGCCGCGGTTGTCCATAGCCTTCTTGGCAGCCTCTATGAGGCGCGTGTTGTCGGCAAGGCCCAGATAGTTGTTGGCGCAGAAATTGAGCACTTCGCCCGGCTGCCCCTCCACTTCGATGTCGGCTTTCTGGGGGGTGGTGATCACACGCTCGTTCTTGTAGAGCCCGGCATCCTTGATGTCCTGGAGCTCCTTGGTCAGGTGTTCTTTAAAGTTGGAATACATTTTCTTAGATGTTAAGGTCTAAAATCTGACCAAAGTTAATGCTTTTTCACGGGATAACAACATATTTTCCCCACTTTTTTATCGGCGCGCAGGAAAAAAAGTAGCCGGGGATGAATGATATTCGGGGGATTTCCATTACTTTTGCAAAAGTTTTTCAACATTGACCTCATAATCAAGACTGAACTGACATTATCACGACTTAATAACTGACCTTATACTAAGAATGAAGAACGTACTCATCATCGGAGCTACCGGACAG
>CAZWVY010000075.1:0-13850 GCA_964637105.1 uncultured Sangeribacter sp. | reverse complement strand
CTTTAGGACAGGGGGGATAACGCTGTAGGTGCCCCTCCGGGGCTTTAGGACAAGAGAATTAAACGAAATCGCCCGGAATCTCCCGCACTGTAATTACGGATTGAACCTTGTTTTTCATTTTGCCGCCCATGCCGGTGTCAGCGGAAGATGATGTTGACTTTGGGCTGCCCGGCGGAGTCTTTATGACCCAGCTCGTCAATCCATGGCAGGAGATGGCCGCGCCACAGGTCATTGAGCACTTCCGACTGGGCTTTCGGCAGGAGGCGCCCGCTATGGCCGCCATGCCAGTCAAAATCGGGCATGGCGAGGGTGAGTTCATCAAGCGAGACGGGATTGCCCTCTTCGGGATCGACCATCACGTTGAACGCCAGGTCGACATACCATACCTCGCGACCCTTGCCGCTCCAGTCCTCGCCCATATACGGATTGGAGGCCAGCAGCCCGCTCGCTACCATCCCCCGGTGACTGCCGCCGCAGCACACGAGATAGAAACGGTCGCCGATGCGCGCATCTCCGCGCTCATGTATGCTCCAGTTGAGGGATGCAGTGCGCATGTGGGCGAGAATGTCGCGGAAATCCTCCATCTTGATGCTCGATATTTCCGGATTCCACATCATGATGTAGGTGTTCTGCCGGTCAGAGTGGCCGAAGCCGGGCCAGTCAGGAGTAAAGAAAATGTCGCGGGGCACGAACACCGGTACGGCCCCAAGGAAATTGTCGACTTCGCCCTCTTTCATCGGATGCTCGATGACAAACTGCAAGTCATCCACACGTTTGCCGCTCATGATTGAGGGAAGGGAATCGAACGGTATCAGCAGCGTATTGTCCGGATCCTCAATGCCGTCATGGGTCACCGAGGCCAGATCGGCATACGATATGAACAGCGGGAACTCCCCTTCCATAAGCCTTCGGGAGGAGAGTGCAGATATGGATTTGCTGAATGTCGCCGGATCCTCGTCATCGTCGCGGTTAAATTCGCCGCGAATAATCTCGGGATGGAATTCCGGATTGACGGCCCGCATTTCGGTTGAAGTATCCGGGCAGCCGCTATACTGCCATTGCACCTGGCTCAGATGGCTCATAAGGTCGAGGGCCTTTTCAGCCTCTTCATCTGAGAGGGTGATGGAAACGATACGGTCGGAAAGGAAGGATACTGATTCGGGAAAAACGCTGTCGGCCAGTTCGGGGGAGGCCTGACGGAGCATGTCGGCGAAATTCCGTATCTCCGCGCCGGATGCCGGATAGCCGTGAAAATCGGGCTCCACGGATATGCCGAACCGGGTCAGGAGCCAGGGGCCGATACAGAACGAATGGAAAAGACCCTGCGAAATGGCAGAAGTGCCGCTGAAGCATACAAGAGCGCGTATCATGCCGAGCTCGCGGCATACTACATCCTTTTCCCATCCGGGGTAGAAGAAGTGTGGCTCTATATTAGAATAGGCCGTTTCCACAAGGGGACCGTCAGGAAAGTCAGCTTTCTCATCGTCATAATCATCCTCATAGTCATCCTCATCGAAATCATACTCTTCCTCATCGAAGTCGTCCTCATCGCCGGAGTTGAAATCCTCCGACTCCTCGTAGTCATCCTCGAATTCATCATCAGGCTCATCTCCAAAGCCGAAATCGGAATCCACCAGGGCCTCCTGAACGAGTATAGGCAGGCCAAGGTCATCGCTCATGGTGCGCAGCACGGACTGGAAGAGGGTGTAATCTGCCATAGAGGCTGAAGAGGGCACCATCACATCCCATTCACCATCATTTTCCTGCACCACGACGCCGCGCAATGACTTGTCGCGGATGCCCAGCAGCATGAAGGGATCCTCGATATTGACAAAAGTGACATCGGGCACTGCGCTCACAATGGCGTTTATGACATCGAGACGGGAGACATCCTCCCTTTTTTTAAGATAGAAACCTATACTCATCAGGGTATGCAGTTCAAATGATTATTTTCAGACCGTCATAAGCCGGGTGGACATTCTCCGGCAGTGTCTTGTCGCGCTCAGCGTGGAGGCCGAACTCATGATTGAAGTGTGTCAGCCACGCCCTCTTTGGCTTAACCTCTGAAATAAGCTGCAGGGCTTCGGACACGGAGAAGTGGGCGAAATGCGGTTTGTCGCGCAGGGCATTGACTATGAGCACATCAAGGTCTTCAAGTTTCCACATCTCCTCCTCGGGGATCCTCTTTGCATCGGTGACGTAGGCGAAATTACCCAGGCGGAAGCCGAATATGGGAAGTTTGCCGTGCATGATGCGAATCGGTATGACGGGAAGTCCCTTAATCTCAAACATTTCATTTGAGATCTCGTTGAGTTTGAATGTCGGCACTCCCGGATATACGTGTTCCCTGAAGCAATAGTCTACGCGTCGCCGCAAGTCGGACGCAACATCGGGGCTGACATATACAGGCAGATGGTCCTGGCAGCAGAAGGGGCGCAGATCATCAATTCCCCCTACATGATCGTAGTGGCTGTGTGTCACGATCACGGCATCCACGAAGCTGAGGTCGGCATCCAGAGCCTGGGCCCTGAAGTCAGGCGAGGGGTCGATGAGCAGGGTCAGTCCGTGGGTGCGCACGAGCACGGAGGCGCGGCGCCTTTTGTCGCGCGGGTCAGTCGAGGTGCACACCTCGCAGTCGCAGTCCACCTCGGGCACACCCTTGGAGGTGCCTGAACCGAGCACGGTAATCTCCATGCGGGTGTCGATGAAATTAACCTCAGGATGAAGAATCAGGCCGAAATGCCGTTTCACTGCCCGGCGCACCTTCTTGACCACGGCCAGGACATCCTCGGAGGTTGCCCCGCCGGTGTTGGCTATCACCAGGCATTGTTTGGGATATACCTCCGCGCCACCGTGGCGGTACCCCTTCATGCCGGCCTTCTCTATGAGTCTCCCGGCGGGGACCTTGACCCTGTCAGGTTCACCCGGCACTTCATAGAGGGGCATATCCGGGTCAATCCTGCGGATTACCTTTTCGAAATATTCGCGGTCAACGACAGGATTTCGGAAGAAGCTGCCCGCGCTCCCTATCAGGGCGGGGTCAGGGAGCTTGGCGGAGCGGACAGCCACCACTTCCTTCATTACCTCCGCAGGGGAGGGGGCATGTCCCAGTCGCTCTGCGAGCGAATCAAGGGGCCGGTAGGAGAGGTTGGAGGCCACTGAGGATTCCTTGAGGCGGAAGCTGACCCGGGTCACGATGTATCGGCCTTTCCATTCATGCTTGAAGCGCGACTCGCGGTAACCGAATCCGCAATCGCCCCCCTTGATGGACATGGTCTTTCGAGACTCGATGTCAAACACCTCTACAGTATGGATGAAATCACCGGCCTCGGCGCCGTAGGCTCCCACATTCTGCACCGGGGCAGCTCCGACGCAGCCGGGTATTCCGGCCAGGTTCTCCAAGCCCGCGAGGCCCTGCTCCACGGTCCAAGCCACGAAATCGGCCCAATTCTCACCGGCTCCCGCAATGGCGAACACTGTGTTGTCATCCTTGCGGTAGAGGGTGCGTCCCGTGATACGGCTGTGGAGCACAAGACCGTCGAAATCATGTATGAAGAGCAGATTGCTTCCGCCTCCCAGATGCAGCACCTCGTTTTCAAGAAACTCCGGCGTGCGCGAGATGCGTGTCAGTTCGCTGACAGAATCATAATGTGCGAAAAACTTTGCCCGGGCCGGGATGCCGAATGTGGTAAGCGGTGTTATGTCGTAGTCGTGAAGAAATTCCATGTGATAATCAGTGGGTGAATAATAGTGGAGGGAGTGAGGGGCTTATTGGCGGAAATCAGCAAGCCGGCCATCTATGAAACGCAGGAAAGTGCCGTCCGGATATATCCATATATCGAGCAGTCGGCTGTAGTCGTGTCCGGCCTCTATCTCCTCCGGGGCGCCCAGTGCCAGGCGGCATTCCTGTTTTGTCATGCCGTGCATGACCTTTTCGGCCATGATGCTGCGCCATACCTCCTCGCGGATGTCAGCATGGCGCCGGCGAGGATCCGAGAGATAGAACTGTGAAGCGAATGTCCGGCTGTCTCCGCGCCCGTTGCCGAGGTTGAGGTAGGCGTATCGCGGGGCGGGCGAGAGGCGCCCGGCCGCTACTTCGGCGGAGTCCGGGAGCAGGAGGATGCGCAGCGGGAAAACTCCGTCGGAGGGATCGACCTCAGCTATGGCATATGGGGCGAATTTGAGTGTAGGAGCCCTTTGGCCGACGCTGTCGTAGGCCAAGGAAGTGCGCGTCCAAACGCGGCGCCCTTTCAAAGCGTCCCGGGCCTCGTCCACGAGTTTGAGGTCAAGGAGCATGGGGAGGCGCGAAGCAGGGAGGGAGTCCGCAGCGGCCGGAGTGCGTCCCAGGGGATAGGTGAGGAGCCATTTGCCGTCTGAAAAACCGATGATGCGTTCCATAGCGCCGGAGGGCGTAAGCCGGGTGAAGAGACCATCGAAGGAGACGGTGCGCCCTTTGACCACCGTGTCATTGGGATCGGACGACTCTATGTCGCAAAACAGGGCCAGACGGCTGTCGGTGATGCGGAACGGATCTCCGGGGCGCAAATCGGTGAGCAGGCGCCGGGAGAGGGCCGACTGCAGCAGAGTGTCCTCCTGAGTGAGCCGCATGCGCTTCAGGTCTGAGCGGGAGAGCTCAATGCGCTTGGTGCCCTCCACTCCTGTGAAGCAGGAAGTGAGGGCGCACATAGCTCCCATGAAGAGGAGCAGGCGGATTATATTTGTATTATAAGGTGTAAGCATATCGGCGCGGAGGGCCTGGTATGGCTCCCGTCATGCAAAATTACAAAAAAAATATCATTTTTTCATCAAAACATTTGGTAGATTGCAGAGAAATGCCTAACTTTGCACTCGCAAACGGGAATCAAGCCTGCGAGCAACGGACATGGCGGGATAGCTCAGTTGGTTAGAGCGTCGGATTCATAACCCGGAGGTCTCGAGTTCAATTCTCGATCCCGCTACATAGAAGCCGTCGGCACAGTAGCCGACGGCTTTTTTTAGCCCCGGACTTAAGTCCGGGGTTAACGCTGTGAGGCCCCTCCGTGGCCATTTTGCGCTAAACGGATGGTGCGATTACACCCTACATCTGCCGGAAGTACGGTTTGGGATATAGTTCGAGGGGGATAGGCGATGTATTTTTGATTGGGAAATTTGGGGATTTTCAAAAAGTTTGATTAAATTTGTGGCTGTATTCCGGACCGGCGCGAATCAATTGTCCCCGTCCGGCAGACCTGATATCATATAACGTGAAAAATGACTAATAACCGCCTCCTTAAAATCAAGCTCTCCGGCCTCAGTTTCCTTGAGTTCGCCGTATGGGGCTCCTACCTGGTGTCGATGGGAATGTTTCTGTACCGCATCGGCCTCGGTTCGCAAATCTACCTGTTTTACATGGTGCAGGGTCTTGTGTCCCTGATAATGCCCGGTGTGATAGGCATTGTCGCCGACAAGTATCTTGCCGCGCAGAAGACACTCAGCCTGTGCCATTTCCTGGCAGGCGGCTTCATGATTGCAACCGGACTGTATGCCATGCTGTCGCTCCCCGAAGGTTGGGAGAGCATGGCTCCTGACCGGCTGGCCGGATATGTGCAGTTTGGGGTGCTCTTCACTCTGTACACTCTCTCAGTGGCTTTCTATATGCCCACGATTGGCATAAACAATTCTGTGGCCTTCAATGCCCTCGAGAAGGGTGGGCTCGATACTGTCAAGGACTTCCCCCCGATCCGCGTCTTCGGCACTGTCGGCTTTATCGTAGCCGAGCTGATGGTCAACTTCGTGCACATCGATGGCATTGCCCTGCAGATGAGCTACACGCAGTTCCTGGCCTCAGGCGCATTCTCGCTCATTATGGTGGTGTATGCACTGACGATGCCTGACTGCCCGGTCAACAAGTCCAAGGGAGGAAGCCTCGCGGAGGCCCTCGGCCTGACGGCCTTCAAGCTCTTCAAGCGCAAGGAAATGGCGATTTTCTTCATCTTCTCCATGCTCCTTGGCGTGTCGCTCCAGATTACCAACAGCTACGGCACAATGTTTATTGAGCAGTTCGCGCTGGTCAAAAAGTATGCCGACGGCCTTTTTGACGGATGGTTTGCCCATAATCCTACCTTCCTGATTTCTATCTCGCAGTGTTCGGAGGCCCTTTGCATCCTGCTGATACCCGTCTGCCTCAAGAAGTTCGGCATAAAAGGTGTCATGCTCATAGCCATGACGGCCTGGGTGCTCAGATTCGGATTCTTTGGCATCGGCAACACCAACTTCCCCGGCATCCTCTGGCTGATTCTCTCCTGCATAGTCTATGGCGTGGCCTTCGACTTCTTCAATGTCTCCGGTGGCATCTATGTCGACGGGCAGACCACACCCGAGCTGCGCTCCTCGGCGCAGGGCCTGTTCATGATTATGACCAACGGCATCGGCGCCTCCCTCGGCACTCTGATAGCCGGCGAATGTGTGGTCAACAAGCTTGTGATGGCTTTGCCTCACGAAGCCGCTGCCGAGCGCCTGGACGGATGGCATGCATCCTGGATGATATTCGCAGCATACGCTCTGGTGGTAGCCGTGCTCTTCGTCATAATATTCCGCGATCCCGCCAAGCGCGCCAAGGTAACGGGCAAGGAGCTTGAAAGCGACATCAGCGCCGATCCGGCCGGATTCGTAGAGGAGACACGGGAATGATACAGTTTTACGCACCCGGAATTGAAAGCACCGGATTCCTCCCCGAGGAGGAATCCGGACACTGCGTGCGAGTGTTGCGGATGCAGGCCGGCGACCACATTTATGTCACCGATGGGGCCGGGCGCCGCTTTGAATGTCAGATTACCGAGGCGCATCCCAAGCATGCTGGCGTGGAGATACTGTCGGCAGAAGAGGTGGCTCCGGTCATCGATGTCACCATTACATTAGCAGTTGCGCCCTCTAAAAACATTGACCGCATGGAGTGGCTCGTGGAGAAGGCTGTCGAAATCGGCGTGTCAAAGATAGTCATGCTGAAATGCGACCGCAGCGAAAGGAAGATAGTCAAGGCGGAGCGCCTCAGAAGGATAGCCCTGTCGGCGATGAACCAGAGTCTCAAGGCGCGGCTTCCCGAAGTGACTGAGATGGTGCCCTTCAAAGAATTCATCTCACACCTTCCCGCCGGGCAGTCCTTCATGGGCTATTGCGCCCCCGAAATTGAAAGGAGGGAGTTTGCCGCTGAGTGTGCCCCTTTTGCAGATACCACCATATTGATAGGACCGGAGGGGGACTTCGCTCCGCGTGAGGTGGAGGAGGCGATGCGTGCAGGCGTGATGCCGGTGACCTTCGGCAACGCGAGGCTGCGCACCGAGACCGCCGCTCTGTTTGGCGTACAGGGTGTGCATATCATCAACCGGCTCGCCATCTGCGGCAGATTGGCAGGGAGCGGGCGGTAAGCCTCTCACTTATGAAAGTTTAATAGCCGGGCTAATAAACGTTTTAAAGCCAGGGCTGATTACACAAACAGATAGATCATGAAATTTCAAGACGACAACATGCTGAAATATCTCCAAAGCACAGACAACTTCTTTCTGCTCGCCGGCCCTTGCGTGATAGAAGGGGAGGAGATGGCTCTCGACATAGCAGAGGAGATGGTGCGCATCACTCAGTCACTGGGCATACCATATGTGTTCAAGGGGAGTTACCGCAAGGCCAACCGTTCACGCCTCGACTCCTTTACCGGCATAGGCGATGAGAAAGCGCTGAGGATACTGCGCAAAGTGCGCGACACATTCGGCATCCCTGTCGTAACTGATATTCATGAGACCTCTGAGGCGGAGATGGCCGCGCAGTATGTGGATATATTGCAAATACCTGCCTTCTTATGCCGGCAGACTGACCTGCTTGTAGCAGCGGCGCGCACCGGGCGCATGGTCAACATCAAGAAGGGGCAGTTTCTCTCAGGGGAGGCTATGGGCAATGCCGTGGAGAAGGTTCGGTCGGCGGGCAACGACCAGGTATCGGTGACGGAGCGGGGCACCACTTTCGGGTACACTGACCTGGTGGTCGACATGCGGGCTATCCCTGCCATGAAGCAGGCTTGCGCATGTCCTGTCATAATGGATGTCACACATTCACTCCAGCAACCCAACCAGACGAGCGGTGTCACGGGGGGCGTGCCGCAAATGGCCTTTACCATAGCCAACTGCGCCATAGCCGCCGGCGCTGACGGGCTTTTCATGGAGACTCACCGCAACCCGGCGCAGGCGAAGAGCGACGGGGCCAACATGGTGGCGCTCTCCGGGATGGAGAGCCTCCTGTCAGACCTTGTCCTGCTGCGCAGGGCGGTCAGGGCGCAGAAGCATTTCAGCGCCGCATGCGCCCGCGGGGAGTTGTGTCAGTGACGAGCACCGGCTTGCGGTAGAATGTGCTGAACAGCTGCGCCATCTGGCGCCGTCCCTCCTTTCGGGCGTTCGCGATCACACCATCCTTGTAGAGCCTCTCAATCGAGCGGGAGCGCAGACGGCGTTTCACTATATTATCCTCCTCATTGGTCAGCCGGTCTGATCCTAAGAGGGAGAGGCTTTTGGTATCAATTACCTTGAAGGCGTCGTCATCTGTGGATTCGTACAGTTCGACAATCTCCGGGGGCAGAATGAAGCGCACGGTGTCGCCTGAGGCATCCACATTGAGTTTCTCCAGATCGAATGAAACAGAGCCCCGCTGTTTCTGCACTGCCATTATGACCTTGCCGTTGACGGTGTCGAGCACGGGGACCTCGCTGTAGATTTCCACTGAGCATAGCCGGGCCATGGTCTTGACATCCTTGACAACGGCCGGGCGCACTGTTATGACGGGAGGTTTGCGGTATTCGCGCGCGACATACCATATAGCCGCTCCCAGCACGGCCAGTACAATCAGAGTGGGGACAATATATATAAGGAGTTTTTTCATAGTTTCGCGTTGTAGATGAAGATGGGCTGTTTGAAATTGACTTCGGCCACATATCCGTTTGCCTCGAAGAAAGATGATATGTAGTCCCGCGCCTTGGCCTCGGCCTTTTCCGTAAGGATATGGCTGAAAGAGCTGTTGGCTGACAATTCCTTCTTCAAATCCTTGTTCGCGATTTCCTTGGCGCGGGCGCGTTCCTTGGAATCAAAGCGCGAGCGCAGCAATCCAATGTTGGTGTATTCCTCGCGAAGGGTCATGTCGCGTCCCGAGAGGTCAACCTCGACCGGGGGCAGAGTGACAGTAACCGTTTTTGCCTCATCATCGAAAATCAAATCCTCCGGAGTAAGTTTGTTGAGGTCAACGGAAGCGCGGAGATATGTATCATAGGAATAGACACCGATTTTCTTGCCCCAAAGTTTGCTGTCGTCGGCAATTGCCGTTTTAGTCACAGACATTGTAGCCAGAGTCAGACGGTTTGCCGCAGAGAGTTCGCGGTATATATCGCCATGCAGGGCGGCCAATGCGACCTGCTCCCCCTCAACGGAGGTATTATTCCGGCGGCATCCTGCTGTAATGGCGAGCAGCAGGAGGATAGTCAGATATCGCAGAGTCTTCATTCTCTCATACATCATGATTGAGTCCAAAGTGCTTTCATATTTGACACCGCTATGACGGATATAGTTTAGACCCCTGAGACATAAAAATTTTATGAGACGGGGTCTTAGGCCGCATTTACCAAAAAATTTGGAGCGGGGTACAAATAGGGAGGAAATTTATGATAAAACTTAAAAAAAGTTGGGTGAAAATTTGGTGGATTCAAAATGTTTGATTAACTTTGCACTCGCAAACGGGATTTAAATCCCGGGCGCAAGTTAGCAAACTAATATGGTTCCATGTCCGAGTGGTTAGGTACCGGTCTGCAAAACCGTTTACACCAGTTCGAATCTGGTTGGAACCTCAAAAAGTCGTGATTTTATAATCGCGACTTTTTTTATGCGGTGTCACTTACCGGCGGTAGCGGGCGTAGATGGCGGCCCCTTTGGTTTTTGCCTTTTTAATGTCTTCCGGATTGTCCGCGCTCACGCCATATTTGCTCAATGGGGGGATAACGACCGGCGTACCCGGACGAATACGGTCCGGGTGGCCTAACTTCGCTGAATTTTCCTCATATATATATGGCCACAGGTTGAAATTTCCGTAGTGGTCTTTGGCCATTGTGGTCAGAAAGCGGGACAAGGTGATGGTGTCCATGATGACCTTCTCTTTGTCCTTGGCGCCATCTTGGGCAGCGGCCACTGTATCTGAAGGTGTTTTTGGCAAATCTCCTTCTTCATTTGACTTATTGCTGGGCGGGTCGTCAGGATAAGTACGGTCAGGATACCTCCAGGCGGGCAAATCGTCCCAATGTTCAGACGGGTCGATCTTGTCCAAATCTATCCGGTGACGATGTTCCTGCACTGGCGGAATCAAGAAGAAACACTCTATTAGCAAGATTATGGATGCGGTCAAGATGCAAGCAAGAATACCCACAATAACTCCGGTGATGAAATCCCCTCTTCCTGATGCTTTAGGCCCCGGGTCGGTGTGAAGTGTATCGGTTGCTCTGGGCGCGGGGTCAGCGTCAAGTATTCCAGAAACTGTGGTCGTGGGGGCGCAGGCAGGTCTATGCTTTGTTTTGGGTTTAGAGGATTGGGCCTCGCTACTTTCGGGCTTGTCGGAGGGAGTGGCAGTATTGATAACCGCTGTCTTATCGGGATGGCTATCCGTGTCGGCCTCTTGCCCGGCATCCGGCTCCCCCTTGGGTTCAGCCTCGCCGAGCGACTCCGCCGGAACATCGTCCGGAAGGGGCATTGTCTGAAAAGAGCTGAACGGAGCATTGAGCGCCCTGGCCAGATCCTTTGCAGGGGTGAAGGACACCTTATAATGGGCAGCAATTTCTATATTGTCTCCGGACGACACGTCCACGCTGCGGCGCGGCTGCACCGGAACGGCGCGGAAGGTGCCTAAATGCTTCACACGCACAGCTTCCCCCTCCATTATCTTTAAGGAAAGGGTATTGCAGAACTCCCGCAAGAAATTCTCACAGAATCCTTTGCTTTGTCCGGATTCCTTGGCAAGTCTGGTGGCCAGGCCGAGCAACGTCAACTTACTGTCCATTCTTGGTATCTATTCCTTGTATGTATTCAGGAGAATTCTTCAGCATGGCGGAGAGGGCCATGTCGCGTATCTTGCGGCGCAAGGCGGTGCCGGGGTGGAAGGCTGCGGTGACGCGCGGGGGCACTAAAAGGCGACGGCCCGTGGAGGGCTGCACTGTAATGCGCTCGGCTCTGTAACGGGGCTCGAATGTGCCGAAGTTTGTGAGTACGACTGCGTCAGCATTACACATGGTTTTCTGCAATATGTCAGTAAAGGTATCGGTGAGTGCCGACACCTCGTTGACATCCATGCCGAGACGATCCGACAATAAGGCTATGAAAGATTTATGGTCCATAACAGGGGTGAAATCAACGAAATTTTAAGACCCCTGAAACATAAAAAATTTATGAGCCGGCGTCTATGATTCTGCAAAGGTAAGTAAAAAAAATGAGATTTTGTCTACCGGACGTTAAAACTGGGCTAAAATCCTCTCAAATCCAAAATATTTCTTAATTTTGAAGCGCAAATTATCCGCATGAAGTGTAAATTCTCCACAAGAAGTGCAAATGATAAAGATATGAGACATTCCAAATTGATTCGCGTCGTCATCCTGGCGGCTGTACTGATGGCTGCAGCTTTTCGGGCTAATGGGCAGTTATTATATAAGGTGGAGGGTAACGGCCTGACCGGACCCTCGTACATCTTCGGTACTCACCATCTCGCGCCGCTCTCCACACTCGACAGCATCTCCGGAGCAGAGGAAGCCTTTGAAAGCTGCGCCGCGGTGGTGGGGGAGATAGACATGACTGTCAATCCGGCCCGGTTGGCAGCCGCCATGCAGCCATATATGGTGGCACCGGCAGACAGCACACTGAGCAAGGTAATACCACCGGAGTCATATCCGGAAGTCTCGGCCCGTTTTCTCGAACTGACCGGGATTCCCTTTGAGGCTTTTGAAGGCATGAAACCGAGGGTGGCCATGACAGCTGCCTCGGCGTTGATTGTCAGCAGGGAGATGGAGGGATTTGTGCCGGGTGAGCAGCTCGACACCTATTTCCAGGCCCGGGCATCGGCTGAGCACAAGACAGTGATTCCCCTTGAGACAGCTGAGGAGCAGGCCGAAATACTCTATGGCACAACCGGCATCGCTGCGCAGGCCCGAGAACTGATCGAACTCATCAACGACAAGGAGTCCCTCATTGACACCTCGCGCCGCCTGAACGCAGCATATGCCGCCGGTGATTTAGATACTCTATACAGCATCGGACTTGCTGACGAAAACGACCCTGAGTTTATGGAGAAGATACTCGAGGGGCGTAACCGTGCATGGGCAGCGAAGCTGCCGGACATCATGGCACGGGGACAGAGTTTCATAGCTGTCGGGGCCTTGCATCTTCCCGGAGAGGAGGGCCTGCTATCACTGCTCAGGAAGCGGGGATATGCAGTGACGGCAATGTGACGGAGCACCTCATAATTAAACCTTCAGGGAAGGGAGCCTCGCACAAGAGAGCCCGGGGAAGGAGAGCTGCGGGAAAAAGCAGCCTCGGAATAGGGTGAATCCCGGCAGAAAAATTTGAAATTAATATTTTTTGGATTTTTTTTGCATATTCCGGAAATTAGTGCTAACTTTGTCAGCGAAAGGCGAGGGGAGCACTCCCGGCCTTCCGAAAATCAGAAATCTGACTCTAACATAAAGCGTTATCATGAAAATTCCTTTTGCAGAAGCGTGGAAGATCAAAATGATCGAACCCATCCACAAGAGCACCCGCGAGCAGCGCGAGAAGTGGCTTAAAGAAGCCCACTACAACGTATTCCAGCTCAAGTCCGACCAGGTTTACATCGACTGCCTCACCGACTCCGGCACGGGCGCGATGAGCGACCGCCAGTGGGCCGCAATGATGACCGGCGACGAGAGCTACGCTGGTGCACGCTCCTTCTTCGAACTCAAGGACACCATCCAGCGCATCACCGGCTTCGACTACGTGATCCCCACTCACCAGGGCCGCGCCGCTGAGAACGTGCTGTTCTCCCACCTCGTGCACGAGGGCGACATCGTGCCGGGCAACTCCCATTTTGACACCACCAAGGGCCACATCGAGTTTCGCAAGGCTTTCGCAGTAGACTGCACTGTAGACGAGGCCAAGGACACCCAGCTCGAAGTTCCCTTCAAGGGCAACGTAGACCTCAAGAAGCTTGAGGCAGTCCTGGAGAAGGACCACGAGAAAGTGCCCTTCATCATCGTGACCATCACCAACAACACAGCCGGCGGACAGCCCGTTTCCATGGAGAACCTCCGCGGCGTGCGCCGTCTGGCCGACAAGTATGGCAAGCGCGTAGTCTTCGACTCCGCCCGTTT
Organism: uncultured Sangeribacter sp.; assembly: GCA_964637105.1. GTDB lineage: Bacteria > Bacteroidota > Bacteroidia > Bacteroidales > Muribaculaceae > Lepagella. The sequence goes on along the minus strand of CAZWVY010000075.1, from coordinate 460 downwards.
TGCTGAGAACGCATACTTCATCAAGACCCGCGAGCCCGAGTTCAAGGATGCCAGCATAAAGGAGATCTGCCGCGAGATGTTCTCGTATGCCGATGCTATGACCATGTCGTCCAAGAAGGATGGCCTTGTCAACATGGGCGGCTTCATCGCAACCCGCTGGGAAGACATCTACGAGGGTGCCAAGAAGTTTGTGATACCCTTCGAGGGCTATCTGACCTACGGCGGCATGAACGGCCGTGACATGGCCGCTCTCGCAGTCGGCCTGGACGAGAACACCGAGTTTGACATGCTCGAGACCCGTATCAAGCAGGTTGAGTATCTCGCCTCGAAGCTCGACGAGTACGGCATTCCCTATCAGCGTCCCGTAGGCGGCCACGCCATCTTCGTTGACGCTGACCGCGTGCTTGACCAGATTCCCAAGGAGGAGTTCCCCGCCCAGACCCTTACAATCGAGCTTTAC
>CAZWVY010000074.1:0-13935 GCA_964637105.1 uncultured Sangeribacter sp. | reverse complement strand
CCGTTTTCCCCTACGATTATTACTATGGCGTGAAAATAAACCTCGCCGTAGCAGCCGCCGGAGGCCTGGAGCGCGTAGGCCGTCCGGAGCTTCACGTCAGCCTGCCGATACAGAGCCGCATGCGCCGATGTGTGCTAAAAGACGACGGCGAAGTAAACTACTACCTTCACCCCGCCAACAGCGCCAAGAGGGACTCCGGATCCGCGGCCAACCTTACAGGCGCCGACGGAATGGTAATGGTAGAGCTTCCGGACCACTACGAAAAATTCGAGTTCGACGGCAACAACTTGACCGCCCTGCTTTCGGAGTATCCTCTGCCGGGCTTCCACTACGTGCGCAAGTGCTACCGGAGCGCCTACGAAGCAACAGTAGACCGCACCGTAGCAGCCACCCCGAAGCTGGCCTCAGTAGTCAACACTACGGCCAATTTCCGAGGGGGCAACAACAACGCCGCCTGGGACGGAACATACAGGACCCTTCTCGGGCGTCCGGCCACCTATGTGACGTTAACCAAATTCCGGGAGTACGCCCGCAACAGAGGCGCCGCAGGGCTTAACGGCGCCGGCTGGAATTGCGACCTGTACCAGGCCCAGCGCACTACATACTGGTTTTTTGTCATCGAGTATGCCACCCGCAACTGCCAGGCTGATTTTAATGCTCAGCCCGACGCCAACGGCTACCGGCAAGGGGGCCTCGGAACAGGAGCCACTATGCTGATTGCTGACAAGTGGAGCGAGTTTAACACCTATTATCCCTTTCTACCCTGCGGCCTGACAAACAGTCTGGGCAACGCGACAGGCGAAGTGGAATATACGATGCCGAGCCAATACGACACCACCACCGTAAAAGTGAAGGTCCCCAGCTACCGGGGCCTCGAGAACCCCTTCGGCCATATATGGAGCTGCGCGGACGGCTGCCTGAGCCTGATACAAAGCAATGATGACGGAGCGCGCAGTCTTTTCTTCACCTGCGACGACCCGGCCCTCTTCGGCAGCACTGCCGCGAGTCTGACTAACTACAGGAACCGCGGCGAGCTCCCCCGGACGGGCAGCTACGCAAAGACCATCATAGGGGGAGAAGACGGTGATAATGCGCCCTGCGAAGGAGGGGACGGAGCAACCGCAACTACATATTTCAGCGATTATTTTTACACCGGTATACCGGCTGCGGGGGAGGCAGTCCGTTGCGTGCTCTTCGGAGGCATGGCATACTACGGATATAATGCAGGTTTGGCATGTTCAGATACGCGCTACACTCCGGCATCAGCGGCTGCAGCCGTGGGGACGCGGCTCTGTTTCATCCCCGAAGACTAATCTGAAAATGCAGACATCACCCCGAGTAACCACTCACCAATTTAACAAGAGACACCACATGAAATCCAATTCAGACGAAAGGCCCGCAATAATAACGGACCTCGGTAATGGCTCCTTCCATTACAGCTACAACATGACCCGGCGCACGGACCAGAGGGAGGACGGGACCGAAAAAAAGAGCTGGGACTGCGACCAGGTGCAGATCTGGGGACGCCCGACCCGCGCCGCCCTGGTTAAGGCAGTGATCCGGGACGAAATCGACGAAACCGCCGAATTTGACCTCGTGAACAGCTATAACGCCGCCAACGCCGGACTCCTCGACGAGCAGGAGGCAGAGCAGGCAAAGGCCCGTTATATTGCCTACCTTCGCCGCATCCGGGAAATCAAAATCCAGATAGCGGCCGACCTCCAGGCCGCCGGCTATAACGACTAAACGACAACACGATGGAAAATTTACCCGCTATCATTAGCGCCATAGGCACAATTATAGCGGCCTACTTCGCCTATAACCAGTATGCCAAAAATAAACTCACCGACCTGAAGGTTAAAAAGCTGGAGGATGAGCAGGCCGAAAAGCAGAAGCGCCGAAGCGACAACTCCGCGATCGTGCACGGCGAGCTGTGGGAAGTGCTCCACGAGTTGAAGGCCGACCGCGTTTATATCGTCCAGCCGCACCCGCTCGGCAACGAAAGCATGGTTAGCATATACTTCGAGAGCAAGCGTAAAGGCGTCGAGAGCATGAAGCCCAAGATCCAGAATCTTAAAATGAGCGACATCGCCCGCTTTTGCCAGCTTATGGCCAGCCAGCTATTTACAGTAATTACCGACATAGACGGCCAGGTAACAGACCGCTACGCCCGCAGCCTTCTGGGAGCCTGCGGAACGTCCCAGGTAATTATCAAGAGACTAAGCGACAACCAACATGACTGGGTAGGCAGCATCTTCTGCGAGTTTACCCACGGCCGCGAGGTAGACCTGGACACAGCCCGCGCAAGTCTACACGAGGCCGCCCAAAATATTCAGTACATAATCCCCCCATTCATTGAGTAACCCACATGGCAAAAATTGACATTCTCGCCCCCTTCATTCTGAGCTGGGAAGGAGGCTATGCAAACGACCCCCATGACCCGGGAGGGGCCACGAACCGAGGCGTAACCATCAGCACCTGGAAACAAGTAGGCTACGACAAGGACGGAGACGGAGACATCGATGTAGCCGACCTCAAGCTCATAACCCCGGAGGACGCCGTTAACCGCGTCATGAAACCACACTACTGGGACCGATGGCAGGCCGACAAGATCCGGAGCCAGAGCGTAGCTAATATAGTAGTCGACTGGGTATGGGCCAGCGGAAAGCACGGTATAACCGAAGTCCAGAAAATTCTCGGCGTGAAAGTAGACGGGATAGCAGGCCCCAATACCCTGGCGGCAGTCAACGCCCGGGACCCCCGCGCCCTGTTCGACCATATCAAGCGCGCCCGCCTTCGCTTCATAGACGACATCATCGCCAAGCGCCCGACGTCCGAGAAATACCGCAAGGGCTGGACCCGCCGCCTGGACTACATACGCTTCGGCGCTTTGGTCCATAACACCCTCCCGCTCCAAACTACCAACTTCAAAGACCTCCAAGCATGAGACACGCCACAGCCATATTAATAACCCTTCTTCTTTTCGTCAGCTTCCAGAGCTGCAGCACCGCGAGGAAGGCAGCAGCGAAGGAGGAGACAAGACAGGAGACGGCCGCAGCCTTCGACCAGCAGAAGGCGACCAACGAGACGGCCGCCGCCACCTTCGACCAGGCAATCCTGGAACAGATCCTCAACCGCGTTAACGTAACTTTCGACTTCGAGCGCTGGGACTTCGCCGGCCAGGACGACGAGACACCCCCCGACAGTCTCCCGGCAGCGATACCGACAGCAACCGCAGACAAGGAGGCCCGGGACGACAAGCCGCCTAATATCCGGCCGACGTCATACACCAAAGGATCCGTAAACATTAACGCCGAGGAGAGGCAGAACCGGACCACCCAGACGAGCGCCGGAAGCCAGGTTAACAAGAGCGACAGCACGACCACCGCCGCCAACGTCGAAAAGAAGGACGACCGGAAGGCCGAGAGTAAGGAACAGGAGGCGCCCAGGAGCTACGCCGGGCTATGGGTCCTTCTTCTTATAGCAGCAGGAGCCGCCCTCTACTTCTTCGGCCAGCACATAAGCCGGAAGCCATAAAAAGACCCGCAAAAGCGCCTATTTGGGTACTTTTGCGGGTACTTTTTAGTTAAAATACTGTAAAACAGTATGAAATGCGGAAAGACAGGGATTCGAACCCTGGGTACCCGTAAGGGTACAACGGTTTTCGAGACCGTCCCGATCGACCACTCCGGCATCTTTCCTCGGGTGTTTCTGATAGCGAGTGCAAAGTTAATGCCTTTTTTTGAATCTTGCAAATTTTTATTGAAAAATCTGCCGGGCGGGGAGGGGATTATTGGAGCTATTGGAATTTTTGGAGCTATTGGAGTAATTGGAGTAATTGGAGTAATTGGAGTAATTGGAGGGATTGGAGTAATTGGAGGTATTGGAGTAATTGGAATTATTGGAATAATTGGAGTAATTGGGATTATTGGAGTTATTTGGGGATGATTAGCTGGGGGAGGGGGCGCTTTGGGACGTGGTGGGTGCCGTCGGGGGTGCGGAAGTATTTGAAATCGGCGTCATCGGTGCCGTCCATTTCTTCGAGCTTCACTTGTTCGGCGGGGTGGCCTATGGCCAGCACGTACCGGGGCTGGTAGCGCTCGGGTATGCCGAGGGCTTCGGCAAGGGCGGGGGCGTTGAAGGCTTTTATGATGCAGCATCCCAGGCCGAGTGTGGCTGCGCCCAGTGTTATGGCTTGAAGCTGGAGGCCATCGTCGCAGAGGCAGTTGGGGCCGTAATGCGTGTCAAGGCACTGGATGAGGTAGGCTGCGGGACGTTCTCCCGGTTCGGGACCGTCCCAGTCTTTATAGTAGCCGGCCCATTTGAGGTGCGGGAATATTTTTGCACACAGGTCTTCGGTGTCCGCTACTGCATATTTGAGAGGCTGTGCGTTGCGTCCCGAGGCGCAGTAGCGCACGAGTTCCACGAGGCTGAGGAGAGTGTCCGTGTCGACGGTTTTGTCCTGACGGAAGCGGCGCACGGTGCGGTCAGAGATGAGGAGGTTGCGGTATGAGTTGAAGTCTATCATATATGTGTAAGATATTATTCAGGGATTGAGGTGGAGGTTGGACTCATTTTGTTCAGAGTCCGGATTTTCCGGCTATTATATACATTGGGCGGAATGTGAGGGTGGGCAGCCTCTCGGGGTCTTCGGGTGTCAGGGCGCGGATGAGATCGCGCAGGGAGGCGCGGTTTTTGGCTGAGCCTCCGACACCGGTGCGTTTGAGGTGCATGAGAGCTTCGCGGGCTGTCGGGAAGGTCAGGGGAATTTCTTCGGCATGTGTGCGGACCGATGCGCTGCCAAATATTTCGGAAACCATGCGGGCCAGTTCCGGGGCCTTGTGGTAATGCAGGGGGGCGGGGCGCCCGGTGTCGAGTTCGCCGAGGTTGCCCTCTACGAATGTGCTGACTACGAGATAGCCGCCGGGCTTGAGAATACGCCGGGCGTTGGCCAGGAATCTGCGGGGGTCGGCAAACCAGTGCATTGTTGAGGCGGAGAGTATGACATCGAAGCTGTCTGCGGGTGCGCTGTCCATCCAAAGTTCGGCATCTTGGCGTATATAGTCTTCGGAGGGTGCGATTGAGTATGGCGCTCGGGGAGGGTAGAGGTCGACGAATGTGGCTGCGGCAGGTCGCAGCTCGGGAGCATACATATAAGTGAGCATCCCGCAACCGGCTCCTATCTCCAGTATTTCTCCGCCTCGTCGGGCCTGCGGGGGGAGCATCGCTGCGAGCCGCTGAGCTATGATGCGCTGTGCCCTGGCATGATCGCCGTAGGTGTCGAGGGCCTCCTCGAACTTGTCTCCTACTTTTTCGGGCCGGGGCAGTGTGGTGTCGATAATGTCTTCCAGGGGATGGTAGTGGGCACCCTCCATAGTCACAATCTCTGGACGCACGGGGTGCTCGAGCCAGTATCTTGACTGCGCCTCAGGGGGTATGATTCGGTCAGAGGCGGAGATGAACACGCGGCGCCAGGGGAGGTCATCCCGTAAGCCTTCAGCCATGCTTTCACGCTGTTCGTGGGCAATGGCCGAAAGATGACCGCGAAGAAGCTCTATATCCGGAGTGTGCTCGAGCTTGGCCTGCATATCGGCAATTGCCCGGGAGGAACCGGCCATTCTGCGGCGGAATTTAAGCAGTGTGGAGGGGTTGAGCCCCTTGAGGGTGCCGTCGAAGATGGCAGGATTTATTCCGCGGAGCTCGTCAACCGGGAGCCCCGTGCCGTTGAGGGCGTATGCCGAGGTTACCTGACGGCCCCGCAGGGCGCGCATGGCGGCGAAGACTCCGAATGACCAGGCGTAGACTATGACCGTGGAGTAGGGTTGAAGCAAATCTTCGGGGAGGGAGAAATCATCGTATCCGTGACACACCGCCACATCCCATCCCTTGCGCGCTATTCCGGCGTAGAGGGAGGGTCCGGTGCTCCAGCCTGCGAAGATGAGGATTAGACGGGAGGAGGATGATGAGCGGCTGATGAAATCTATTTTCATTTTTTCCTTATAGTTGATCTGAAAGGAATTGTTGTGCTGAAAGGTGTTTGAGATGCCTGATTAGGGGGAGGAGGCTTTCGCGGGTCAGCCCTGCGGAGAGGGAGAAGCGTATGCGCTCGCCGTTTGGCGGGACTGTAGGGCGGCGTATCGCCAGGGCATCGAAACCTGCCTCTCTAAGCGAGTCAGACAGGGCTACCGCCCTTTGGGGATCGCCGACGAGCAGCGGCACAATCTGGCTGCGGCTTCCGCTGTCGCGTCCCGTGAGAGCGGCCACTTCACGGGCGAACCATTCCGAGAGCCGGGCGAGATGTCTCCGTTCACTCTCCATTTCCAGGGAGAGCAGCAGCATCTCGCGGCTCCAGGCCGCGCATGCCGGTGGGAGGGCTGTGGAGAAAATGAAGGAGCGGGAGGAGTTGATGAAAAAATCGCGCAGCTGGGCGCTGCAGATGGCAAAGGCGCCCGATGAGGCGAGTGCTTTGCCGAAAGTGCCCGTCAGGATGTCAATGCCTCCGGCAGTGCCGGTCTCTTCGGCCAGCCCGAGCCCTGAGCGGCCCCTGACCCCTACGGCATGCGCCTCGTCAACGTAAAGGAGCATCTTCGGAAACTCCCCGCGCAGGCTCACGAGCTCGCGCAGGGGGGCGAGGTCGCCGTCCATGCTGTAGACAGACTCCACTATCACCACGATTGAGTCATACTCATCATGGCGGCGTTCAAGTATCCTGCGCAGCGAAGCCATGTCATTGTGGCGGAACCTTTCGAACACGCATCCTCCGACGCGCAGCCCGTCGTAGACAGACGCGTGCATGAGCTTGTCAATTGCAAAGAGGGTCTTGCCGGTGTTTAGAGCCGACACAAGACCCGTATTGGCATGATAGCCGGAATTGAACAGCAGCGCGGGACGCCCGTAGAGGGTTTCGAGCAGTGATTCAAGTTCGGCATATTCCCCCTGGCGGCGCGACAGCAGCCTTGAAGCGGAGGAGGTCATGGCATGACTGGCGCACATCTTGGCCTTTAGCTCATCGAATTCCCCGGCATCGGCGCGGCTCCCCAGCGACAGATAGTCGTTAGAGACCAGGTCGAGCATCGTACGCCGGTCCCCGGCTCCGGCCGGGATATGGCGCAGATTGCCTGACCGGGCCTTATCGGCCATCAGGAGTGATATATGCTCGGGCACCCGGCTGTCAGTCATTTTTCAGAAGAGGTTTTTCATACAGTTCATAGACGATGTCGAGCAGCGCGTCACACAGCTTGTGGGCCTGGCTGTCGCTGACCGCAAGGTAAGGGGGCATGAGATAGGCATTGTGGCCGAAAGGCCGAATCCACACTCCGCGGTCCACGCACATCTTCTGGAATGGCCCTACATCAATCCAGTCCTCGAGCTCGAGCACTCCGATAGCGCCGAGCACGCGCACCTCGCGGACGCATTTCCAGCCTTTTGCGGCCGAAAGCCTCTCCTTGAAAATAGCCTCAAGTTCCTTGACACGCTTCTGCCAGGGGGATTCGAGCAGGAGGCGGGTAGAGGCCACGGCTACGGCGCATGCAAGAGGATTGCCCATGAAGGTCGGGCCGTGCATGATGCATTTCGCGCTGGAGGAGGAGATCATTTCCGCAACCTTCGCGTTGGTCGCCACAGCGGCGAAGCTCATGAAACCGCCTGTGATGGCCTTGCCGATGAGCATGATGTCCGGCTCGACTCCGGCATGTTCCCAGGCGAAAAGGTGTCCCGTGCGTCCGAATCCTGTCGCTATCTCATCGAAAATCAGGAGTATGCCGAGTTCGTCGCACTTGCGGCGCAGCTCGCGCAGGTATTGGGGGTGATAGAAATACATGCCTCCGGCTCCCTGCACGACAGGCTCCAGGATGACAGCCGCCAGGGTGTCGCGGTGCTTGTCAAGAAGCTCCTCCATGGGCTTGAAATCCTCCGGGTCCCACTCCTCGCCGAAACGGCACCGCGGGCGTGGGGCGAAGAGGCGCGCGGGGAGCGAGGGGCCGAAAGCTCCGTGCATGCCCGTGACGGGGTCGCAGACAGACATGGCGTTCCATGTGTCGCCGTGATAGCCGCCGAGGATAGTGGCTATGTCCGTGCGCTTGGGGTCATCCTGAGCCTGCACAGCCATCTTAAGAGCTACCTCCGTGGCAACGGAGCCCGAATCGGCATAGAAGATATGGTTCATCGACGGGGGGAGGATGTCAAGGAGAATCTTGCCGAGCTCTATGGCGGGGTCGTGTGTGAATCCGCCGAACATCACATGGCTCATGCGGGCAATCTGCTCCTTGGCCGCCTTCGTGAGGATGGAGTGGGAGTAGCCGTGTATCACGCACCACCATGACGACATCCCGTCAATGAGCTGCCGCCCGTCCTCGAGGGTGATTTCCGCGCCCGAGGCCGAAGCGACCTTATAGGTCGGCAGGGGGTCATGGGTGGAGGTATAGGGATGCCAGAGATGGTCTCGGTCGAAATTATCGTGTATAGACATGGTTGGAACAAATAATCAGACTGGGTCTACGTCATAATATATCTGTGAAGCCTTGATATCGGGGTCGGGGGCCAGGCGCTCGTAGATCTCGCGTAGGAGGGCCTTGACCTTGATCATCGAAGCGTTGGCCTCGACCTTGAGCACGATGCACTGCAGATACCATGTGGCCACGCGGCTCACGAAGGGTTTCTCGGGGCCGAGCACGCGGTTGCCGAACACCTCGCGCAGCGCCAGGGCGAGCCTGACGGCAGCCCGGTCTGCCACAGGGGCATCCTTGCTTCGCAGATAGATATTGATTATCTTGGTGAAAGGGGGGTAGAAATATTTTTCGCGCTGCCGGAGCTCATCGTGATAGAAACCCTCGTAATCGTGGGCCATGACGCGCCGCAGCACGTCATGGTCGGGGCGGGTGGTCTGTATGATGACCGTCCCCTTGTCCTTGCGGCGCCCGGCGCGCCCCGCCACCTGCTCGAGCATGTTGAAAGCGCGCTCGTTGCTCCGGAAATCGGGGAAATTCAGCAGCGTGTCGGCATTGATGACCCCGACGAGCGACACCTTTTCAAAATCGAGCCCTTTGGAGACCATCTGCGTGCCTACCAGAATGTCGGTCTCATGGCGGGCGAACTCCTCTATAATATCCTGGTAAGCATCCTTGTTGCGCGTCGTGTCGAGGTCCATGCGGGCCACGCGGTAGCCGTCGAAAGCGCGGTGCATCTCCTCTGCGATACGCTCCGTGCCATAGCCGTAGACCTCTATGGTATTCTCGCCGCAGGCGGGGCAGAGGGAGGGGAGGGTGCGGGAATAACCGCAGTAATGGCACCGCAGCATGTCGGTCTGCTTGTGATAGACCAGTGAGACATCGCAGTTGACGCACTTGGGGGTCCATCCGCATGTGCGGCACACCACCACCGGGGCGAAGCCGCGCCGGTTCTGGAACATGATGGCCTGCCTCCCCGCTTTGAGGGCCTCTTCGGTCTGCAGGCGCAGCGGGCGCGAGATGGAGCCGGAGGCCAGTTTCTGCTTGCGCTGCTCGCGCATGTCCACAATCTCCACATCGGGGAGCTGCGCCCCCTCGAAACGCTCCGAGAGGGTCACGAGGCCGTAGCGTCCCTGCCGGGCCTTCCAGTAGGTCTCCACCGAGGGGGTAGCGGAGCCGAAGAGCGTGCGTGCCCCGTGCATGCGGGCAAGCACCGTAGCCACATCGCGGGCATTGTAGCGCGGAGCCGGGTCATACTGCTTGAAGGAGGCCTCATGCTCCTCATCGACTATTACCAGGCCCAGGCGCGCGAAGGGGAGAAAGACCGCGGAGCGGGCCCCCAGCACCACCAATGGCTCATTGGAGGTGAGCATGCGGCGCCATATATCAACGCGCTCGTTGTCGGAAAACTTGGAATGATACACCAGCAGACGGTCGCCAAAGACGCTGCGCAGACGGTCGGTGAGCTGTGTGGTGAGCGATATTTCGGGCACAAGGTAGAGGGCCTGGCTACCCCGGTCGAGCACCTCGCGGATGAGGTGTGCGTAGATTTCCGTCTTGCCGCTTCCGGTCACGCCGTGAAGCAGGGCGACCTCCTTGTCGCGGAAGGCCTGCCTGATTTCTTGCAATGCCCTCCCTTGCGCATCCGAGAGTTTTGGCAGGGGGGCGCATGAGCCTGTACCGGAGGCTTGGAAACGGCTGACGCTCTCGCGGTATATCTCAAAAATGCCTTTGTCGGCCATAGCCTTGAGAATGCCCGGCGTGGTCTGCGACTTCTGCAGCAGGGCCTCGCGTGTGACGGGTAATAGCTCTGTCTCGCGCGCCATCCAGCGCGACAGGTCCAGGTACGCCACCAAGGCCTGCTCCTGGCGCCGCGAGCGCGTCACGGCGTCAAAGAGGGAGTGCAGCCCCTCGGAGTCCCCCCGGGGAATCTTGAGGCGCACGAAAGTCTCCTTTTTAGGCCGGTAGCGCTCCACGACATTCTCGCTGATGCCCGCTATTCCCTTTTCGAGCAGGGTATTGACCACGGCCGTTGCGCTCGCCAGGTGGAGCTGCTGCTCGATTTCGGAGATTTTCATCTTTTTCTTCTCGGAGAGGAGCATCACCACCATAGCCTCCCTTTCGGTGAGCTTTGTGGGGTGCCCCTTGTCCGCCTCCGGGGACTCCGGCCCCGGGGTCTCGGTTTGGGCTTCAGCATCCCCGGGGAGGTCAGGGTCATAGTCTGGGGAGAGTGATACGAAAGTCTCGCTCTCAGGTTTGAGCCCGGCGGGCACCGCCGCCTTGTAGACCTCGCCGATGGAGCAGAGATAGTAATCGGCCACCCACTGCCAGAGTTTCATCTGGGGATAGCGCACTATCGGCGCCGGGTCGAGCAGGGCCGCGAGAGGCTTGACCTCGTACGGGCCCTCGAAGCGGTCTGAAATAGAGAATACGATGGCAGTGTAATACTTCCTGCGGCCGAACTGTACGAGCACGCGGCTCCCCACCTGCAGATCGCGCTCCATGCCGGGGGGCACGCTGTAGGTGAAAGTGGAGTAGAGTGGCAACGGTAAGATTACTTCTGCAAACATGCGTCTGCCGCAAAGACTCGCGGGTTCAGAAGAGATAGGTCAGAGCCACGTTCCAGGAGCGGGGCTGCGCGCTGAGGTTGTCGAGCTTGACGGTGCGCGTGATATAGCTCACTCCTAAGGAGTAACCGGCCGAGAGCTGGATTTTCTTGATGAACTCCAGGCCCAGACCGAAGCGTATGGCCACAAATCCGGCGGGATACTCGAGAGCCCCGATGTTGTTGTCGCCGAGATTGAATGTGAAGGCGGGGCCGGCGTAGGCGAAGGGGGCGATGATGTCCTCCAGGCCGTCCATGCGTGTCCACTTGAATCGCAGGTCGAAAGGAATCTCGAGAGTATGTATCACCACATTCTCATCGCCGTATCCGCTGACGCTCCAGACCGGATACTGTCCGAAATTGACCTTGGCTCCCTGCATCGAGTATTTCAGGCCGAAATCTATGCCGAAGCCGATGCCGGGGATCATGAGCTCGGCCATGACACCGGCCTGGGCCCCCACGGTCTGCGAAGTCTCGAGGAGTTTCTGCTTCCAGTGGAGGCTGTTGATATTGAGGCCTGCGGTCGGACCCCAGCGGAACGCCCCCTCAGAGGCGAGGGGAGAGGCGAGCGCGGCGAGTCCGGCCGCAAGCGTTATGAGTGATCTTGTATTCACGTGGGTGGGTTATTGGGAATCAGAAGAGCCAGGCGGCAGTTACGGTCCAGTAATTGTTTTTCACCTTGAGGTCTTCGGTATGGATGGGGCTGACGAGTTCGGCCACCTTGTTGATGCCGAAGCCATACTGCCCCTGCACCTGAAGGTGGCTGAAGAGCTCTACGCCGAGGCCTACGTTCCAGGCCACCTGGCAGGTCTTGGCCTTGACCACATCCTTGTAGGGGTTGCTGCCGAGCTTGAAAGCGAAAGCGGGGCCGGTCATGATCATGGGCTTGATGATCTTGGACACGAGGGGGAGGTTGAGCTTCCACTTCAGGTTGACGGGAATCTCGATGAAATTCTTTCCGGCGTTGGTCTCATAACCGGTGGCGACGGCGTAACTTGCCGCTTTTTCAACATATGGAATCTCGAAAGAATTTTCCATGCGGGTGTACATCAGCGAAGCGTCGGCGCAGATGCCAACCACGGGGACTTCGAACTCGGTCATGATGCCGGCCGTCCAGCCGCAGCGGTTGTCGGTGTCGAAATTATCCTTGAGATCAGCGAGGTTATGGACCTTGAGGTTGTCGAGGTTGAGTCCGGCCTTGATGCCGAAGCGCCAGCCGGCGTTGGCAGTAGCGGCGCCTGCGAGCACTAAAGCGCCGGCGAGGGCGAGTTTGGAGATCTGGTTCATAGTTAGACAGTATTTAGATAAATCATCAAGATAAATCTCGGAGAGAGCTACGGCGCAGCCGTATCAGATGCAAAGTTAATCAAAAAAACTGTAAATCGCCACGCGGGGGCGTAAAAACAGTGCGATGGTGCATAAAAGTGTGAAAAAACTGTCAAAAGATATTTCTTAGACGGTGTGTAATTGTTAAATTTGCAGAGTCAATCAGACCGGTACATTCAAATTGATTATTACATATGGAAAAAGATATAGAGAAAGAGAATATGGAAGGCGAGGTCAGGGAGCAGGCCGCTCCGGACGGCAAGACTTCCGCTGAGTCGCTCGAGCAGAAGGTTGATGAGGAGATGCGCATTGTCTCGCGCGCTATCGAGCTGCTGCGCACGGTGTTTGACCCGGAGATTCCGGTCAACGTCTATGACCTCGGGCTGATATACAAGATAGACTACACGCCTGCCGACAAGACTCTGCATGTGGACATGACTCTTACGGCTCCCGGGTGCCCGGCCGCCGATTTCATAATGGAGGATGTGCGCCAGAAGCTGCTCAGTGTCGAGGGGCCTGAGGCCGTTGACCTCCGCCTGGTCTTCGAGCCGCAGTGGACGCAGGACATGATGAGCGAGGAGGCGAAACTTGAGCTCGGTTTCCTCTGATGGCGGTCTATTTCCTTAGCGACCTGCATTTAGGGGCCCCTTACTTCCCGGACAGCCGCGAGGCGGAGCTGCGTGTAGTCAGATTCCTCCGGGAGATTGAGGGGGATGCAGAGGCTATCTACCTCTTGGGCGATATACTTGACTATTGGTACGAATACCGTTATGTGGTGCCCAGGGGCTTCGTGCGCTTTTTCGGGCAGTTAGCCCGCATGAGCGACGCAGGAGTGAAGATAGTCTGGTATATCGGAAACCATGACATCTGGATCAACGACTACATACCCTCGGAGTTGGGGGTGGAGGTCGTGGACGGATGGCGCGTGGAGGAGATCAAGGGAGAGAAATTCTTCCTCTCGCACGGCGATGGCGTTGGCCGTCTCCCGGCGGGGTTCCGGATGATACGGAGCATCTTCCGCAACCGTTTCTGCCAGTGGATGTTCTCCGGCATCCACCCGCGCTGGACTGTCCCCTTCGCTTACGCCTGGAGCCGCCGGAGCCGCACCCACTGCGGACCCCGCACTCAGGAGAGGCTGGACATACCCTGGGAGAATCTCAAGAAATTCTCGCGGGAATATCTCGCGGAGCATCCCGGCATCAGCTGGTTTGTATTCGGCCACCTTCATCAGTTGCGTGAGGAGGAGATCGCTCCCGCCTGCCGCATAGTGGAGCTTGGCGACTGGATCACCCATTTCAGCTACGCCCGGTATGACGGCGAGCGCCTGGAATTGAAACAATTGAGCCAAACGTAGAGGGTGTTGCAGAATTAGTCCTGCGGGCGTTCCTGCCACTTTGGATAGCTCCGCTGTTGTTTTACGGAGGCTGGAAAGCCTCCGCCACTTTGGTTGGCTCCGCTGTTGTTTTAAGGAGGCTGGAAAGCCTCCGCCACTTTGGATAGCTCCGCTTTAAGTTCCTGCGGGTCTCTGACCCGCAGTTCAAATATGCACAGTCGAGAGTA
>CAZWVY010000073.1:0-13994 GCA_964637105.1 uncultured Sangeribacter sp. | reverse complement strand
TCATGCACATTAATTACGGTTTGAGCCGAAAAAGTTACTTTATATCATAAAATGTTCCAACGGGTGATTCATCTCATGATATACATTTTTCACAACTCGCCTAATTCTTTTAATTTATTAATTGCATCTTCATATCCCTGCGCAGCCGCTTTTTTCCACCATTCTATAGCTTCCTTACGATTCTCAGGGATGCCATTGCCATAATAATACATAATTCCCAGTAGAAACTGGCTCGCATCATAGCCCTGTTCAGCACTCTTGCGGAACCACTTAGCAGCTTCGGCATAGTCCTGCTTAACACCTTCCCCATAACCATACATGATTCCCAAATTGAACTGAGCGTCAGTATTGCCCTGTTCGGCACTTTTAAGAAACCACTTGGCTGCTTCGGCGTAGTCTTGTTTAACTCCAAGACCTTTTTTATACATGCGCCCCAAACTCTTCTGAGCACCGGAGTGGCCCTGCTCAGCACTCTTGCGGTACCATTTTACAGCCTCGGCATAGTCCTGTCGCACTCCCTCACCATTTTCATACTTACCACCCAAATAGCACTGCGCTTTGGAGTAGCCCTGCTCGGCACTCTTGCGATACCATTTTACAGCCTCGGCGTGGTCTTGTTGTACGCCACAACCAATTCCATACATGACTCCCAAAGTAAACTGCGCAACGGAGTAGCCCTGCTCGGCGCTCTTGCGGTACCACTTGGCTGCCTCGGCGTGGTCCTCCTTCACTCCGTCTCCAAAACAATATATATCTCCTATATACCCTTGCGCTACGGCATCATGCTCTATCTTACGGAATAAGGCTAATGCTTGTTCGTACTTCTTCGCTTCATACGCCTCTATTGCCTCTTTCCGAATTTCATCTACAGACTTGGTTTTATTGGCTGATTGGTTGGAAGATTGAGACTGCGTTACGGGCTCGGGCTGCGCTGAGGGCTGGGGGTGAGTTTGGGTGACTGTCTGCGCCGGGGCGGCTGCCCCGGCTTTCTCGCGCAGTTTGACGATGTAGACCATCTGCTGGGCGAGGGTCGGGTAGTCGTAGTCTTCGAAGGTGAGGGTTATGGGGTAGTGGTTGTCGAAGACTAATTCTATCCTTTTGGCGTCCTGCGACATGTATATCCATTTCTCCATGCCGGTGCTTTCGACTGCGCCCACTATGCTGCCGCGCGCGGCGGCAATTTTGTCGTTGACATACACTTTCAACAGGGCGCATTTGCGCCCGTTGGTATCTATGCGGGGCTTCTCCGTCCTCGCGGTGAGGTCCATTTTATCCTGCTCAAAGCTCGCCACCTCATATTCCTGCCCCCACGACGGCAACGCCGCCATGACAGCAAATACTGCAACTATGAATATGGATTTGAGTACACCCATCATACCCGCTGAATTACGGCACAAAGAAATCGTCAAGTGTGAACACGCCCTGCTGCTCCGCCTCAGCGGCTGTCTGGTAAGTGGAGATATGATTCACCACTGTCTCCGGGTCGCTCAGGTCAAGAAGCAGGAAGGAATAGCCTACGGCCTTGTCATCCGGGCCGTAGAAACCGACTGTCATGCCATATACATGAGGTTTCGCGCCATGATTCACTATCGGGAAACCCTTTATGGAGTATTGGGCCGTCGGGTTTCGCTCCATGTCAGCTATCAGCTCGTCCAGACCTTTTGTGTTGGCTACTCCCAGACTGTTACCGGACTTATAATAGCCCTTGAACTTCTCGAAATCGCGGTTGTCGAAAGCATCAAGGTACTCCTTGACAAATTCGCGCAGCCTTCTTGCATCCTCCGGCTGGTTGCTTTCGATGTACGGGTTCAGCGGCACCCGTTCCCTACACTCCGGCACCTGCGGCGTTTCGGCCTTGACGGGCATCACAGCCCCCACCGCTGCCGCAAGCGACAGCATCACTGTAATCATTCTTCTCTTTTTCATCGTTGTTGGATTTATATTATGTGAATAGATTTAAAATAGGCCAATCTCATTATTTCTGTTTTTTGTGAGATGTTATTGTTCCGTCTGAATTATATTCATATACTGTTTTGGATTTTCCTTTAGGATAAGCATAAATTCCTATTCTGCCTGGATAAAACCCATTGATATGAATTGTCGGGTAGCCTTGTCTGGTGAAAGTCATTCCCTTCATAGAATCATTCTCAGGATACGAAATCCAAGTTTCAGGATTAAATAAACTTCCAAATCTGTGAGACTCCGGAGTGTTTCCGTCATCAGTCACCACCTTCCATTCATACCCTAGTCGATCTATTCTTTGGCCTCTTATAACGGGAATCACCCGATTACTAATCTGACCTGAATGAAAAAATGCAGGAATTAAATTATCATTTTTACTATCACCATAGTAGATTGTATAGCTTTCATCATTGTATGCATCGCTTATTTTGAAATACCCATCATCGTCAGTAACCGTATGAAATACCTTATTACTCTTACCCCGGACCAACTTCAAGCTAATATTTCTTAATGGCTCGTTTGTAATTTTATCAACCATATAGGCGGACAAAGGAGTAGGTTTCTGAATAAAATTTATATCATATTGACCTTTGCCGATTCTTTCATTTGAGACTATAATTGACGCTGATGGATAATCAGCATCATCACACATTACAGTAAAAGTATCACCAATTCTGACATTTGAAAAGGAAAAAGGAATTGAGAGTTTCATCATGGGATTGCTTATGGTTCCCAACACTGACACTCCTGATAGTCCAATGAATGTCCCGTCCTCATTCACCAATCCAAGGGCCTTTGAATCAAGCATAGCGACATGTTCGCCCTCTTGGGAGATATGACACACCCTCAATCCCTTAGGAAATTGAGTCTCACCCCATATCATAATTTTTGTTTTGTCCAGTGGCTTAAGATTAATTTCCCCATGAATGGTAAAGGTATCCCGGACAGAACTCTCAGGAACCACTAAAGTAAGTTCATAAATCTGTTTACTTTTCAGCCCGGAGCCGATTAATTTTTCAAAATTTACCATGAGAGGCTCGCAGTTAGGATATTTTATCCTCAACTGTTTGCTGCCCGGTTTCAGGTAACACCAGTATTCAGAGGTCTTGTACTCGCAATTCCCTATCAGGCTTCCTTCAAATGCAGCCCGGGCACTGGGTATTATCACCTTTACTAATGCGCAAATCTCCCCATTCGCATCAGTGCGTTGCATAGGAACTGTCATAGGCTCCATCTGCAAGGAGAAAGACTTGATCTTAATTTCTTCAGCCTTTGCAGTAAATGCCGATATTGTCAATATGCCAATGATAAGACTCCTCAAAACTATACTTATTCTCTTCATTATTCTCTAATTTTCTATGAGTCTTCACCACATTAAATCACCCCAATGCGGTACGGTTGATATTTCGAGGTCCTCATTGATAAATGTCCCATATTTATCCACAAGAATCTTCTTATCATTTGATTCTGCTAAATATATACCCTTTTCAATAGGTATTATAGAATACGACGTGCCCTCAAATAGTCTCTTTACACCCAATCTGACTAATGTGCGTTCCGGTATTTTATGTCCAAGTGATTTAACATCCGGCATTTCATCAGAATAAGACCCTGATTCCAAATTCAAATATTTTGTATGTACCCCTTCTCCAATTTTAATGATATTGCGTGAAATAGGAGCATATTGAGAAATTGCACTTCCATGATAAATAAATTTCTCACTCTCTAAATCATATATTCCAAGCGTACCAAAGAGATATTGTGGTGAGATTAAGGACTCATCACCTAAAACTCTGAACGCAAATGAATGCTCGGAAACTACGCGACCTTCCTCGTTTAATATTTTCTGATCCAAAGATTTATTTTTCTGAAAGCGCAAATGATTGAATGGCAGAAATTCCTTGAAATAATATCCCTTGGGAATCTTTATTTCTCTCTTATGGCCAGTTATTTTGTCGATGAAATAATCTTTATGACTTTTTACATCCGTGTATTTTAACAGGCTCGTTGGATACTGGTTAAAATAACCATCACTAACAAAATCCCATTCGGGTATATGACTGATTACTTCGCCTGTAACCCTATTTAAAACATAACCTCGGGATAAGGAATCCATCGCCAAAACAATTCGAGCGTATGATAATTCCTCTTTCGGCTCATAAATTTTTGCATATTTGAAGGGGGCAATCTTATTCCCGTTAGAATCCATCAGGCCGAAAAGTCCATTATTATCTCTCACCCAATGGTAATCCATATCTATTGAAAAATCCTCATCATTACCCTCAAAATCCGATTCGCAGTTTGGGAGACCTCCATATACCGGCGGTAAGGCCTCACTTAGGTCGCGATTAAGAAACCCAACTTTTATAGTATTATTTTCCGTTCTCTCATACGGAAACACCTTACCTCTCCTGAAGCATATGTTTTTAGCATTTGTGCTGATTAAATTTCTCATTAGCGTTTCTATTCGATTTGCAGAAACTATGCTGTCTGTGATTTCTTCAATACTTGTTTGAGGGCGCCCATAAAGAATTTCAAGGGGCAAATCACTTTTAAGGTCTAATTGATATGTGACTGACGACTGCACTCCTGCTTTGATGTAGTCAGTTAATCTGCACTCCATCGGAGCATGGTGTCTGGTTAGTATTTTGATGTATTTGGTACCTCCGGGAATATATACCCAGTATTCATTCCCATGTTCTTCCATTTTAATTACGGAGCCTTGGATACCAGTAATATCATCATTACAATTAATCTTTAGAAGAGCGCAAGGCATCTTATTATTGTCTTGCACTTTAACCCTACGTGCCGACAAATCAAGAGGAAGAACATCAAATCCTACTATTGAAAGATTCTGCGCAGCCCCTATGCACGGGCACAGCAAGAGAAGGATTTCTTGCAGCCGGTGCGTTCTGCGGAGCGATCTCTTGATTATCCCGATCATAGTTCTCCTATTATTTCTAATTGATGTTTGGCATAGCCACTTCCTTTAGCAGCTGCTTGCTTCCACAACTCTATCCCTTTCTCACGATTTTGCTCTACTCCTTTACCATTATAGTACATATCTCCTAGGAATTCCAACATTGAGTCGATGCCCAATGCAAGTGCCTTGTTGGACCATTTAAATGCCTCTGCGTAGTCCTGCTTCCCTCCAAGACCACAATAATACATAGTTGCCAAGTCGCTCATGGCGTATGAATTTCCTTGCTCCGCGCTCTTGCGATACCACTTTTCAGCCTCCTCGAAGTCCTGCTTTACCCCGTAACCAGAAAAACCGTACCTATAAATATCGCCTAATTTCTGCTGTGCCATGGCAAATCCCTGCTCCGCGCTCTTGCGATACCATTTCCATGCCTTAGAACAATCACGTGGCGCTCCAGCTTCCATACGATAAATATCTGCTAAATTGTATTGTGCCTCTGCATTTCCTTGTTTTGCGCTTTTGTTGTACCATTTTAATGCCTCATTGTAGTCCACTTCTACTCCATGACCATTCTGATACATGAATCCTAAATTGTTTTGAGCCATGGCATTACCTCGCTGGGCACTCTTGAGATACCACTTTACTGCCTCAGCGTAGTCTTGAGTCACTCCTAATCCATCATCATACATATGCCCAATATAATACTGGGCACTTTTGTCATCACTAATCTGTAGAAATAAATTCAGGGCTTGCTCATATAATTTTTTATCATAGGCCTCTATTGCCGCCTTCCGTATTTCAGCTCTGGAATTGCGTGTATTCGCTGAAAGATTTGCTGCTAAGTCCTGCGTTACGGGCTGCGAGGGGGTGACTGTCTGCGCTGCGGGCTCGGGGTGCGTGTGGACGACTGTCTGCGCAGTGGCCAGTGCGGCAGCCCCGGCTTTTTCGCGCAGTTTGACGATGTAGACCATCTGCTGGGCGAGGGTCGGGTAGTTGTAGTCCTCGAAGGTGAGGGTCAGGGGGTAATGGTTGTCGAAGACTAATTCTATCCTTTTGGCGTCCTGCGACATGTATATCCATTTCTCCATGCCGGTGCTTTCGACTGCGCCCACTATGCTGCCGCGCGCGGCGGCAATTTTGTCGTTGACATACACTTTCAACAGGGCGCATTTGCGCCCGTTGGTATCTATGCGGGGCTTCTCAGTCCTCGCGGTGAGGTCCATTTTCTCCTGCTCAAAACTCACCACCTCATACTCCTGCCCCCACGACGGCAATGCCGCCATGATGGCCACCACGATTGTTAATAGTATGTGTTTGATAAAGTTTATCTGTTTCATTGTGTGTCTATTGTTTTACGGAGGCTGGAAAGCCTCCGCCACTTTGGATGGCTCCGCTTTAAGTTCCTGCGGGTCTCTGACCCGCAGTTCAAACATGCATCGTCAGAGGATGAGGATGTCGCGCGGCGAGGGATGGAGCTGCGGGTCTGAGACCCGCAGGAACTTCAATCTCATGCACATTAATTGCGGCTTGAGCCGAAAAATGAGTCACGGGATAAAGAAGTCGTCAAGGGTGAACACGCCGTCGCGCGCTACGGCCTGGTCGGGCTGCCAGGTGCGGACGTGAATCTGCGGGGCCGTCGGGTCCTGGAAGTCCCAGAGGAGAAACAGCCACCCCTCATCATGGTATGTGCCGCTCTGCCATTTCTGATGCAGGGTAACACCGTAGATATTATTCTTCGCCCCGTGCATCACCACCGAGATATGGTCAAACTCCACATTCAGGCGGCGGTTATTTCTGAAAACTTTTTTATCCAGATTATCAAGATATTCCTCCTTTGACTGCACTTTGTAAATCACGTCCTGCGTCAGGTGCGCTCCACGGTCGCCCTGGCTGCTGCGCCTCGTCACTACACTGCCCGTGATAATCAAGGCATCGTCGCTGTAGATTTGTTTGAGCGCTTTCAAGTTCCTTTCGTTGTAGTAGCAGCGGAAGTCCTCGACCCATTTCAGTATCTCCCTGCGCTGGGCTTCATCGGACACTCCGCCGGGACTGAACATGATGGATGAGACATCCTCCTGCAGCTCCCAGGCCGGGCGCACGCCGGTAATCACGCCGTTCTTGTTGAGCGACACGGTCAGCTCGCGGTTGAGCTTCCCGTCGTATGATGAGTCGGCGGGCTTCATGGTGATGGGGATGGCCCTCACCTGGTAGCCCTGGAAGTCGTTGAGACACTTGGAGATGTTCGAGGGTTTGTCGCAGACAAACCGGGAGTCATTCCAGAGGGCCTGCAGACGGTTTTTCGCCTCCGTCTCCATGTTGATCTGCGAGAGGTTGAGCGCGGTGCCGGAGGTTCCGGCACGGTTGATTTCGGAGAGGAGCGCGGAGATGTTGCTCTCCATTTTGTTTTTCAAGGCTCCAGCGCCGATAGTGCCTGCGGAAAACTTGAACGTCACCTGCGCCAAGCAGTCCGGGGCGCACAGCATGACGAGGAGCGCAAAGAGGATGTTAAGTCGTTTTATCTGTACCATACTATGAATTTGCAGTTCGGATGATTGTTAGGGTTGTCGGGCTGTCCGGTCTTGTGGTTGATGCGGTTGGAGGCGTTCTTGGGGGAGAGGATTGCAAGAATCCCGGCCATTTCGTCCATCAGTATGGAGTATGCGTCATCGGGTACTTCGGCGTATGAGACACAGCGGCCCGTCTCCCTGATTTTTCCCTCATCCTTGTAGGATTTCAGCCACCCCCTGATTTCCACCCAGTTGCCCTGGATGCGGATTATATCTATGAGCTCTTTCTGAGCCTGGGTCATCACAGCGCCCGAGGCCTGAGCCGAGGCCTGGGATGATGCCGGAGTCTGCGCCGGAGTAGCCGGCACAAACGTCATCTGCGGCCTCTCCTCCTGGCGCTGCGGCTGAGGGGCCGGGCTGTTGCTTCCGGAGGGGGTGACGTTGGCCGCGATATTGTCATGCCCATCTTTCGGGGTCAGCGACAGGGCCTGCGACAGCGGCAGGTAAAGGAACGAGTGGTGCTTCCGGCCATCATCGCTCCGCATCTCCTTAATGACCGGCTGAAGGTCGGAGGTGGTGATTTTGATACTGTCCCTGTCGGCCCGCAGCTCATTGATGGAAGTGGCCAGCTCGACCAGTGCGTTCTGATAGGCCATGTCCTTGTCCTCGCTGTAGCTCTCGCCATAGATAAAGTTCTCATTGAGCTTTATCTCATCCATTCGGCTCTCCATCTCCTGCGGAGACTGGGCCGCGCAGGGGAGGCACAGCAGGAGCGCGAGAAGGAGGGTAATCCAATGCAGCTCAGCCGCCCGCGACTTGAGACTCTTATGAGCAGGCAGCTCAATATTTAATCTTTTCATCTTCGGATTTCTCAATGTAGGGTGCGTTGAGGTTATCGACATTATTGGTCGGGATGTAGAGGCTCGCGCGCCCCTTTATTGTCCCCTTGCCGCCGATCACCTCCTCCGGTCGGCACTCGATTCTCAGCACGTGGTCATATCCCCGGCGGGAGTTGAAGAGGAAGAGGGCCCCCTCGAGAGTGCCATCCTCCATTTTCTCCACACCCCAGTAGGGGGTGCATCCTTCGTTTTCCATCGCCGCCAACAGGCTTGCTACGGGGACGGTCAACTGCTCCTTCTCGCCATACTCGTGTTTAAGCACCGTCACCTCCATCATGACCTCCCCGTATCTGTCGGAGGGGAAGATGAAAAGGTTGGCGAGCGACTCGCGCGGATATGCGCTGTCCCACACGGGATTAAGGGCCGAATCCGGGTAGACGTTCCTGGTGACATCCTTGCTCAGATATGACCCTCCGGGCAGTACATACAGGCTTTCGCCGTAGGGTTCGAGGTCGTCCGTGGCTATCTTGAACGCTTTCCGTTTGCCGTCAGACTCCCTGATTTTCTTTATCAGGAGGTTTTCTGTCTCGCTGCGGTTGCCCGCTCCCGCCGTTTCGTATGACACGGGGAGAGCTACCTCAACCCTCTTTCCGTTTACCGTCCACGCCACGGCAAGACTCCTGGCATTGTCGCTATTCACCGAGCATGGCGTCTGAGGCGTGATGGCCTTGAAATCAGCGGCTTTGCCCTTCACAATCCGGGTAACGGCCTCCTCTGCCCCCGGTTTGCGGAGCGCCATCTTGTAGAGGTCGGTCTCGATACGGCCCAATAAATCCCTGTCAAACGACTCTTTCATCTCTTCGGAAAAGAGGTTGAGTCCGGCAAAAGTCTCCTCGCCATCTTCGCGTATGATATGCACGGAATATCCGCCGACATTCATGACGGTGTCGCACTCCAGGAGCACGCCTGCCTCGCCGCGGCCCGCCTCCGTAATCGGCGCGAGAGCACTTGCGGAGGCGAAGGCGCACCAGGCCAATGCCGCCACGCCGCACGATAAAGCTATGTTCTTAATTCTCATAATTATCAGGGTATGATGGTTTGAAGGAGATTGCCGCCGCTGTCATACAGTTTGCCGCTGACAAGACGGCCATGTTCGTATGTGGCAATGAAGTAGTCACCGGGATTGGCCATAGCCGAAGAATGACTGTCAACGCGATGCGCAGACGTGAAAGTCAGCCGTCCATGGCCGTCCGGTTTGCCGTTCTCAATGCGTCCCTGCCACGTGCCGTAGCCAAGGTTCAGCGTGCCGTTCGTCACTGTCGGCTTTGACGCGGGTGTTGGTTCAGGTGTCGGTTTTGGTGCCGGTGTCGGTGCCGGATTTGTTTGCGCTGATTCTTGCTGTACTTTCTCCTCCGCCTTTGATTTGTCGGCATCACTGTTTGTCTGTGTCTCGGCAGCTTCCTCAGCAGGGGCGTCCGCCTCCGGCTCTTCGGTTCGGATGGAGTCAGTCTGTGTGCTGTCAACGGGTACCGGCTCAGGATCTGTGGCGGGGGTCTGCGAGTGGGATATGAGCAGGATTGCGGCAATTATCACCGCCGCTGCCCCGAGCCCTATGAGCACCCACTGCCATAGTTTTTTCTTTTTCTTTTCTTCGTCTGTGTCAATCATCACGGTCACACTCCCGCCGTCGCCGGATGTCAGACCCAAGTCCTCCTTGAAGGTGCTGACCGAGGGTGTGCGGTCGTCAGATGATTTGTTCATCGCTCTGCAAATCGCCTCGATGCTCTTCTCCGGAACCGCGTTTGACAGTGATGCCCGTATGTCGGCCATCTTAATTTCGGCGGCGCTGGCCGGGGTTTTGCCCGTCAGGGCATATAGCAATGTGGCCGCCAAGGCGTAGATGTCGGTGGCGGGACTGAATTCCTTGATGCCGGCATACTGCTCCAATGGCGAATAACCCTCGCTGACACCCTCCACCCCTTTGGGTGAGGTCTTGCCTCCGTTCTTCTTGAAGTGGACGCTCAACCCGAAATCTATGAGAATCGGCGTGACGCTGCCCTCCACTTCACGGTGGAGCATGATGTTTTCGGGTTTGATGTCAAGATGGTTGATGCGCGATTTGTGCAGAAATCCTACGGCATCGATAATGGGAGCGAGCAACTTGACAGCCTCCTGATACGGCAGCTTCCTGTCGGGCTTGACGTATGAGGCGAGGCTCTCGCCGTTGATGTACTGCATCACGTAGTAGGCCGTCCCGTTCTCCTCAAAGACTTCGTTGACCTTGACGATATTCTTGTTCTCTGTGCCGAGGGAGTGGAGTTTCTTGGCTTCGGCTATGAAATCTGTCAGGCTCGACTGGAACACCTCCTGCTTGTCGGCATCGGGGACCACGTTCTTCCCCACCCGCTTGCACGACGAGGAGGGGAAATGCTCCTTGATGGCAAACTGCATCTCGCCGGTGATGTTCCCCTCAACGACAGTCCCGACAGCCAGGTAGGTGATGCCGAATCCACCCTGCCCGAGCACGCGCACAATCCTGTACTTGCGCCCGCTGCCGCTAAGTATCGTCGGCGCCTCTAACGCGTTGTTATTCGTACCGGTGCTCATAATTATTTCATGAGGGCTTTCCAGTTGTCAGGGAGGCCGTTGACAGAAAATGACACTTTGCAGGGAAGCTCGAGGCCTTCGGTGCGCCCTTTGATGAAAATCAAGCCGGGAGCATCCTTAGCGGATGCCGACAGTTTGCCGTTTGTAAATGTGGCTTTGATATAATCATTGTCAATCTCTCCTGCCAGGCAATTCATGGGATAGTCCTTCACCGATATCTCATCTTCCCCGATTAATCCAACCGGAGCGTTGAAAACAAACAAGGATTCCCATACGGGATTGCTGTGTTCCGAGGGATTGCGGTTGTATTGAAGGGTCAGCGCCGAACATACGCCTTGCAGCTTTATGCCGCTGTTGTCAATCACTCTGCTGATGTCCACATCACTGTAAATCACGAAGGGGTGATTCTCGTCAGACTCTTCCATGTTGATGTGGGCATACTTTAATTCCACTCTGTTGCCGTCCACTTCCATCCAGCCGTATGACTGAGCTTTAGCGGAGAACGCGCAAAGGAAAGCGAGCAGCAGTATTGCAAGATTTTTCATTTCGAGATGTTTTTATGCGGTTATTAAAATTTTCGTATTTCTATTGTCGCGTAGTTGCCGGAGTATGTGACACTCACAAACTCCCGCGCCTGGTCGTTCTTGAAAAAAGAGCCTTTTTGTCCGAAGCAATATCCGAATGTGTCGATATAATCCTCCCGTTTGGCTTTCTTGAAGCCGGGTAAACCGGACATGGCCTTGATGAGAGGCTGCAATTTCTTTTCAGTTTCCTTCACCGACAGCTGCTCTCCTTTGGAGCCGTCCGGATTCACTGAGTAAAAGGGATAGGTGATATAAGCCCACCCTTCCACAATTACGGACTCCTCAGCAACAATCGGATACACCTGCCACAAAGGGAGCCCCTCAAGTATCAGCGTGGAGGCTTCCGATGCGTTTGCCTGCGGCGAGTCAATCATGTAGCATCCTATCCAGGATTCGTTGTTTTCCAGAATTTTCTTCAGGATATGTTCCTGTTCACCCAAACTGGCCATCAGAGCGGCCTCATCTTCGGTAATCTTCCAAAGCGAGCCGGAACCCCATTCCACAAATCCCAACGGACAGTGCAGCAATTCGTTGATTGATATGTTTCGGGAATATTTTATTTCCATCCCGTTGGCGCGGTCCTCTTTGCGCATGTCGCTCGGCATCTTCACATCAATTTTGGAATTGTCCGCCCCCTTGATGTCCAATGCCAACGAGTAGATTCTCTTGGATTTCACGCCATCTATGCCGTAGTCGCGGAAGTCTATCCGGAAGGGGAAATAGCCCGGGCATTTGATTTGAAGAAATTTTGAGCCGGGGGTGAGATACACCCAGTATTCGTTTACCACATACTTTGTATCGCCGACCACGTTGCCCTCAAACGAGCAGTTGTCAACCGGCAGCGGAACTTTAATCAATGCGCAGCAATTGCCGTTGGCATCCTTGCGCTGCATGTTTTCGGTCATAGGGTCCATTAACAGCTCCATCGACTTGACGCTGATTGACTGGCCGCAGACATTGAAGTCAAAGGCCACTATCAACAGCGCCACAGCCATCAGCCGCGCAAACCAATGCCGCCGCCCGCTACCGCGCTCCATACGCCAATTAATCTCTCTCATTTTCATTGAAGTCTTTTCAATGCTTCAATCGCATCCTCATTTCCTTGGTCAGCAGCCAGCTTATACCATTGGACAGCTTGTTCCTTACTCTTCGGCACGCCGTTTCCTTTTTCATACATCACCCCCAGATTGAACTGCGCCACAGCGCATCCCTGCTCTGCGCTCTTGCGGAACCAGCTGACAGCCTCGGCATAGTCCTGCTTCACTCCATACCCATGTTTATACATGTAGCCCAAATTGCACTGCGCGTCAGCGTAGCCCTGCTCGGCGCTTTTGCGATACCAGCTGAGAGCCTCGGCGTAATCCTTCTTCACTCCCTTAGCATCATCATACGCCACCCCCAGGTTGTGCTGCGCAATTGCATTGCCCTGCTCTGCGCTCTTGCGGAACCAACTGACAGCCTCGGCATAGTCCTGCTTCACGCCATACCCATGGTCATACATATAGCCCAAACTGCACTGCGCGTCAGCATCCCCCTGCTCGGCACTTTTGCGGTACCAGCTGACAGCTTCGGCATAGTCCTGCATCACTCCCTCGCCATATTGATACATCACTCCCAGATTGAACTGAGCACCTGCATACCCCTGTTCGGCGCTCTTGCGGTACAAACGGAGAGCCTCGGCGTAGTCCTGCTTCACGCCATGCCCATATTGATACAGCACTCCCAGATTGCACTGCCCACCTGCATACCCCTGTTCGGCGCTCTTGCGGTACAAACGGAGAGCCTCGGCGTAGTCCTGCATCACTCCCTGTCCATAATGATACATCACTCCCAGATTGCACTGCCCACCTGCATACCCCTGTTCGGCGCTTTTGCGGAACCAGTTGACAGCCTCGACATAGTCCTGCTTCACTCCACAGCCATTATAATACATCTTACCGATATAGTACTGAGCTGTGGCGTCATCGCTTATCTTTCTGAATAACTCCAATGCCCTCTCGTAATCGCCATTGTCATATGCGTACTCTCCCCCTCCGCGGATCGAGTCTACATCTACCATGGTGTTACTGTCTTCCTCTTCTACGGGAGTGCTTTGAGAATTACCTGACAGTGCGGCCATCCCCCCCATTACAAGCAATGCTATTACCGCAAGGTAAATCAAAAGGGCCCACTTGTGCTTGCGAATCCATCCGGGCTTATCAGATTTCAGCGTACTGCTGCTTTCCTCTATTACGGATGTCGGATTGTCATTGCCCATAAATGTCGCAGGTGGGGCAGGAGGCGTTGGCGGAACGGGAGGTAAGACAACAATCTCTTCCTCCTCCCGCAGTATTTCCGTTGGCTGGTCATGCTTGGCCGATGCTGTGTATTCGGCGGAGTCGAAGGAGATACTGCGGTCGAACTGCGAGGGGACGGTCGCTTTGGCTATTAGGTTTTTGGTTGCAGCGGAAACGCTGTCGGGGAGTGAGGCGGCAAGGCTCTTCCCTATTAGTTCGGTAGATTTTTTCGGGTCCGTTCCGGTGAGGCAGAACCACATTGTCGCTCCGAGGGCATAGATGTCGGCTGCGGGCGA
>CAZWVY010000072.1:0-14040 GCA_964637105.1 uncultured Sangeribacter sp. | reverse complement strand
CGAGCACCACGTCGCCATACATCTGCACGAAGCGGCGGTAGCTGTCCCAAGCGAAACGGGGGTTGCCGCTCTTCTCAGCCATCGTGGCGACGGTGGCGTCGTTCATGCCGAGGTTGAGCACGGTGTCCATCATGCCGGGCATGGAAGCGCGGGCGCCTGAGCGCACGGACACGAGAAGCGGGTTGGAGGGATCGTCAAACTTGTTGCCGGTGAGTTTCTCTACGTGGGCTATAGCCTTCTTCACATCTTCCTGGATGTCTTCCACGACCTTGTCGCGGCCATACTGCGTATACTCTGTGCAGACTTCCGTAGTGATGGTGAAGCCCGGGGGAACGGGCATGCCAAGCAGGTTCATTTCCGCAAGGTTCGCGCCCTTGCCGCCGAGGAGGTTTCTCATCTCGGCGTTACCCTCGGCTTTGCCATCGCCGAAAGTATAAACTTTCTTTGCCATTAGATTTATCTGTATAACTTAATATGTTGTTTTTCAGCTGATTCGCGGGTTATATGAGATTTAACGTCAACAACGCGGCACGGGGCGCTGGGTCCCGTGCGCGTCTTTCCGGTAAATTCGGGACTGCAAATTTACAAAATTCAGCGGAAAATTACTAATTTTGCACGAAGTTTTTCAATCATGCCATAAAATTATGTCACGAAAAAAGAAGCCCCTCCCCCTTCTTGAGGGGGTTACCATATCAGGAATCGCTGCCGAAGGGAAGGCCCTGGCGCGTGTGCGCCTGCGTCCGGAGGATGAGAGCGAGATAGTCGTCTTCATCCCTTACGGCGCTCCCGGCGATGTCGCTGACATCCAGATTGACCGCAAGAAGCGCTCCTTCGCCGAGGGCCATATAGTGCGACTCGCCGCTCCTTCAGCTGACCGCGTGGAGCCGGTATGCACACATTTCGGCACATGCGGCGGCTGCAAATGGCAGCATCTCCCCTACTCCGTCCAGCTGTCTGCCAAGCAGCAGCAGGTCACTGACGCACTCACGCGCATAGCCAAAGTGGAGCTTCCGGAGATTTCCCCCATATTAGGCTCTGAGAACATCTGGCGTTACCGCAACAAGATGGAGTATACTTTCTCTGATAAAAAATGGCGCTCCTGGGAAGACATACGCAGCGGACGCGAGTTCACGGACTCCCCCAACGCTTTGGGATTCCATATACCGGGAGCTTTTGACAAGGTGCTTCATATCGAAGAGTGCCATCTGCAGAGCGATTTAGGCGACCGCATACGCAACTTCATCTACGACTATGCGTTGCGCAACGGGTTGACATTCTACAACCTTCGCGAGAACAAGGGGCTCCTGCGCTCATTGATGATCCGAACTGCCTCTACGGGCCAGAACATGGTATGCCTCCAGTTTGGAGAGGATTCGCCGGCCCTTATCCGCCCGCTCATGGATGCCCTGCGCGAGGCCTTCCCTGAGATCACTTCCCTGCTCTATGTCGTCAACTTGAAACTTAACGACACCATCGGCGACCAGGAGGTAGTGACAGCTTTCGGACCCGACTATATAGAAGAGGAGATGGAGGGGCTGAAGTTCCGGATTAACGCCAAGTCTTTCTATCAGACCAATTCGCGCCAGGCCTACGAGCTCTACAAGGTGGCGCGCCGTTTCGCCGGACTTGACGAGCCACTTGCCGAGGGGACGGAGAAGCCGCTGGTCTATGACCTGTATACCGGCACAGGCACCATCGCCAACTTCGTGGCCCGGAACGCCCGCAAGGTCATCGGGATCGAGTATGTCCCGGAGGCCATAGAGGACGCGCTCCTAAATTCAGCAGTGAACGGTATTGACAACACCCTCTTCTATGCCGGAGACATGAAGGATGTGCTGACTGATGCCTTCATAGCCGAACATGGCCGTCCGGATGTGATGATAGTCGACCCTCCCCGCGCCGGAATGCATGAGGATGTGGTGAACGTGATACTGCGCGCCCGTCCGCGGACTGTGGTGTATGTGAGCTGCAATCCTGCCACACAGGCGCGTGACCTGGCCCTGCTTGACAAAGCCTATAAGGTAGAGGCGGTGCAGCCGGTCGACATGTTCCCCCACACCCACCATGTAGAGAATGTGATGAAGCTCTCGCTGCGCTGAATAATGTAGGGACGTGCCTTTGGCACGTTGATTCAGCATTTTACCTGTAATGAATCAACGTGCCAAAGGCACGTCCCTACATTATTTTGCATGTAATGAGCCAACGTGCCGAAGGCACGTCCGTACAGGATGATCAATCCTTATTTCTTCTTGTGGATGAAGTCAGTGACTTTCTCCTTGACGGTCTCGATCACTTCCTTGCCCTTCTCGCTCTCGGCCAGTTCCTGCACCTTCTCTACTACTTCCTTTACCTTGGCGTCATTCATCAGACCGGCGGCCTTGTCTTTGAGTCCTTCTAACATAATGTATCTCTTTTGAGGGGTTAATAATTCTTTGCTAACATAACACCCCGCCCTCCGCAATGGTTCATGCGCAAAAACTTGCAACATTCGGATAAAAATGCTATTTTTGCACCATCCTTTAACCATTAAAGAGCTTTTTCACATGAAATACTCCAAGCTTTTCGCACTCGCATTCCTTGCCCTGATTACAGTCGCGGCCGCATGCGCCGGGAAAAAAGATTCCGCATCACAGTCCGCGTCCGAAGAGGGTGCCGGGGCCAAGTCGGCCGCGGTAGTCTTTTTCTCAGCTACCGGCGTTACCAAGGCCCAGGCCGAGCGCCTTGGCAAGAAGCTCGATCTTCCGGTGTATGAAATAGTACCCGCCGCTCCATACACCGAGGCCGACCTGGACTGGCGCGATTCCTTGAGCCGCAGCAGCCGCGAAAGCGCTGACGAGTCAATCCTCCCTGAGACCACAGACTCAATCCCGGCTCTCGATAAATACAAGACCCTTTTCGTGGGCTACCCTATATGGTGGGACCGCTATCCAAACATTGTAGCGACCTTCATGCAGAAGCATAAGAAGGAGCTTGACGGCAAGACAATCGTGCCCTTCGCCACTTCCGGCAGCTCAACCATCGACAACAGCGTGAAGACTCTCGGTCTGCGCTTCCCCTTCGTGACTGTGGGAAACGGACTTCTGATGAACGATGTGAGCGACGCCCAGATAGATGAGTGGGCGCAGCCATATCTTTGAACCGTTGAATTAACCTGCGTTACTTACCAACTCATTATCAAACCACCCCTAAAGTGAGCAGAATCGATCTTGTCAGACTTCGCAAACGCGCCGGGATGAGCCAGCGCGCATTGGCAGACCTCTTGCAGGTGCGCCCCAGCTTCCTCTCTGCCATAGAAAATGGACGCAGCCGCATACCTGAAGAAAAACTTGACCGCCTTCACGAGATTTTCGAACTCGACAGTTTCGAGGATTTCATGATTTCCGACCTCCCCGGCGACCTCCCCGCGGCTGTCCCCCCTCATACCCATGCCCTCGACCAGGGCGACTCTCTCACTCAGTTACTGACACACTTCCACGACCTGGCGCACCGCGCAGGACACACCGCCTCAGAAAGCTCCGATAACGCTGAGCGCATCGACTTTCTCGAGCGCCGCAACGACCGGCTCTCCCTGCGGGTGGACAATCTTCGCGTAGAAATAGACCGCCTGCGCAACGAGAACCTCCGGCTCAAGGAGCTTCTGATACGCGCAGGCGTGCCGTACTAATTCTTTATATCAAGGACTAATTCATTATATCAAGGTGAGGCTTAGGCTTGAAGGCTCACCTTGATAATATACTCATCGGAGGTGTCTGCCAAGACCTCTGCATCATAGCCCCAGAGCCTGATCATTTCCGCCAGGCGTGCGGCCGGAGGGAGATGGTCGCTCTCTGATTTGCGCTCATGGTGAATATTGTTGATAAACTTCTCATCCGACGGAAATGCAATGAATATGCTTCCGCCCGGCTTGACGTTCATCTTGAAAAGCCACTCGAAAGTGTCCGAGGGGGCATGAAGATGCGGATAAACGCAATATAACATCACCGCGTCATACTCGCCCGGGAGCGCCTCCTCCTCAAAATCGAGTTTCAGGAATTCCACATTTTTCAGATTCCCGTACTTCTTTCTCGCCAAGGTCAGCATACCCTCCGAAAGGTCTACGGCGGTCACATGGCCCTTGTCTCCTGTCATTTCGCTCAGATAGGGCACGAGCACTCCGGTGCCGGTGCCTAAATCCAGCACGTCCATCCCCTTTCCGATACCCGTCTTGGCAAGAATGGAGCGCACGCGCTCCGGGGTCGACCTCACCTCGTTGGCATCCCATTGCGGGGCGAGAGCGTCAAAAAAGTCTATCTCAGATTGTGTCATCTTCCGTTATCAATTATTTTTACTTAATCTTACGTAAAAATTAAGTGAAATATTGTGAATTTTTAAATTATTTTTGTTAACTTCGCGGCGGTATTCCACTGAATAGCCAAAATTCCATCTCATCAATTAGAATGAAGAAAAGATTATTTATATATCTGCCTCTTGCTTTGACTGCCGCGTGGGCCTCCGCAGCCGAGGCACCGCGCGACACGGTGCGCCTGCACGAGCTGGTGGTGACAGCCCCCCTGAAGGCTGAGGCGGAACTGACTCCCCTCAATGTGACACAGGTCTCAGCCGAGGAGATAGAGAAGTCGTCAGAGTCCTCGCTTTTGCCCGTGCTTGTGTCGAAAGTGCCTGGTCTGTTTGTGACCGAGCGCGGGTTTGCCGGATACGGAGTGTCCGGCGGCAGCGCGGGCACGGTCAATATCCGCGGCGTCGGCCAGGGCAACAAGGTGCTCTTCATGATTGACGGCCAGCCCCAGTGGGCAGGAGTGTTCGGCCATTCATTGGCAGACACCTACGTAGCCAACGGCGTGGAGCGCGTCGAGGTCGTCAAAGGGCCCTCCTCCCTCCTGTACGGCTCTAATGCCATGGGGGGCTCGGTCAACATCGTCACCAAGACCCAGCATCAGGATGGCCTCACAGGGCGCGCCCGCGCCATGTTCGGCTCATTCACCACCCAGAAATTCGCTCTGTCAACCGGATATAAGAAAGACAGGTTCTCGGCCACAGTGTCGGGCCAGCTTGACCGCAGCAACGGCAACAGGGCCCGCAGCGAATTCTGGCTCGCCAACGAGTTCGCGCAGCTCAAATACGCCCTCTCCGACTACTGGAGCGTGGCAGGAATGCTCGACATGACGCAGAGCCACGCCAACAACCCCGGCACCCTGCAGGATCCCCTTGAGAACATGTGGACCGACATCTTCCGCGGCACCGGCGGCCTATACGTCAAAAACCGGTATGCCAAGGCCGACGGAGGCATCCAGGGCTATATCAACTGGGGGCGCAACATTGTCGACGACGGCAACACTCCCGGCACGACGCCGCAGGACTACCTTTTCCATTCCACGGACTACGTGATGGGATTCACGGCTTACGAGTCAATGTACCTGTGGGACGCCAACGTGCTCTCAGCCGGAATAGATTTCCAGCATTGGGGCGGCCATGTATGGAATACAAATAAAGAGGACGCCTCCATCCGCACATCCGAGGCAAAGCACCATGTCAACGAGGTTGCCGGCTACGTCATGATGCAGCAGGGCTTCTTCAGCGAGCTGCTCAACATCAATGCGGGCGTGCGCCTCCAGCACGGCTCCACCTACGGCAATGTATGGGTGCCCCAGGCGGGATTCATCCTCAGCCCCCGCGACAACATCAAGATAAAAGGGTCGTTCAGCAAAGGATTCCGCTCACCCAATATCAGGGAACTCTACCTCTACCCCCCTGCCAACCCGGACCTGAAGCCCGAATATATGCTCAATTATGAGCTGAGCTACCGCCAGTGGCTGCTTGACAGGCGCCTTATGCTGGGCGCGGCGATATTCTATATCGACGGCAGAAACATGATTCAGACCATCCGCGTGGAGGGTCGCCCGAGGAATGTCAACACTGGAAAGTTCCACAACAAAGGCTTTGAGATCGAGGCCGGATACGCCATCCTGCGCAACCTCAGTGCCAATGCCTCGTGGTCATACCTGCACACAGACGGCGACAACCTCTACTCTCCCAAGAACAAACTCAATGCCGAGGTCACCTGGTCGCCCGGCGACTTCAGCTTCACCCTGGAGGAGATGAGCATTTGGAGCATGTATAACGGCGGGTTCAGCGAGAGCTATTCCCTGCTCAACCTGCGGGCCGCCTACACATTGGGCACCACGGTGCCCGTCACCCTGTCGGTGAAAGCCGACAACATCACCAACAAGCATTACCAGATAATATACGGCTGTCCCATGCCCGGCACGACCATCATGGGGGGAGTCGAAATTAAATTCTGATCCGCCGGAAGCGGTCGCCGGGAGGCGGCCGCTTTTTTACTTTGACTCAGTTCAGCACTTTTCCAACACTCAAATATCACTATCGTGAAAGCACGTCTTTCCCTGCTATATTTCCTGCAGTTCGCCGTCTGGGGCTGCTATCTCACCTGTCTGGGGCAGTTACTCGGCGCCGGCGGACTCGGCAAGGACATCGCCTGGTTTTACGCAGCAATAGGACTGGTGTCGATTGTCACACCCTCGCTGTTCGGGCGCATGGCCGACAAGAGCGGACGCCCTGAGCGCCTCCTCGCCCTCTGCCACGCATCCGCCGCTGTGGTCATGCTGATTCTATGGCATTACGGCATGACTCACCCGAAGCTCTCCTTCGGCGTGTTCTATCCGCTCTATCTGCTCTTCCTTGCCCTGTACATGCCCACAATGGCACTCGCCAACACCGCCTCCTTCGCCCTGTTGGCTCGTGAGGGAAAGAATCCAGTGACCTCCTTTCCCTCCATCAGGATATGGGGCACTGTGGGATTCGTGGCCGCGATGTGGTTTGTCAATTCCGCCTACTGGCACGATGGCGCATTAGGCTTCGCCTTCTCGGATGCAGCGGACATGGGCCATCTCAGGTTCCAGTACAACGCCATGCAGCTCCTGTGCAGCGGAGTTGCAGGTCTCGCGGCCGCCCTATATTCCCTCACGCTCCCCCGGGGCGAGGGGCGTCCCGCTCCACGCAATTCCGAGGAGGTCCGTGGAGAAACTCTCCTTTCATCCGTGCGCCTAATGTTCAGCTCGCGAGCACGCGCCATCTTCCTGTGCTTTGTAGTGCTCACCGGAGTATGCCTGCAAATTTCCAACGGATTCGCCACACCTTATATATCCCATTTCTCGGGAGTAGCGGAATATGCAGGCTCGCTGGCCTCCGGCAACGCCACCATGCTCTTCTCCCTCTCGCAGATTTCCGAGGCGCTATGCATCCTGCTCGTAGGCGTGTCGCTCAAATGGAAAGGCATCCGGTGGGTGTATGCCCTCGGCCTCGGAGCTTGGGGGCTGCGCTTTCTCTTTCTGGGGTGCGGCAACCCCGGCGAGGGGTTATGGATGCTCGTGGGGTCCATGATAGTCTACGGCATCGCGTTCAACTTCATCACTATCGCCGGACATCTCTACATCCAGCAAGTCGCGCCACAAGGAATGAAAGGTTTCGCGCAGGGGCTCATGATGTTCATGAGCAACGGCATCGGCGCCACATTCGGCACCATAGCAGCAGGAGCCATAGTCAACAGCTACTGCCGCTGGGAGATGGTGCCCATCCCCGGCTCGGAAGCCGTGATGCGCCTTTTCATGGGCGACTGGACGGCCCCGTGGCTGATTTTCGCCCTCTACGCCTTTGCCGTGGCAGCCGCATGGCTGCTCCTTTTCAGGCCTCAGGGAGAGCACGGTGTCAAAGCTGATAGTCAGGCCCATAGTATGGCCCATAGTATGGCCGATGAAAAATAAATTTGGATTTTTCATCGAATTTGATTAACTTTACGGTCGCAAACCGCTTCCCGTGGGGAGCAAGAAGCATAACAGACCATCAAATTTTAATAACCACACATAACATGGCACTTCAGTTTACTGACCAGACGGCCCGCGAGGCCATCGAATCCGGCAAGCCGGTAGTAATCGACTTTTGGGCAACCTGGTGCGGCCCCTGCATCAAGCTCGGCCCCGTAGTTGAGGAACTCGCTGAAAAGTATGAGGGACAGGCCGTAATCGGCAAGCTCAACATCGATGAGAATGATGAGATCGCTTCCGAAAACCGCGTCCGCAACATCCCCACTGTCCTCTTCTTCAAGGATGGCGAGCTCAAGGAGCGCAGCGTAGGCCTCGTGAAGCTCTCCGACCTCGAGGAGAAGCTCGCTAAGATCCTCTGATCCCACAGCCGAATAAGACACCCCGGTCATAATACCGGTTCATGATGCCCGGTATCGCAATAGGGGGAGTCAAAACGCATCAGGGGCACTGAGCCGCACAGGCCCGGTGCCCCTTATATTTACATCAATCTCAAGCCATCTTAACCCTCCTCCGCCTCACCCATGCGCCAGATCATCACCCATTTCACCGATGACGACCTCTACAAGTTCACCATGTGCTGCGCGGTCATTGACAACTATCCGCGCACACGAGTGAAATACCGCTTCCAGGACCGTGACAACACCGTCTATCCGTTAGGATTCGACCGGGAGCTCCGCCGCCAAATTGATGCGCTCCGCTCCGTGGTCATTACCGGGGAGGAGATCGACTTCATGCGGCGCCGCTGCGGCTATATCCCCGACTGGTTTTACTCCTACCTCAAGGGATACCGCTACGACCCAACTTCTGTACGGGTTGAGCAGGATGACCGCGGACATCTGCACATAGAGTTTGAAGGCAACTGGAGCGACACCATCCTGTTAGAAG
Organism: uncultured Sangeribacter sp.; assembly: GCA_964637105.1. Classification (GTDB taxonomy): domain Bacteria; phylum Bacteroidota; class Bacteroidia; order Bacteroidales; family Muribaculaceae; genus Lepagella. The sequence continues at coordinate 5,317 of CAZWVY010000072.1, read as the reverse complement.
TCAAAGTGCTCGCCATTGTCTCAGAGCTCTATTACATGATGACCGGCGAAGCCGGGACGTTTGATTATGAGTCCTTCGCCGCGCGGTCTGACGAAAAGGCACGCAGGCTCATCGAGGCCGGATGCCGGTTCAGCGACATGGGCACCCGCCGACGCGCCTCTTACAGGGCGCAGGAAGTTGCCATTGCTGCCATGAAGCGGCGCGATGAACTCAGCAGCGGCCCCGGAAAGTTTGTTGGCACCAGCAACGTATGGTTCGCCATGCAGCATGACCTTCTTCCGATGGGCACGATGGCCCACGAAATAGTGTGCGCAATAGCCGGCATGTATGGCCCGCAGATGGCCAACCATCTCGCCATGAAGATGTGGACGCACACCTATCGCGGCGCATTGGGGACATTCCTATACGACACATACGGGTGGCGGATATTCAGTCTGAATTTTTCTGAAGACTATGCCAACATGTTCAAGGGCCTGCGGGTCGACAGCGGCGACAATTACGAGCAGCTCAACCTGATAATAGAAAAATACCGGTCACTCGGCATAGACCCGCGGACAAAGCAGGTGGTCTTCAGCAACGGCCTGAATGTGGACGAGGCCATACGCCTGCAGCAGTATTCCCAAGACAAATGCCAGCCCTCATTCGGCATAGGCACGCACTTCACCAATGATTTCCCCGGCGTGAAACCGCGCAACATAGTGGTCAAGCTCTTCGACGTAAAAATCACCGAATCGTGGCCCTTCTATTGCCAGACCTGCAAACTGAGTGAAGACAAAGGAAAGCACTCCGGCGACTCCGCCGTAGTATCCCGCTTCCTCCAGGCCCTCCACCTATGACCCCCAAGGAGCGCGGGCTTCCAGCCCGCAACGTGACATGTTATAAAGCCGAACACCTTCGCGGGCTGGAAGCCCGCTCTCCTTGACATTGCTTCAGAGTTTCCATCTTACGCCTCCGCGCATGATATTCTTATGAATATAAGTTCTCACATTATTATAATGCCGCGCATCCCTTATCATCCGTTCAAACGAGTCATTCATCCAAAGTTTGCCCTTACGCCCAATTGCCTTATTGATAGCTGAAGCCGAGAAGGATTTCCAACTATGCATTATGGACTGAATGGTATATATATCCCCGGTCTCCACGAGCACGTGTACATGGTTGCCCATGATCACATAGGCATGAAGTATATACCGCTCACCGTTGAAATAATTCAGCACCTGCTCAAGAATATCAGCAGCCGCGCAGATTCTTAAAAGGCAGCTGCCGTAACCTGCATCAAGCCATCGGTCCACGAATTGTGAAAATCTGTGATGGTACTCCTTTTCCTCTGCTCGGGACCAGGGAATCGGATGTTTCTCGAGCCACTGTTTCTTCTCCGCCCGCAGACGTTCAAGAACTCCGGCAGGAAGGGAGTCCGCTAGATGGAATGTGACAAACTGCAGTTTCCCGTTCTGATGCCAATGAGGGAGGTTGTGATGACTCGTATGAAAGTCGAGTTGCCAATCTAAGTACTTGGAGTCCATATCTATTGATTGAAAACTTAAACTTGAAGGAGTCAAGGAGCGCGGGCTTCCAGCCCGCGAAAGGGGGTACCAAGGGGGAGATTTCAAGGGGTAGTCCCCGATGCGGGCTGGAAGCCCGCGCTCCTTGAGGTCGTCCCGGGGTTACATCGGGACGCGGCCGTATTGCTTGAAAGTGCGTACATAATATGGCGTGGTGACCTTGGAGATGACCACCCCCTTGCTGCTCGAGGCATGTATGAAATCCTCGCTGTTGAGCATTATGCCCACATGCGAGATGCGATCCTTATCCTTGCCCGTGGCAAAAAAGACTAAATCCCCCGTCTTGACATCCTTGGCCTTGATTTTCTTGCAAAACTCCGCCTGCTTGGCGCTGTTGCGCGGCAGCTTCACCCCGCACACATCCTCATAGACCCTCAACACCATCCCGGAGCAGTCAACTCCCTTCCCCTTCTCAACACCGGCATACAAATAGGGAGTGCCCATCCATGTGAAGGCCTCCTCGACGATAAGGCGCTGCTTTTTGCTGACATTCCCGAGCGAGGCGAGCAGCTCTTTGCGCGTCTGCGCATGGCCAGAAGAGCCGCGCGGGGCCCTCTTCGCCGTATGGCATGACGCAAGCATCGCGCACATCAGCACAGCAGCAAGCACGCGCAACGCCGGACGCCCGAAAGCGGCCGCAGAGACGCGCCAACCACAACGCCCCGATGCGGCAGAGACGCGCCGGGCCGTGCGCACCGGAGCAGCCGCCAAGAATAGGGCCCGAGAAAGAGCAAAAGATAATACCTGCAGTGACAATTTCATGCTGACAAAATTAATTATTTTTTCCCAAACGCACAACAACCCCCTCTCCGGCCGAAAACCAAGACGAGCCCCGGAGGGGCGAAACTGCGCTAACCCCGGACGTGAGTCCGGGGTGCCGGATCACCACCCACACCACCACCCCGGAGGGGTGGCACATACCCCGGTTTCACCCGTGAGCGATTCAAGAGGCCTTTTTGTATAAGCCGGCGAGATTCATCTCGCCCTAAACGGGTAAACAGTTACTAATTTTTATTAAAAGATTTTAAAAGCCTAACCCCCGGTATAATTTGGACGCGGTTTTGCGGTCATATTATTAGCCCCCGCGTCATAAAGTTTTTATGAATCAAGGGGTCCGAATACACAAAAACTGACCAAAAGCATAACTCCATGATAAAGTCCACTGTTTTCGCGGCAGCCGCCGCTTTAATGCTTCTCTCCCCTGCCGCGCTCATCGCCGATAATCCCGCCGAATTCATCCGCACAGCGCGCACCCAGTCATTTGACACCGATTTCACGGAGGCCGCGGAGTCTACCGTCAACAGCGTAGTGTGCATCAAAAGCTACGCCACGCGCAAGCAGACCTACAATCCCTATGGCGACATGGACCCCTTCGGGATGTTCGACTTCTTCTTCGGCCCCCAGCAGCGCCAGCAGCCCCGCCAGCAGCAGCGCAAGTCCGAGCCTGTCCAGACAGGCCTCGGCTCGGGCGTCATACTCAGCTCTGACGGATATATCGTAACCAACAATCATGTGGTCGACGGGGCCGACAAGCTCGAAGTGCTCCTCAATGACAATACCACCTACGAGGCTCTCATCGTCGGCACAGATGAAATGACCGACCTCGCTCTGCTCAAGATTGATGCCAAAGGACTGCACGCCATCACATTCGGCGACAGCGAGACGCTCAAAGTCGGCGAATGGGTGCTCGCCGTCGGCAATCCCTTCGGTTTCAATTCCACAGTGACCGCCGGTATCGTGAGCGCCAAGGCGCGCAGCCTCGGGCAGTCCGGACGCCAGAATGCCCTCAGCATCGAATCTTTCATCCAGACCGACGCCGCCCTCAACCCCGGCAACTCCGGTGGCGCGCTGGTCAACCTCAAGGGTGAGCTGGTAGGTGTCAACTCAGCTATCTACTCCAACACCGGCAGCTACTCCGGCTTCTCATTCGCCATCCCCACCACCATTGTGGCCAAGGTCATGGCCGACCTTAAGCAGTATGGCACCGTGCAGCGCGCCGTGCTCGGTATCACCATCGGCGAGCTCACCCCCGAGATTGTCAAGGAGAAAGAGATAAAGGGCACCAAGACCGGAGTGATCGTCGCATCTGTCGGCGACCGCTCCACGGGTAAGGAACTCGGCCTCGAGGCTGACGATGTCATCACGGCCATCGAGGGAGTCGAGATTGCAAACATGGCGCAGCTCCATGAGCAGCTTGCCAAGTTCCGTCCCGGCGACAAGATCACCGTGACTTACATGCGCGATGGCAAGAAGATCACCCGCTCGGCCACTCTCCGAAACTCGCAGGGCAACACCGACATCACCCGCAAGGGTGACTTCGCCGAACTCGGCGCCGCCTTCATGAAAGTCACCAAGGAGACCTGCCAGCATCTCGGCATCTCCCACGGCGTTCAGGTTACCGGCCTCAAGAACGGCCTGCTCAAGAACTCCGGCATCAAGGATGGATTCATCATCACCGAGGTCAACGACAATCCCGTCAACTCTGCCGATGACCTGGAGTATATCTACAACGCCATCATGCGCGATGACGCGCAGGACAAGGTGATGTTCCTCACCGGCGTTTACCCCACCGGCAAGAAGCGCTACTACGCTATCGACCTCTCTGAGGAGTGATTGAGAGCGGCCCGGAGCCTTACTCCGGAAAGATTATGCTCTCCCCTCATACAATAACATTCTTTAACCTCCGTTAAATATTACGCCGCAGGTTGCCAAGAGCAAACCTGCGGCGTTTTGCGGATGTTTTATTTAAGCAAACCGCAACATATAAACCAAGAAAACACAGAAGTACAAAAGATATAAGCTAACATGCGCCAATTAAAGATAAATCCCACGATCACGACCCGTGACACCCCCTCTCTGGACAAGTATCTCCAGGAGATCGGGCGCGAGGAACTGATCAGCGTCGCTGAAGAGGTGGAGCTGGCACAGCGTATCAAGAAAGGCGATAAGAAAGCGCTTGAGAAACTGACACGCGCCAATCTCCGCTTCGTCGTATCAGTGGCAAAGCAATACCAGCACCAGGGCCTGGCCCTCCCCGACCTTATTAACGAGGGCAATCTCGGCCTGATCCGTGCGGCCCAGAAATTTGATGAGACGCGAGGCTTCAAATTCATATCATACGCCGTATGGTGGATACGCCAGTCTATCCTCCAGGCCCTCGCCGAACAGTCGCGCATAGTGCGCCTGCCTCTCAATCAGGTGGGCTCTCTCAACAAGATTTCCAAGGAACAGGCCAAGTTCGAGCAGGAGAACGAGCGGCGCCCCTCTGCTGAGGAGCTCGCCGAGCGCCTTGACATACCCGTTGACAAGATTTCAGAGACTCTCAATGTCTCGGGCCGCAACATTTCCGTTGACGCGCCGCTCGTTGACGGCGAGGACAATTCCCTGCTCGATGTGCTCTCCAACGATGACAGCCCTGCCACAGACTCCGCCCTCAATCATGAGTCGCTCTCCAAAGAGATAGAGCGAGCCTTGAGCCATCTCGGCGAGCGGGAGAGGGAGATTATCAAGATGTTTTTCGGCATCGGATGCCAGGAGCTCACACTTGAGGAAATCGGCGCCAAGTTCGACCTCACGCGCGAGCGTGTGCGCCAGATCAAGGAGAAGGCCATCCGCCGTCTCAAAAGCCAGAAGAGCGACCTGCTCCGCAGCTATCTTGGCAGCTGACGCGCGCTAACCACATATCCCTGGTGCCACCCCTCCGGGGTGGTGACCTACGGAGACATCAAACCCCGGGCTAAAGCCCGGGGTTAACT
>CAZWVY010000071.1:0-14222 GCA_964637105.1 uncultured Sangeribacter sp. | reverse complement strand
GTGCCCCTCGTGACCCCGACTTCACAGATTGTAGGCTCCCAGGCCGTGGCTCTCGCCCTCGACCGCCGCAAAGGGGTAGCTGACTACAGCAACAAGAACAACCAGTTCATAGCTCTCGTCAAGGGAGAATATGGCCACACTCCTGTGGCTGTGGACCCCTCCTTCCGCGAGCAGATCACAGGCTCCGCTATCGAGAAGCCTTATGACGTAAGCAGCTACAAGGCTCCTGCCAACCCCGAGCTCCCCGAGTTCGGAGGCGTGAAGCTGGCCCAAAACGATGAGGAATTCCTCCTTCTCGAACTCCTCCCCGCCGTTGCCACCGGCTTCCTCAAGAACCGCCGCAAGGCCGAGTTCGAGGCCAACAAGGCTGCCGCTCCTGCTCCCGCTCCCAAGGCCGAGGCTCCCAAGGCCGAGGAGGTTATAGAGACCGAAACCTTCTCCGGCCCGGTATTCAAAGCTCCTATGGGAGGCACCGTGATGGAGCTCAAGGTGAAGCCCGGCGACACCGTCAAGAAGGGCGACATCGTGATGGTCTATGAGGCCATGAAGATGGAGAATGACCTCGCATGCGACATGGAGGGCGTCGTGAAGCGCGTTCTCGTAGGCGAAGGCGACGTCATGGGCACCGACCAGGCTCTCATCGAGTTCGTAGGCGCCGGCGAGGCTGCTCCCGCTCCCAAGCCCGCTCCCAAGGCTGAGGCTCCCAAGCCCGCTCCGGCACCCGCACCCGAAGCTCCCAAGGCTGATGAAGATCCCACAGGCCCCGTGCTGAAGGCCCCGATGGGCGGCACAGTGATGGAGATCTGCGTCAACCCCGGCGACAAGGTCAACCCCGGCGACAAGGTGATGGTCTATGAGGCCATGAAGATGGAGAACGACCTCAACTCCGACATGGGTGGCACCGTGAAGCGCGTGCTCGTAGGCGTAGGCGATGTCATCGGCACCGACCAGGCCCTAATCGAATTCGAATAATCTTCCAATCAACTCATAAATTAAGCCCTGCGGCGATTGCGCCGCAGGGCTTAATTTATTGTATCAGGCCATCTCATAGGGGCGCAATACATTGAGCCCGCTATGTCGCGCCCACCATGATTCAGAGGGTGAAGGAGGCGGTCATGGCGAATGTGCGCCCGTCCGTCACCGGGCATACCGACAGGTTGTGCGCCCGCGCCCAGGGGGTGGTGAAGATATAGGCGCTCCCCGCGCCTATGGCCGCTCCTGCCACAACATCCCACCAATGATGCTTCTTGGCAAACACACGGCCCCAGGCCGTGTATGTGGCCAGGGCGTATGCCGGCGCGCCGACTTTCCATCCGTAACGCCGTTGCAGAAATGCCGCTGTGGCAAATGTGGATGATGAATGGCCCGACGGAAACGAATGATAGTCGCTCCCGTCAGGGCGCCTCTCGTTGACTACCCATTTCAACAGCATGGTGGCCCCTACTGTTGTGACAGCCGTCAGTGCTCCCTGCTTGAGGCCCTCCCAGTCACGCGCTATCAAAACTCCCGCCAAGGTAGCGGCAGGCATAGCCACTAACACCACATCCGTGGATGCCTTCACACCCTTCTGCGCCGAAGTGCGCTCAAAGGGAGCGGCCGCGACAGCGTCCGGCACTATAATTTCCTGCGCCGAGGCTGCAGAGGCCATGACAATGGCCAGAAGCCATGTCACGATTATTCTCAAAACGTCAGTAGTCATAATCAAGGGTAAACTGGTCAACGAATAGGGTGGAACCCGTAGATCCTGCGAAATAATCTCCGTACTTGGAAGCCGCACACGTAATCTGTATATATGTCGGCACACGAGAGGTCGAACGGTAGGCCAGCTCAATCTCAAATTCCTCCCATCCATCGGTATTATCGCCACGGTAAAGTTCGCCATAGGCTATAATTGAAGGGGATTGGGGATCAAAGAGCTGACGGTTTTTCGGGTTTGTTCGTATTTCGTAGGGGGCGGTCCAGTCGGCCAAAGCAATGTATATGGCGCAGGTGTCAGGCCGTCCCTTCAGCGATGCCATCTCATCTTTGCCATAGTCGATGATACCCGTGGTGTAGTTATAGTATCCGCGCAGTTTCGTGGGACGCACTGTCCAGGGTTGACCGAAGTCCAGGATGCCGTTTGTGCCGTCAACACTCTTGAATTTTCCGGTGAATATCGAACCGGCAGCCAATTTACCTATTCCTATCACGCCTACAAACCTCGTTTCGAGTTTCGCGCTCTTGCCCTCCAGGCCCGGAGGCACGTTGTCAGAGGGCTGCACATTGCTCTCGCCAAGCATGGATGCTCCGGTGTTGCCGGTATCCCAGAACTGCAATCCTCCTTCGTTCCAAGGACACCAGACCTTCTTGTTGAGCCACCACTGGTCGAAAGAGCCGTCGGGAAGCACCTCCGTAGCCTGAGTCTCCACGGTCACGATTGTGCCTGTGTGCTCTCCGGCGTACGCGCACACTTCATATTCCGTCAGAGGCTCAAGATGCGGTATGCAGGCTGAGAAGGAGCCTCCCTCCTGCGTCACCGCCGACTCCGGCACGGTGGTCCATTCCTCATCCCCTTTCTTACGGTAGCGGAACCCTCCCTTGACATCGGCCGGACCTGCGCCGTATGCCCACATCACACGGCTCCAGGCATCAACGCCCGAAGTGTCAACAAGCATAGCGCTCTTCTCGCAATATATGGCCCAGTCCTCTGTGCGCCCGTGCACTGTCACGGCCACGCGCAACGGTTTTGAGAGGTCGATGGGCCCCGGCCTCAGGTCTGGCACCATAGTTGTGATGCCTGCCGGCCCGAGCTTGATGTCAGTCAGCGTCAGCGAGGCGGCATCGGCCTTCTCAGGCACCGTGACGATGATACGGCGCCCTATCGGGTCTATGACACTTGTGCCGATTTCCCCCTCCACTGCGAAACGCCTCTCTATCTCCTGCTCAGCCTTGATGACCCACTGGTATTTCTGATAGCGCGTCAGGGTGACAACCATTGGCACAGAGAGGTTGTAGGTGCCCTCGAGAAGATTCGGATCCGCCGTGGCCCCGGGGGTATAGTCAAATTCATCGAACTTCACAGCATACACATCCACATCCTCATTGAGGTAGATGGTAGCGGTGTAGTTAGTCGAGTCAATCTTTGCCGGCGCGGATTCCCCCTCGGCGGAGAGCTTGAGGATGTTCTGCGGGATTTTCGGATATGGCAGGTCATTCTTGATACACCCCGGCATCATAATGGCCGCCAGAGCCGCCATAAGGCATCCGAGAGCTGCCGCTGCGCGGTTGAGTGTCAGATTCATTTTCATCATATATGCACGGCTATGCCGAAGTTGATGTTGAAGATGTTAAACCGGAAATTGGCGCCGGAGCGCAGGCGGTTGCCGCTCTCCTCGCCGTCAACCCACTGCTTTTCGTTCTTGAGATAGAATCCGAAGACGCCAAAGGAGATATTGAACGAGGCCTGCTTCATCATGAACACCGTCACGCCCGGCGAGAAGTTAAGCCCCACTCCGGTGGTCGTGGTGTGCGTGGTCTTGATGTTGCCGTCGAAGGGGCGGACGAAATCGCTGTTGCCCGAGGAGAAGGAGAGCTCGGCTTCATTGAAGATGCCGAAACGGCCCCGGCGTGCCAGTCCCAGATATTGAGTGAAGGTCAGCGAGGCGGCATACGATTCCCCTTTATATGATATATCATGCAGGTTGAAGTTCATATCCTCATCAATCTCGACCCCGAAATTATCAATGGAGCCTCTGGTCTGGGTATAGTTGAAACGCAGGCCGACAGCCATGTTATCGCGTATGAGATATTGCATCTGCGGCTTGATGGAGAACGTGTGCCCCCCGAGTGTGACATCGTCAAGGACACTGAACATCTCCAGGTCATCGGTCGAGAACTCTCCGTAGTTGGCCGTAAGGCCGAACACCCACTGCCCCTTCGGGAGGAAACGGTAGTTGAACAGGCCTCGGTGGAACCTGCCGAGGTTGCGGTCGCGCAGCACTTCGGGGTCCTTGTCAAAGTCCGGCATAGCGATATTGCGCGCCACGGTGTCCTCATGCAGCACGAGTCCCGGCGCACCCTCAGCCGCCAGCAGACTTCTGACGGCCCTCTGCATGGAGTCCGGTATCCAGACATATTGTCCGCCGGGAATGACAGGGTGCGTATAGACCATTACGGTGTCGCGCACAGTCACCGTGTCGGGCAGCGCAATGCCTTCCAAGGCCTGCGGAGCTTCTGCCGGAACGGTGCGTTCCGCTCCGAGGATAATGGTGCGCGGAGCGGCGCATGATGTATTTGCTGAACCTCCCGGCACATGAGACCGTATGAGTTCCAGGGCCGTCTCATTCAGTTTATTGGTGCTCTCAATCAGCGCCACTGCCGCGCGGAGCTCGGGAGGAAGCGAGTCGGTCTTAACCGGGGCGGCCTGTTCGGCGCCCCAGGCCGCTGACACAGCCGGGAGAAGGGCAAGCGAGGCCGCCCCCCTGCGCATCAGGGGCTTAAATGTATTGAGAAAATGTCGGAGCATATTCATGGGCCTGCGTGTCATAGGTAAAACGATACTCCGAAGGTGATGGAGAAAAGGTTGATGTTGAACCTGGCCGATTTAGACCGGCGGCTCGACTCGTATATCTGGTCAGTCTTGGTCGTGGTGTTGGTGAAATTGAAGCCTAACACGCCGACATTGACTTCTAGGGCCGAGTAGTTGTTTAGAAACACCGCAATGCCGGGGGCCACGCCTATCGAGGCGTGGAAGTTGGTCTCGTACGAACCCGAAAGGTCGGAGCCCACTCCGGTGGTGATCTTGGACTGGCCCCCTCCTAACTGCAGCTGCGCCTCAGTGAAGAGGCCGAAGCGCGTGGAGCGCCCCAATGAGAAATAATTTCGCAGCACTCCCATCGCATAGTAGTTATGCCCCAGCCGGTAGAGGTGGTCAACGCCGTAGTCAGTCTCGGAGTCGAGCACGAAGTCCACCTGCTCAAGCTTGGTCAGACCGCGGTCATAACCGATCTTTATGCCGGCTGCCATGTCGTTGGCGAAGGCGTACATCACCATCGGAGCGACCTTGAAGTTGTAAGTGTCGCCCGAGAGATTCTCTATGACCAGAAACTGGTACTTGTTCTGGTTGGACTGCGTATAGGATACGGACACACCGGTGATCCACTGCCCCTTGGGCACGAAGACCACCGACTCTATATCGCGTTCGAACGGCACCTCATCCTCTAACGGCGACTGACCCTGCGCCCTCAGCGGAGAGCACAGAGCCAGCAGGCCGAAAAGGATTGACGCCGGTTTTATCATTCTCATAATCGGCGTTTTAACGCAAGTTCTATTTATTCGTATACAAGCTCGAAGTCATCGACATACATCAGGGAGCCTTCGCCTCCGTTGAAGTAGTCACCATAATAGGAGGCCGAGCAGACGATGACCAGATAGAGGGGCTTGACCGTCTTGGCCTTGGCGTAATACTCGAAGGGGATGCTGAGCTCCTGCAGGCCTCCGTCAGGGCCGAAGGCCTGCTCGAAGGTGTACTGGCCGTAGGCCACGATGCAGTCGTCGTCCTTGCTGAAGAGCTTGCGCGTGGATGATTTGGTGCGCACCTCCACAGGCTCCGTGGAGAGAGCCACATAAATCTGGCCCTTGTCCATGTCGCCCACCTGGAGGTAGTCGCCCTTCTTCTCCACCTTGCCGGGGCGGTAGTTGACCCATACCTTCATGGCCGAGGGATGCGAGCCGTCATACTGGCGGCCGAATTCCAGGCGGCCGTCGGTGCCCTGGGTTTCGAGATATGTGCCCGCGAAAAGGTTGCCTGCGGCAAACTTGCCCGCGAAGCCTCCTATGCCCACAAACTGCGAGCGCAGACGGGCGGACTTGCTGCCGCTATGGAACATGTCCTCGCTTCCCTGGGTCAGAGTGACATTCATGGTTACAGAGCCATGATTGCCAGAATCCCAGAATGTGCGCTGGCCGCCGGCGGCGGGGAGCATTACCTTGGCGTTGTCAGCCCATGAGCTCCAGTCCTCCATCGAGGCATTCGGGATGGCGAATGTGCTCTCGGTGGTGAGCAGCATGGTCTCGCCCGTGAAGCCGTCGGCTACGGCGCGGTATTCATAGCGTGTGGCCGGACGCAGACCTCTCAGCGTGACGCTTCCCTTGAGAGCTGCGCGGGTCAGATTGGCCGGGACGAAGGTCCATCCTGCATCCCCTGCGCCTCGGTATTCGATGCCGGGATTCACAGCCTCTGAATCCGCGATAGTGAAGGGCACGGTAGCCACTGTGGAGCGCACTGCCATAAGGTCGCCCGCATCGGGGACATCGGTCACCACGGGGTCGTCAATGACAATCGCGCCCTCGCCGACAGCTATGCGGAGCTGCGCGGATCCGGTCTTGCCCTGCACATCGGCAGCGGCAATCTCGATGGTGTATTCCATATCGCGCTCAGGCAGAGCATTCAGCCAGCGGCGCGAGAAATGCAGATAGGAAGTGGCGATGTCGAGGTCGCCTATCTCATAGTCCCAGGTCAGGCCTGAGTCGATGATGACATTCTGCGCCGCCTCGGTGGCGTTGCGCAGGTCGACTGACTGCGCCGGCAGTCCTATCGCCTGCCAGTCAGGCGAGGAGACTACCACTGAGCGCAGCCCGTTGAAGCCTGACACTTTCACTATTCTCTCCGCTGCGAACGCGCCTGCGTTTCCGATAATCTGCTTTTCGATGTCAAAGTCAGTGCCCTTGACAGCGGGAGCGCCGAGTATCTCCAACTCGCTCTTCTCAGTGATTTCGGTATCGTCGATAGTGACAGTGATGAAGGCGCCTCCCATATCTTCGTATGAGGGGTTGTACATCAGGTTGAGCACATATTCATGGGCGCGCTGCACGTCCTTGATCTGGCCCTTCTTGATGAAGTCCTTACCCTCGGCTGTGATGCCGATGATAGTGTAGTCAAGGTCGGTGCGGGTGCTCGGCATCATGAAATAGGCCTTGTCCGTAGCCACGTTCTCCTCGTTGAAGGTCAGGTCATGAGGCCCGTTGGCCACAGTGATGGTCCAGTCCTTCATGAGAGCCGGGTCGATGGTGGCATTGTTGACCGACACCACCGTATTGGCGATACGGCAGTTGATGACCACCTGGTTCTCCCCGCGTGAAACATCAAAAGGCTCGTATCCGCGGAAGAACTTGGAGGTGAACGATGCCGGCACGGAGTCGCCGGACCAGGCCTCGGCCACATAATGGCCCGTTTTCATAGGTATGGCCTCGGGAAGGTTTTCCAGGCCGACATATTTATGGAGCAGTCCCTCGGCGCCCGAGATGTAGACCACGCATCCGGCGCGAAGCGCGTCGTAGTCTGTCTCGGCACGTGTGAGATCGCTGTTGATGACCATCTTCATGCGGAGCGTCCCCTCACCCTCGATGTCGAAGGGATTCTCCGATGAGCAGGAGGCCAGCGTTCCACCGACCATCGCCGACATTAGGAGCAGTCCGAAATATTTACTGTAAGTTTTCATTGCTTAATCTGTCAGATTGGTGTGTGTGTGGAACATCAGTTGTTTCTAAGTTTCAACGTCACAGCGCGTGTGCCGTCTGAGGTGGTGACTGTCAGCACGAACTGGTGGTGAGCCGCGCCCAGCGGCAGCAGAAGAGGCATGAACTCGGTGAGGTCAAACTTCACATATTTCTCACCCGGCACCTTCACATAGCCTTCCTGCTGGAAGAAGAAGCCTATCAGGGCCTCCTCGAACTCTCCGGGGTTCACAAGGTCGAGATGGTCCGTGAAACCTACGCTCTCGAGTGAATCGGCATCCAATGTGTCGGAGATGATATCCACCTCGAAACCTGTGATGGGATTCTCGGTCTCGATGATGACCACCGTGCTCTCCATATCCTCTATCTGCTGCTCCTGCGAGATGTCGAAGCCCTGGCCCTCAATTCGGATGAGCTGCGTGATATCCTTGCCCGGGTCAACGGGGGGATCATCGGGACCGGGGCCCTCCTGGCCGCCCTCCACGGGACGCATGTCGCTTTCCTGCGGAGGGAGCGTAGGGTCGATGTCGCCCGTGACATCCTCTTCAGTCACTGTGGCGTCGAGCACGACTCCGCCCGGCTTGATAGTGCCTACATCCCCGTCGCCGAGTGTGCGCATCTTGAAGGTGATGCTGTAGTGCGTGCCCACCTGGATTACATCGTAGGCCTTGGTCTCAGTGATGTAATAGCCCTGGATTGTGCCGGAGAAGGTAGCTGTGAGGCTGCTCCCCTCATCGTAGGCGAAGAAGCCCGCGCGGTCCTGGTCGGCCAGGGTGTATTCGAGCGAGCCCTTCTCTCCGGCCTTGACGGTCACCTTGGCGTCATCGCCCATCAGGGGCGCCAGCGAGCCGTCGAAGATGATGGTCACCTTCACGTTGGCCAGGCGGCACACCACCGGGTCAATATCTGTCGTTATCTTGTCTGCCTCAATGGTGAACGAGGATTCGCCATAATAGTAAGGGCTGTCCCATGCGGCCACAGGATTGTCACCGTAAGATGCGCGCACGGTGTAGTCGCCTACCGGGAGAGTGACAATCTCCGGCATATCGGCATAGCGGTATTCATGTGTCACCTCGCCCGAGGCATTGACTATCTCCACCTTGCTCTGGTAGACATCGGGCCCTCCGGCGCGCATGACGCGCTCTTCGTTTTTCAGCTCCAGCTCAAGCGCCTCTCGGCTCAGGAAACCTTTGTCATCGGCACCCGTCCCGAAGGGGTTCTCCTTGTCGCATCCTCCGGCTGCAAGAAGAGAGGCGGCCGCAAGCGCGATATTGATATATTTCTTCATTTCTGCTGTCAGGATTTTAATAGTTGAGTTTCACGTTGTCCACCTTCAGCTCCGAGCCGGTGGCGAGCGCGTGATAAGTGTTGGCTGCTATGGTCTTGTTGCCAAGCCCCTGGCCCTCGTTCAGGGCGCCCCCGGAGGGGATGTTGACCCCGATATTGTCTCCGGAAGTCGAGCGGAAGCCCACATACAGGCGAACCGCCTTCTTGCCGAAGGGGTAGTCGCCGAGGCTCACTGTCTTCTCGGTGAGCGAAGAGGCCGCTGAGAGGGTTTCGGTGCGCGATGCGAGCACATTGCCCGATGCATCGGCTACCCACACGGTCACCTCCCCCTGCTCCGATCCGTAGGGGGCGTAGGTGTACTGGAAACTCAGCGACGAGGGGCGCGAGGAAAAGGCTATGCCGTTCTCGCGGCTCTCAGTGCCGGTGAAGCTGTATGTGCCGAGGAAGAGCTCTCCGGCTGCGCGCGATGCGATTGATGCCGGGGCGTTGGTGCAATAATATGTAGTATTGAAGGCCCCTCCGCTGCGTGTAGGCGTGGTGCCGTTATGGTCGTATGCCACGCTTCTGAGGCGAACCATGCCATTCTCGGCCATTGTCGAGGGGACGATAAACCAAGTGTTCTTGTTGCTCGCGCCCGAATATGCGGTCTTTTGGTTGACCGAAGCCCATCCGGTCGGCTCGCTTGCCGTGATGGAGGACTTGATAGTGTAATCAACGGGAGAAACGCGGTATGATCCTCCTACCTGCACTCCAGAGAAGGATACTGTCTCACTCGTTCCCGAGAAGTCTCCGTTAGGGACATCGGCTGCAACTTCTGTCACGAAGTCGAGGCCCTTCTCTTTCTCGGGGTCATTGCCGCCGCGCAGGGTGAAGTCAGCGTGATAGGAGGTGCCGGGAGTGAGGCCTTTTACTGTGACCATGCCGGCAGACGGGTCGCGGCTCACTGAGAGATTGCCTCCGCCGCTGACGAACACACGCAGTGCATTGGCCACAGCATACATCATCTCTGAGTTCTCAGCCGTTACCTTAACACGCACTGATGTCGCGAGGGGGTCAGCCTCGATGCTGTATTCAGGATAGGTCACCGGTACGGAAATCTCGCCGACCAAGGCTCCGTGGAAATACATTCTGTAGAGGATGGCGTCCCGGGTGGTCTCAGGCACTCTCAGGCGCACGGCGTAGGTGCGGGGGGCCAGGGCGCGGCTCGCGGGAAGCTCCTCCCAGCTGAGTGCCGGAGCGGGCTCGTAGGTGCCATATTCGTTCTGCACCTCGAAGGTGATTGACGTTTCGGGGTCCTTGCCGTTATACTCCACCTGTATGGTGGTCTCCTCGGCTCCGAAGAGAGCCAGCGTCGGATGAGCCTCCACAGTAATCGGGGACGAGTCAAAAGTCACTCGCACCGGCTCGCTCACACGGCCCATAGCGTCCGTGACTACAAGCGCCGCGCTGTGGCGGCCGCTCCCCAAGTGGCGGGGGAAGTCCGTGAGGTCGAGCGCAGCCATGCGGTCAGGGTTGCGGAAGAAGCCCATTCCCTTGATGCCATACTCGGCCAGGCGGCTCTGGACAGCCTCTGAAGCCCCGATGAGCTCCACTTCGTTGCCGAAGGGGAAGGGTGCGCCGGTGGTCTCGAGAGTCAGCTTTGCTGAGGCAAGCCCGCCGTATGCGAGCACGTTCATCTTGACCGTGCCGTCAGCCGATGACATCTCGGGGACGTCAAGCGTCTCGCCGTCAGCGAACCCTTCGGGAGTCACCAGCGGGGCCTTGGTGGTGAAAAGCTCTTCGGTCAGCTCAATCTCAACATCCTCCACCTCAAGAAGGTCATCGAATTCAACGCTCAGCACGGCATCGCCCACGTTGCCACCGTTGACATCCACTGTCAGATGATAGTGATGGGCGGGAAGGGCGGTGAAGGAGGCTGCGCGCACCTGGGTGCCGCGGCCGTCAATATCCTTGAAGTCAACTGTCATGCTCACATCGCCGGGCACCAGGAACACCGGGCGCGTCTCGTCAGAAGCCACCTCAACATATCCGTGGCCCTCGCTGTGCAGCTTTGCTGTGAAATAGCTGAAGTATTTGCGGGCAGCCTCGGTATATTCGATGCTTACCATGGTGTTGCCCAATGTGGCTGTCAGCTCGACCTCCGCCTCGCGGCCGTCGAGGACGCTCACTTCCGTTACACCCTCGAAATAGGGCTTCTCAAAACCCTCTTCCTCTATGTTGCCGTAGTATGCGCGCATGGTGTAGGCTCCGGCCGGGAAACCGGCCTCAGCTTCGAAATCAGCAAGAGTGGCCCATGTGCGGGAATAGCTGTTGTCAATTTTGACGAGGCTGACGCTGAAGTCCGCCACATCGGGAAGTGTGAACGGACTCTCGGCACGCGTCTGGGGACGGGCCTCCGTCACTGCATCCGATGCCCGCAGATTCAGCCGGATGCCCCCCTGTCCGGTCGGGCCCTCCCACTGAGACTCGTTGCACGCTGTCATCAACAGCAGCGGACAAGCGAGCAGAATGCCTTTTTTCAGATAGTTCATAGTCAGTTATAGTAAGTTGATATTATGGCACAACAAATTTTTGACAAAATTAATCAAATTTTTCTAATACGCCCCCTTTTTCTCAATAAAAATCACCATATTGCCCCTCCCCCGCCCCTCACGCTGCGATTGCGGCCCTGCAACTTAAATTAATCTTAAATGTTATATATGTTAAATAACTTGAAATTTGACGAGAAACAGGAATTGAAATGAAAAGAAAACTCATCATGCTCTCCATGCTTATCGCCCTGGCGGCGGCATGGACCCCCGCAGCCCGTAGCGACATACGCGACCTTCTCGGCGGCAAGACCGGAAGCACATTAGGCAACATCCTCGAGGGTGTATTCACCAAGACCGACATCGATGTGAAGGATATCGCCGGCACATACGAGGCCACCGGCTCGGCTGTGAGCTTCAAGAGCGAGAACGCCCTGCAGAAGGCAGGCGGGGTGGCCGCTTCCGCAGCTATCGAGGCCCAGCTCGACCCCTATTACGAGAAGTATGGCCTGATCGGCGCGACGTTCAGCGCTGACAATGAGGGCAATTTCACGCTCCAGGCCAAGAAAATCACCCTCAAGGGCGTGATTACCAAAAATGATGACGGCACTTTCCAGTTCAAATTCCAGGCTTTCGGCAAAATCAACATCGGGTCGATGAAGGCTTACGTGCAGAAATCCCCCACGAGCCTGGAGATTATGTTTGACGCCAACAAGCTCAAATCGCTCCTCTCTATTGTCACCAAGACTGTCGGAGGCTCGCTGACAAAGACCGTATCCAATCTCCTTGACAGTTACGACGGGGCCTGCCTGGGCTTCGGCTTCAAGAAGACCGGCGCTGCGCCTCAGACTGAGTCGGAGACATCAGTGCAGCAGGCCGACACCACCGCCGCCCCGGCGAGCGCCTTAGGCGATGCCCTGCGTGGCCTCCTGAAAAAGAAATAAAAACTAAGACCCCGTCATAACATGTTATAAGACGGGGTCTTATAACCATAAAAAATCAGCTTGCCGCGCAGACTGCGCGGCAAGCTGATTTTTTATGGTGTGCGGCCCATTTGAGGGTCGGCAAAGTCAGCGCTTGTTGACGATATCCGACATGCCGGTTGATACCTTGGTGATTGATTCAGTGTTGCATATGATCTTGCTGACGCCGTTGGCTGTAAGATTGGCGCGAAGGCTCAGCAGGTCGCCCGCATCGATTTTCGAAGCCCCGTCGGCCGACAGGATGGCATTGGTGACATGCCCCGAGAGAGTGGCGTTGCTGGCCCCGTTGACAGATATTGAAACCGTCGGGGCGGTTATGGCCGACAGCTTGAGAGAGCTCGCGCCATCACCTGTCACGCTGACATTCTCAGACACTGATAGTCCGCTGATTTTCAAGGAGCTCGCGCCCTCACACCCGGCTGCCAAGGCGGTTGCCGACACTTCGTTCATTGTAACCCGAGAGGCTCCGTTGGCTTCTATAGCAAGTCGACCGCACTTGAGGTCCTTGTCCAGATACATGGAAGAGGCCCCTTCAAGTTCCACCCTCATGTTGGCTGCGACAACAAGCGGGGCTGTGATTACGGCCTGGGAGGCACTGGAAAGATTAAAGTCGGACAGACCCGATCCGCTGATAAGGAGCTTGGGACGGTTGTTGTCGTTACATTCATAGCTGCGCTCCACCTCCACATTGAGCACGCCCTTGCTCACGCTCAGGCGAATGTAGTCGATGAGATTGTCCGGGGCGGAGAGACGCACGTTCAGCGGGGCGGCCGAGGGGGTGTATTCTACCGTCATGGCCGACATGTTCAATGCCTTGAACTCACCCGTGGCCATACGGCGGGTGACCATGTTGTCGCTGCACTTGATGGTCTTCCCTTTCTTCACTTTATTTGAGTTTACTGTATATATCGAGGTGTCACACACATTACCCGCTGCAGAGCTGATGCTGCTGTGGACAAGCCATGACGCGGACGCTCCGGCCACAATGGCTAATGCTGCAAGTCGTCTGAATTTCATAGGCGATTTATTATTTAAGTGAAGAGATGCGGGCGATATACTTGCCGATAATGTCAAACTCGAGGTTGACACGCGTGCCCGGCTTGATGTCACGGAAGTTGGTGTGGTCGTGTGTATATGGAATGATGGCCACTTTGAAACTGTCCTTCTCGGAGTCAACCACGGTCAGCGACACGCCGTTGACGCATATCGACCCCTTTTCCACCGTTACATACCCCTTGGTCGCCAGCTCGGGGTTGAAATCATATTTGAAGGTATAGTACCAGCTGCCGTCGGCCTCGCGCACGTCGGTGCAGACAGCGGTGGTATCAACGTGGCCTTGCACGATATGGCCGTCAAGGCGCCCGTCGATTTTCATGGAGCGCTCCAAGTTGACGCTGTCGCCCGGACGGAGGTCTCCGAGGTTGGAGCGGTCGAGGGTCTCCTGCACTGCAGTGACAGTGTATGTGCCGTCGCCGGGAAGTTTCACCACCGTCAGGCATACCCCATTGTGAGCCACCGACTGGTCGATGGTCAGTTCATCCACAAAGGGGCACTCAAACGTAAAATGCACATTACCCCCATCCTTCTCAACGGCCACCACGCGGGCCATTCCCTCTACGATTCCGGAAAACATATCTCGAAGTGTGTTAAGTCTATCATTATGAATCGCAAAAGTACGAAAAATTTCCCGTACCTCCAAATCTCCATTTTTTCAGACAAGGATTTTGCAATGCATCTTAGAGCGTGCGGATATATTCCAATGGATATTGGAGCATCTCTGCAATGGTGGAATCATCCAGACCGTAGGCACGGAGATTATGCACATTTTTCCTCAGATTTTTCTCCTCGCCAAGCTTCAGGCCGCGCTCCTCGCCAAGCTTCAATCCCCGCTCCTCGCCGAGCTTCAATCCCCGCTCCTCGCCGAGCTTCA
>CAZWVY010000070.1:0-14441 GCA_964637105.1 uncultured Sangeribacter sp. | reverse complement strand
AAAAAGTCGGATTCATTTTTACCGAAAATATAGGAAAATTTATTTGCAGATTACATCTGCGCGAGCTTGTTCAGCTGTAAGGGTCTCACGCAGAGAACGCGGAGTTCGCAGAGGGCTTCGCGGCGAAATCGGGCAGGAGTGGCTCTGCGGCCTTAGCGGCCTCTGCGAGAGCTTGTTCAGCTGTGGGGGGTACGGAGGCTGGAAAGCCTCCGCCACTGCGTAGCGTGACGGCGAGTTGGGCCGGAGTGGCTCTGCGGCCTTAGCGGCCTCTGCGAGAGCTTTTCCGGTGGCAACGGCGCGAGGGGGGCTCACGCAGAGAACGCGGAGTTCGCAGAGGGGTGCGCGGCTGTCATTATCGGTAATCGTTGTTTTGGTCATACCGGATGCCTTCGTAGTCGCGTTCGCGAAGCCATTCATGAAGCGTGACATGCCGTCCCAGGAAGGAAAATAAATCCTGCTTCAGTACGAAGAACAGGCCTTCGTATTCTTGGGGCACTGCTGCCTTCTCCGGTTCAGTGATATGGTTGCCGATCATGATGTTATCGGAATATACACGCAGTATGTACAGGCCGTCATCGTTATCTCTCTCGTGCATCAGCACATCGTTGCTGAAAGCTGTCTCATTCAGCTCCTTGTAGCGCAATTTCTCGAAGAACACCCTCTCATTGGGGGAGATTGCATTGCGGATTGCCTCGGCGAACTCCTCCGGAGTGTCGGCCAATGACTCCCAGTCGTCATAATTCTTTTTGTCCGTATCATTCATAGAAAAACTTTGTAGGGACATGCCTTTGGCATGTTAGTATTGCCATTTAATGTTGAAACATACCAAGGGCATATTTGTATTGCCATTTTATGTTTGTATTGCCATTTTCATGTTGCAACATGCCAAAGGCATGTTGCAACATTTCGGTGGCGCATAGCCCTCCGCGGCCTTGGCGGCCTCTGCGAGAGCTTATTCAGCTGTGGGGGTTACGGAGGCTGGAAAGCCTCCGCCACTGCGTAGCGTGACGGCGGGGGGCGGTCAGCTGCCCCACTGGCGGAGGAGGGCGCGGTCTTTGGATTGGGTCAGGGTCAGGAAGTGCGTGAAGGTGGCCGTCAGGTCGCGGATGGAGGTCAGGGCGTTCTGCGTCTGGCGCTCGTAAAGGGTGCCGGAAGTGGCCGAGCTCTCCAGCTTGCCCTGCAGGGCGCTGTTGACCCCCGAGATGTCCTCCATCATCTTCATCTGGAGCGTCAGCAGGTCAGTTATGCCCGGCGCGGCGCTCAACCCGCCTGTCTGCTGCGGCGCGGGCATCCCCGCCTTCGCCGTGTACATGATCACGCCGTCGGCACGGCTCCACTGCTCGGCCACTTCGCGCAGGTCGGCCCCCGGGGGCAAGGCATGCTCCGGAAAGAGGAGCACCCCCTTGGCCGAGGCGCGGAGCACCCGGTCATAGAGCGAGATGAGACGGTTGATGAGGCGCTGCTGGTCGATGATGTCGCTCACAAACGAGTGCACCTCCCCGTCGATGTAGGGGTAGGCCTTGACAACGTAGGGATGTTCGCCGTGGCTGTAAGGGGTCTCCCCCTCGGCGAGGACGTGCCCCTCCGGAGTCAGGTATGCCCACAGCCAGGTCTCGCGTGGGAAGGGGAACCCGTCGCGCGGCACCTCAGCGCGCCGCCACACCTCCAATACGGTGCAGAGCCCTCCGGATTGCATCGTCAGGGGATGGTACGGTTCGCCGCGGTCGGAACCGAAAGGGGCCGGAGCCGGGGTGGTGTCGCCCGTCATGCCGTAAATCTCCCGCAGCTCGCTTTCCTCCTCCGGAGAACGGGCGAAGCGGGCCGCGAGGGTCTCGAAATCCAGGGCGTGAAGCTGGCCGATAAGGCGTATGTCCCACCCCCGGAAATCGGAAGAATCGGTCTCCATGAAGAAAGTGTCGGGTGTCACCGCGTCCGTCCACGTAGCCGCCACGCCGCCCCGGAAACCGTGCCACTTGCGGTGGACCGCCAGGCCGGAGATGAGAAACTCCTCGAGAGTGCGCGCGTAGAGTTCCTCGGCATGGTTGAGGCGCATGTTGGCTATGAGGCGCGCATTGCTCTCGACCTCCTCGGGGGATGAATCGAGGGGGCGGGGGAGGGCGAACCCGGCGCGCCACACCCCGGTGACATTGCGCACCGTGCGGCGGATCATATTGCTCGAAAGGGGTATGCTCCCCTCCTCGCGCAGAAGGTCTCCCTCCGACATGGCGCCCGAGGGGGTGGAGACCTTGTCGTCCCACTGCCGGCCGTAGGTATATCGTTTGTTGCGGCGCCTTTCGGCGCGGAAGGGGGCCCAGGCCTGCCAGCAGGCGGCAGCGCGTGTCAAAAGGGGGATATTGCGGTGGTATAGCATGATTTTATTTTGATTAATCGTGAAATTTGTATAACTTTGCTTGTGGGAGGGAGGAGTTAGGAGTTAGGAGTGAGGAGTGGAGGGTGAAAAAGAGTTTGATAGAGTTAAACAAAAAAGTGTATATGATGAAGAATCTCGGAAAGATCATGGCCGCGCTGCTTGTCGGCGGGGCTGCCCTTCCGGCAATGGCCGGAGCCGGGCTTGGCAAGACGAAGGCTTCCTCGCCGGCCCCGGAATGGTTTGACAACACGGTCATCTATGAGGCCAACCTGCGCCAGGGCACGCCGGAGCGCAACCTGCGCGGGATGCAGCGCGAGCTGCCCCGCCTGGCCGACCTCGGTGTGGATGTGGTGTGGCTCATGCCTATCCATCCTATCAGCGAGGCCAACCGCAAGGGGACGCTCGGCAGCTACTATGCCGTGAGGGACTACAAGGCCGTCAACCCGGAGTTCGGCACGCTGCAGGACCTCCAGGAGTTCGTGCGCACTGCCCACAGCCTGGGCATGAAGGTGATACTCGACGAGGTGTGCAATCACACGGGTTGCGACAACGCCTGGGTGACCGAGCATCCGGAGTATTACGCCCGCAACGAGAAGGGGGAGATGTACGGTCCCTTCGACTGGACGGACACCTACAAGCTCGACTATTCCAACCCCGCGACGCGCGAGGCGATGATCGACGCCCTGGAGTTCTGGGTGCGCGAAGCTGACATCGACGGCTACCGCTGCGATGTGGCCGGAGAGGTGCCGACCGACTTCTGGGAGGAGGCGCGTCCGCGCCTGCAGGCCATCAAGCCGGTGCTGATGCTGGCCGAGTCCTCGAGCGAGCCGTTGCTGTCGAAGGCCTTCGATGTGGATTACGCCTGGCCGATGAAGGATGTCTTCAACGCCATCGCCGCCACGAAGGGAGTCAACCAGTATGCCGTCGAGCATGGCCAGAAGCTCCCCAAATCGGACGCGCGCGCCATCAAAAACCTGCTGGAGCGCCAGGCAGCCGACTATCCTGCAGGATCGGTGCACATGCAGATGGTCACCAACCATGACCTCAACTCGTGGGAGGGCACCGAGTTCGAGCGTTACGGACGAGGCTTAGGGGCCTTCACCGCGCTGAGCTACACGCTCCCCGGCGTGCCGATGATATACACCGGCCAGGAGGTGGGCTTCAACCATCCTTTCGAGTTTTTCGAGATTGACCCGGTCACTCCCGACTATACCGCCAACGAGTTCACGGCCTTCTACAAGATGCTCAACGCCCTGCGCCACAACCACCCCGCGCTGTCGGCGAAAAACAAGGAGTTTCCCACCTTTTACACTCCCAAGAGCGAGGACGTGATCGCCTTCACGCGCAAGGCTGACGGTGACAACGTGACAGTGATCGCCAACCTGAGCGACGCCGAGGTGCCCTTGGAGTTCAAGGGGAGGGTGCCTGCCACAGAGGGCCTGCGCAACCATTTCACGGGAGCTGAAGCCGAGCTCCCGGCCACGCTGGCCCCCTGGCAGTTTTTCGTTTTCGTCAGCGAGTGACGGGGTCTAAATCATAGGGACAGGGCGCCGGAAGGCGTAGAGGCCGCTTCCCTGCGGATCCTCCTCTGAGGGAGGTGAGGCGAGGATGGCCTGCAGGGCCGCGAGCGACTCCGCGCGGCGGCGTCGCCACAGAGTAGCGTCAGCTCCGGGGAGGGTCTCGGCAAAGGCGCACAGCGCCGCGCTCACGAGGAAATCGTGCAGCCGCAGCAGCACGGGCATCCCCGCCTGCTCAGGGATGCGGGCCAGGCACACAAACTTATCAGGAAGCCTCAGCCGGTCATCATGGCCGGCCGGGGCTTCCTCATTTTCAGCTCCTTGGGCGCCAGCGGGGAGGGGGCCCCGCAGCAGGGGATGGGCCGATGCCTCGGCCCAGGCGAGCAGGAGGGCGCGGGCGACCGTCTGGAGGTTGCCCGGCTCGCAGATGTCGGCCCACTGATGGCGCGCGTGGCCCGCAGAGCCGGGGAGCACGTCTGAGGCCCGCCAACCTTCGGCGCGAAGGTCGGCGAGCAGCTCGGAGGTGTAGATGGTGAGATGCAGTTGCGATGCCATGGTCATCCGGAGATTTTGCGGGTGGGGCGCACGCGCTTCGATACCGCCTCGGCGAGCGAATCGAGGCAGAGGGAGGCTGTCTTGCGGTAGTCGTCAGCGTCAGACTTATGGGTGATGGTAAACCAGTCGGCCACTGCGCGGGCCACCACATACTCATGGATTGTGGCGGCCATTCCGGCCAGGGCCGCCTGGTTGAAATTGCTGGGGAAGGCGCACTGCAGCGTCACCGAGGACTCCTTGTCATCGTAGATATTGGTGACGGTGTCGAGGATGGTCTGATGGTATTCGGAGAGGCGCGTGCGAATTTCGCCGAGGGCCGTATGGATGGAGCGGCGGATCTGGTTGGCGTTCTCTTCGTCCTCGTTGGCCATCATCTGGGCCACCTGCTGGTGGTTGGAGCCGTCGGCGCGGCTTTTGCCGGTGAGGTAGGTCTTGTTCTGGATGTCGTAGATGATCTCGTTGATGTCGATGGTGATAGTAATCATTTTTAGTTTTGGAGTTTTGAAGTTTTGGAGTTAATAAGGTCATTAAGGTCATTAAGGTCATTAAGGTCATTAAGGACTTTAAGGTCATTAAGGACTTTAGGGTCATTAAGGACTTTAAGGACATTAAGGACTTTAGGGTCGGAGTTGCGCTTGACCTTAATGACCTTAAAGACTTTAATGACCTTAAAGACCTTACAGTGCTTAAAGGACTTTAGGGTCGGAGTTGCGCTTGACCTTAAGGACCTTAATGACTTTAATGACCTTACAGCGCTTTAAAGACCTTACAGCGCTTTACCGCCGGCGGGGGGCCTGGCGGTGGAAGATTCTTTCGCGGAGGGTGTCGAGGCAGGCTTCGGCGAAGGCGGCGGCGGGAGCCGCCTCTTCGCGGCGCACTGTCTCAAACCAGCGGGCGGCGATGGCCGCGCTGAGGTAGGCGCCGCAGTCAGCCTCCAGGGTCTCGCAGAGGGCCTCCGAGGCCGACTCGGAGAGAAGGAGCGTCATGCTCAGGAAGGTGTCTGTGAGGTCGATGCCATGCAGCACCGGACGGAGCGCGGTCGTCAGGCGCGCGCAGCACTCGCGCCAGAAACGGTCGAGCAGGCGGCGGTCAGCCGCCGTGGCGGCCACGCGCCCGTAATCCTCAATGTTGCCGCCGCGAGCGCCGGCATAGGCCGCGGAGAGTTCCACGTCGGCCAGAATGTCAGATTTTTCTATAGCAATGCTAATGTTTTTCATTGAATGTTTTGTTTTGTTGGTGATTAATTGTTAACTTTGCAGGGTATATATTTTGAAAATTATGAAACAGCAACGCAATTATGATCTTGACACCGTGAAGGGGCGTCTGCAGACCTTCCTGCGGGAGCGGGGCATCACCCAGGCGGAGTTTGCCGAGATGCTCGGCGTGTCGCCGGCCTACGTCGGAGCCATGCGCCGGGGCCTGTCGACGGCCAAGGCATCGCGGCTGAGCGAGGTCTTCCCCGAACTGAACCGCGACTGGCTCCTCTATGGCGAGGGGGAGATGCTCAACGAGGCTGCGGATGACCTCCGCCGGGAGACGGCGCCCGAGGAGGAGGGGACGGTGGTGCCGCTGCTCCCCGTGCAGGCCTTTGCCGGGAACCTCCAGTCATGGTCGAAGCCCGTGCTGCTGGCCGACTGCGAGAAAATCGTGTCGCCCGTGAGCCCGGTGGACTTCGCCATCCGCATCAGCGGCGACTCGATGGAGCCGGAATTTGCCGACGGCACCACGCTCTTCCTGCGCCGCATCACCGACCGCAACTTCATGCCCTGGGGGCATCCGGTGGTGATTGACTCGAGCAACGGAGTGATATTCAAGCTTATCTATCCCCCCACCGAGGAGGACGAGGGGGACCCCTGGATTGAGGCGCGGAGCCTGAATCCGCGGTATCCGCCGCTGAAGATATGCACCGACACCATCATCGGCATCTACCGCGTCTGCGCGGCCATCAGGATTTACAATACCATTTGAGAGAATCCGGCGCGCCCCGGGGGGCCGCTCTTCATCTTCACGTGCCCCAAGCATGTCCGTTCAAACCGGCGTGCTTGGGCACGTCCATTCATATATTCATGTCAGCCGGCGCCGGAGAGAATCGCGCAGAGGTCGCGCCAGACGGCGTCGGCGATCTGCATGTATCCCTCGGACGATGGGTGCACCCCGTTGGTGTCCACTCGCTCCATGACTGCGGAGCGAGTGTTGACGGGCCTTTCGGCCGAGGGCATGGCGTTGTCGGTATCCACCTGCGCGGCTGTCTCCACATAGCTCACGTAGCCGCTGAACTCTCCCTCGCGCGCCAGCGAGGCATAGAGGTCGTTGAGGCGGTGTGCCATCAGGGTCATCGCCAGGGTGTCGGCATATCCTCCTGCCTTGGCTCCGTAGGACACCCCCATGCCTCCCGCAGCCGAGGGCATCGGAATCCCCATGAGGCGCAGGCGGGCATCAGGGAAATCGATGTGGAGCAGGCGGGCGAAGCTCCTCACATCGTCAGCCACCTGCGATAGGTCGCGCGAGGGGGAGTAGAGCTCGTTCCACCCCAACATGGCGTACACCACATCTATACGCCCTCCGCAATGCTGCTCGGCGAAATATCCGAAACTGGGTTTGCCGAGTGCGGGGTCGTAAAGGGGGTTGGCGGTCAGCGTGACCTCCCCGGCGCCTGTGCCTGACGACACCCCTTGGCCGAGGTAGCTTTTCCAGCGCCATCCGCCGTAGCCTGTCCACCCCGTCGAACCGCGCTGCTTGTCGCCGCAGAAGGTGATGCCCTGCAGGCCGAGGCCGGCGGGGGAGCCTCCGGTGGCGCACATGCGCCGTTGAACCTCGCAGGGCCATGTGCCGGGAGCCGTCAGACTGTCGCCGATGCAGACCACATGCAGCGGCGAAGTCGGGGAGGCGGGGAGAGGGAGTGTCACCAAGGTCGACTCAGCCGCGACGGTCTCCTCGCCTTGGGCCCCGCGCAAGACCATCCGCAGCGGGCACTCCCCCGCCGCGCCGGGCTGCGGAGTGTATTCCCAGTAGCGGGGGAGGGCCATGCCGCGCTCCGACTGGAGCATGGGGCGGTGGAGGGACACGAGGGTGTCGCGTATCATGCCGCGGTAGAAGAGCTGGAGCGTGTCTCCCTCGACGGCATACACCCTCGGAGGCATGCGCAGCCCGGGCGCGCCGGTGACCTTAGACAGAGTGGACCCGGATGAGGATGAGCTCCCGGCGAGGTCGAGGCGCGCGGCGAGGTCCATGATGACGTGGTCTGACAGGGTCAGCGCGGCCCCGCCGGCGTAGAGGAGGCGGTAGTTGATAAACTGCCAGGGGCGGGGAGGCTGCGGAGCATATCCGTTATCGGAGGGGTCCTGCCGCCCCGATATGTAGTAGCGCCCCGAGGGAAGGGTGTCGGCATCGGCGGTGACACCCTCGTTCATGTAGAGGGTGCAGGGGGCGTTGAACCGGAACTCGATCCATAACGTGCCCTTGAGCGTCACCGGCTTGTCGCCCAGGGATAGCGTCAGCATGGCCGACTCGCCGGGGGCGACGGGTCCGAAGGAGAGGAGGCGGCTGTATATCACCCGCCCCTGAGAGTCGTTCTCGCGCATCACGAGCAGCAGCGAGGTGAGGGGGGTGGTGTTGCCCTCCCAGTCTGCGGCCAGCACCGGCACCTCGATGGTGTCAACGGCCCCCTCCACGTAGCCTGCCTGATGGGCGAAGCCTGAGAAGACCGAGCGGCGGAAGATGGGCGAGGTCTGCCTCCCTCCGCAGGGGTCATGCACGCAGACCGCGTTGGCCAGGGGGCGGCGCGTCAGCAGCTGCGACTCTATTTCCGAGAGGCGCGCCGAGACATCGCCCGCCGAGTCCTCAGCCTCCGCGAGGCGGGAGGCGATATTCTCCGTCATCGTGTCGAGACGCTCCAGGCGCAGATTGCAGTCGGTCAGCTCGGGCATTTCGAGCCCTCCGGCGCCACCGGTGGCGTTCCATCGTCCGGCATCGGCCACGAACACAAGCGCGGGGAGGCTCATGCCCACCAGGGCCCACCATCCGGGGGCCGGGTCGGGATAGAGGGCGTTGAGCTGGTCGACCGACGGGAAGAGCCCCTTGCAGGGCCCCTGTATATTGCGGGCCTTGAGGAGACCCTCCACCGTCAGGCTCCCCTCCACGGTCATGCGCCCGGCCACGCGGGCCGAGCCCCCGGCCGTGAGATGGCGTCCCAAGGCGAGGTCGCCCGGTATCATAGTTGTTTCCATAATGCTTGTTTTTTCAGCGGGGCGGAGTGTCATCCGGCCCCGGGATGGGGATATTTTAAGAACATGTCGGCTGCCAGCGTGATGACCTCGCTGACGAGCGCGTCGGGAATTCTTATCTCCTGCCCGCGCAGCGCGGGGCGCGGGAAATAGAGGGCGCTCAGCATGGTGGCCTTCGTCGCCTCGCAGGGGGCGGCATGGAACTCGATGGCCTCCCCGCCGGGGAAGGGCACCCGGTAGCACTTCGGGGCTTCGGGCGATCCGGCTATCTCCGGCCACGGCGAACCGCGCAGCAGGAAGGGGTGGCCCTCCTCGGGCCCGGTGAGGCGTGTCACATCGCAGGGCCATCCCTTGAGGCGGAAGGAGACCAGGCGGAGGAAATCGCGGGGCAGGGGCACCAGCCCAACATCGGGGCGGATGCCCGAGGCGTAGATCTCCCCCTCGACGGGGAGGGCCCCGGAGAGGAGGGGGAGCGGAGCGGCGCTGACGGCCGCAGCGGCCGCGCGGGGCAGAAACAGGCGCAGCCGGGGGTCGGAACGGGCTACGGACGCGCCGGTCAGCGCCGACACGTCCGCAGCCGCCTGTGTCAGAGTCAGTATCATGCCTCGAACCTCACTCCATGTTCGCGCGCCGCCTCGGCGATAGCCGCCCGCGAGCGGAGGCGCGATCTCTCCACTCCGCAGTGGTCTGCCAGATACTCGCGTGCCTCCTGGGGGTCGGTGAAGGACACCGGCGCGCCGCACAGCTCCACGGGCCCGCAGTCGGGCAGGCGCGGGTCGGCGCGCAGGATGGTGATGCGGCCGCGCCGGAAATCGGGGCTCGCCTCGATGAGGTGCTGCAGCCCGGGATCGGCCGTGGAGAATGTCGCGGGGGTGATGCCGTAGCCCGACATCGAGCCCCCGGTGAAGGGTATCCGTATGCAGGAGCGCCCTGCGGGGATGAGGGCCTGAAATTCCATGAGGCCCTTGATGGCGTATGTTTTCATTGGTTTTGTTTTTGGCGGTGAATGTGATCAATCACTTAGACCCCTGAGACATAAAAATTTTATGAGACGGGGTCTTAGCAGAACTCCTGCGAAACTTCGCTCCACTCCTCGCCGTCGAAGCGCCAGAGCTGCCCGGCGCGGATGCGCGCCGGCATGTCGGAGCGGTCGGTGAGGAAGTAGTAGAGGCCCGGCAGTGAGGGCGTCTCGCCGGCAGCCACGAGGGTGAAGCGCCCCTCGATGTCGCCCTTGGATGTCCCCTCGCCGTCAATCCATATATGGCAGCTCCCCTTCAGGGCGAGGGCGTCCCAGGTCAGGATGCCGCTGCGCGTCGCCTCCTCGCCCTCCACACGGTCGGCAAAGGAATGTTCGGTGGAGTAGACGTAATGCACCAGTCGGTTCTCGCCTATGAGTGCTCCGGAATTGCTCCATCCGAGGCGGTCGAGCGTAGGCTCGCGCTTGATCTCGATGTCGCCGAAGACGGTGTGGAAATTGGTCACCGTCCATCCTACGGAGTTGGTCTTGGTAGTGATCTGGATCTCGGGGTGGCGCGAGAAGTCGACGCACTGTATCTGCTCGAGGAGGTTCTTGCCCGCGAGCAGGAGGGCCGTCTTGGGCACATCCTCGCCGGTGAAGAACATCTTGGCCAGCGCGATGATCTTCTCGACCGTCCAGGCCCCCTGGTGCTGCATCTCGCGCTTGAACTGCCAGCGGATGCCCTCGGTGGTGTAGACATACTGCATGCCCATGCGGGGCACCGAGAGCTTGAACTTGCCGGCCCTGCCGGCCCAGAGGGTGCGGTTGCCGCGCACCTTGAAATTGGCGATGGCCTGCTCGGCGATGATGGCCTTCGAGAAGGGTATGCGCTTCTTCTGGCTCTCGAAATAGTCGCTGACCACCTGGTTCATGCCGCGCTTCTGGAGATAGATCCGCGTGGGCTGGGGCACTATGAGGTCGGGGTCGACCTCCTTCTGGGTCTCGTAGAGGGAGTTGGCCAGGAGCACTACTGTCGCTCCGGCAGGGATAGCGGGTATAAGGGTGTACTCGTCATCGGGCGAGGATTTCGTGCCGTTCACGGCGCGGACGATGGGATTGTTGGTCGTGGGGTCCTGGCCGGTGACGAAGAGCATCAGCGGGCGTCCCGGGGTGCGGGTGACACCGTCGGGGGCGTAGCCGTCGACCTCGGGCACGAGGAGCGTGCCGAACTCGCGGGGGAGGTTCTGGTCCTTGGAATCGAGGGGGAGGGTGGCCTGCATCGCGCCCCCCTTGAGGGAGGCTGAAGTGGAGACGCTGCTGCGGGGCTCGTCGATCATGTAGTGCTCCACCTCGGGAGAATTGACCTTGACGCGCTTGGCGCGGAGCATGAGGTTCATCAGCGGCGTGTCGTCGCTGTTGAAGCGGAAGAGTTCCTCATCGATGTCGGTGTCGATGAAATGGCCCGGGGCGATGCCCCCGGTGGCCTCTGCGGTGTTGCTGACTGTGAGATTGTTTGACATAATTTAATTGTTTTTATTGGAATTATTGGAGTAATCGGAATTATCGGAGTAATCGGAATTATCGGAGTAATTGGAGCGATTGGAGCAATCGGAGCAATCGGAGCGATTGGAGCTAAGGGAATTATTGCGTTTAGGGCTGCGCTTGACCTTAAAGTCCTTAATGACCTTAAAGACCTTACAACGCCTTAAAGACTTTACCGCGCCTTAAAGACCTTAAGTCGCTACTGTCGCGCTTCAGAGGCGAGGTCGAAGATGGAGCGGCTGCGCGCCGGGGGCGCGGCCGCCCCTCCGTGGAGGGGGAGGCCGTCGGTCTGGCGCCGGAATCCTTCGGCCAGGGCCTCCCTGGCCGCGCGCGCCCCCTCCTCGCGGGCCAGGGCCAGCTCCTCGTCTATCTTCAGGGCCTCCCGGATAGCTGCCACTGTCTCCGGGTCGGTCAGGTCAGGCAGCCCGGTGGCCGGGCTGTCGGACTGGTCGGACTGGTCGGACTGGTCAGACTGATCAGACTGGTCGGACTGGTCAGACTTGTCGGACTGGTCAGACTGGTCGGACTTTTCAGGCTGCTCGAGATTTTCGAGCTTCTCGATCTGTTCGTTGCTCTCTTCGAGTTCTTCTCTTTCTTTCATAAATAATCGCTTTAGGAATTTCATGCCGCAAAATTAGTCAGCGGGCATAATTTAGCAGTGCTATATTTTTACAAATGTTTTATCAAGAAATAGCATTTGCATTTCTAAATATATTCATTAACTTTGCAATCGAAAAACATCAACGCCCAAAACAATATGTCAAGACAGAGAACCAATGCAGAGTATGGAGCAGACCGGGATGCGGCACTTCTCAGCCTGTTCGACCGGATGATGGCCTCGGCCCCGGCTGATTCGTCCATCAATTCGATCTTTGAGGATCTGGCCCGTCAGCCGGCCCCCCGTTTCTATGTGAGCGAACTGCGCGCGATACGCGTAATCTCGGCGATGCGCCGTGGCAATATGAGCCTCAAGGGAGTCACCGATTCGCGCCACCGCCTCTATGCTGAAATCAACAGCCGCGTGGAATGCCTGCTCGGCCAGCATCCGGACATGTGCCTGGCCGATGCGGTGGTGGAGGCGGTCAATTCCCCCGCGCCCGAGTTTTATATGGAGCCCTCTTCGGTGAAGGTGACCGTCTACAATCTGCTGCGCCGGCGCCGCATGGCGCGCCGCGCGGCACGCGCCGGGAGGTGCGCGCTGCGTGTCTGAGCCCCTGCCCCTCACGGCGCAGGACATCCTGGCCGAGAACGCGCGGCGCAACGCCCTGCGCTCCCGCACGTTCAATCCCCTGACCGGCGAGGGCTCCACGGGCGAGCGCGTGCTGCTCGAACTGCCCGACTGGGTGATGCCCCGGCAGTGGATACCGCTGCCGATGGACAGTGAGCCGCTCGTGCAGCGGCTGCGGCGGGCGGGGAGCGTGGAGAGAGCCCTCGGACCCGGAATGACGCGTGGAGGCCGCAAGGCCTTCGCGCGTCTCTTTACGGCCCTGCGCATGAAGCATGACTTCGCGTTCTGGGCCGCTTCGTTTGTCAAGGTCAAGCGCAAAGGGGGCGGCGAGGATGTCAATTTCGTGCTCAACCGGCCCCAGCGCCGTTTCGTGGAGCGGCTCGAGGAGGCGCGACTGGCCGGAAAGCCCGTGCGCCTCATCCTGCTCAAGGCCCGGCAGTGGGGCGGGAGCACCTGCTCGCAGCTCTACATGGCCTGGCTGCAGCTCGTGCATTGCCGCGGCCTCAACTCCCTCATCATAGCCCATCAGGGCACCGGCTCGGATGAAATCAAAGATATGTTTGACCGCATGATGAAGGCCTATCCGGCGCGACTGCTGTCCATGCCGGGCGAGGCGTCTCCGCCGCGCGGCACGCGCAAGATGGAGCGGGTAGGAAAGTCAGGGAGCATAGCCCGCGTGCCGGCGCGCAACTGCAAGGTGAAGGTGGGCACCGCCGAGCGCCCCGACTCCTGCCGAGGGGGCGACTACAACCTCGTGCACCTCTCCGAAGTGGGCATCTGGCGCGCCACCGACGGCAAGCAGCCCGAGGACATCGTGCGCGCCGCGTGCGCCGGAGTCCTGCTGCGCCCCATGACCATGATAGTGTATGAGAGCACCGCCAACGGCACGGGCAACTTCTTCCACCGTGAGTATGAGGCGGCCCGCAAGGGTGAGTCGCAGTTTGAGGCCATGTTTATCGGCTGGCATGACGTAGAGGGGTACACTCTGCCTCTGCGGGATGCCGCCGGATTCGCCGCGCGCCTGCTTGAGGGGAGGGAGAGCGAGGCCGAGACGCCGCGCAGCGTCAGCGGCAGATACCTGTGGCGCCTGTGGGAGAGCGGGGCCACGCTTGAGGGGCTCAACTGGTATATCTCCGAGCGCGCGAAATATTCCGACCATGCGCAGATGGCCGCCGAATATCCCTCGGATGATGTGGAGGCCTTCGCCCATTCGGGCATGAGGGTGTTCGACCGTTACCGTGTCGAGGCCCTGCGCGCCGGATGCCGCCCCCCGGCCGAGAAGGGCATCCTGGAGGGGATAGCCTCAGAGGGCCGCGACTGCCTGCGCGGCCTCTCCTTCCGTCCCGACCCTCACGGCGAACTGTGGATATGGGAGCGCCCCGATGTCGTGGCGGGCGAGCGGATGCTCCACCGTTACCTGACCGTAGTCGATATCGGCGGCCGCTCGCTCAAGGCCGACTGGTCAGTGATTGTCGTCTTTGACCGCCTGCTCGTCGGCGAAGGAGGGCGCCCGGTGGTCGTCGCCCAATGGCGCGGCCATTGCGACATAGACCTCGTGGCGTGGCGCGCCGCCCGGATAGCCAGATGGTATGACGATGCCCTGCTGGTCATCGAAAGCAACACCCTCGAGACGCGTGAATACGGGCGCATGCTCGAGGGGGACCAGTCTGGCTACATCCTGTCGCAGATCAGAGACGCGTACACCAACCTCTACGAGCGGCCCCCATCCGAAGAGGACATACGGCAGGGGGCCCCGGCGAAATATGGCTTCCACACCAACACCGCCACCAAGCCGATGATCATCTCGGGCCTGGTAAGGAGCGTGCGCGAAGGACTGTACATAGAGCGCGACGAAGAGTGCCTGGACGAGATGCTGCGCTACGAGCGCAGGCCCAACGGCAGCTACGGCGCCATCCAGGGCGCCCATGACGACCTGGTTATGACGCGCGCCATCGGCCTGCACATCTCAGCCGCCATGCCCCCGCCGCGCCCCGTCCGCCGCCGTTGACTCCCCCTGTCATATAAATCAGTCAGGCTCGACCCCAAC
>CAZWVY010000069.1:0-14643 GCA_964637105.1 uncultured Sangeribacter sp. | reverse complement strand
GATGCCGACATCTTCGGCCCCTCGATGCCCAAGATGTTCGGCGTGGAGGATGAGCAGCTCTATATGGTCAACCAGGAGGGGCGCGACTGGATCGAGCCGGTCGAGAAGTACGGGGTCAAGATGCTCTCCATCGGTTTCGTGGTCAATAAGGAGGAGGCGGTGCTCTGGCGCGGCAGCATGGCCAGCAATGCCCTGCGGCAGCTCATCTCCGACGCTTGGTGGGGCGACCTGGACTACTTCCTGATAGACATGCCTCCGGGCACGAGCGACATCCATCTGACCCTCGTGCAGACTCTGGCCATTACCGGAGTGGTCGTGGTGAGCACCCCCCAGGATGTGGCCCTGGCCGATGCACGCAAGGGAATAGCCATGTTCCGGGGCGACAAAGTCAACGTGCCCGTGCTCGGCATAGTCGAGAACATGGCATGGTTCACTCCGGCCCCCCATCCTGAGGAGAGATACTATATCTTCGGAAACGGCGGCGCGGCGCGCCTGGCCGAGGAGCTGCATGTGCCCCTGCTCGCGCAGATACCTCTGGTAGCTGACATCTGCACTGCCGCAGATGCCGGGAAGCCTACCTCGCTGGCCCTCGCCGCCGAGGCTCTGACCGGAGCAGCTATGGAGCAGACCCCGGAGTCTGAGGCCTTCGGCGAGCTGGCCGACAGGGTGGTCAAGGCCTGCGATGAGCGCAACGCCACCCTTCCCCCCACCCAAGTGGTGCAGGTATCAAAGTAGGGGCGCGATATATCGCGCCCAAGCAGGCATATCGCACCTCCGGGGCCTGGGAAGTAAAAAAATTGCTAAATATTGCAAAATTGTGAAATATCGGCTGTTAATCCGGCCATATTAAACAACCTTGCAGGCGGGTCGGTTATAGCGGTATCAATCACGAAAGATTGACCAACCGTAAAACTCCGACTTATGAAGACCATCACTTCCATACTGACTGCAATCGCAATTTTCATCCTCGCCCAGGGGGGTGCCACAGCCTCCGCCGCTGAGCCTTCGGCTCCGGCAGCCCCGGTGGCCGTCACGGCGGCAGACCTCATCAGCAAGGTCTACGGCGTTGTGTCGCCCGAGCTGAATCCGGCCGAGATGAGCCGTCAGGTGGAAGCGAGCATCGACCTGCGTCCCGACATGGAGGAGGGCAATCTTTGGCTGGATGCCGAGAACGGCTTTGAACTCAGCTACTCCGACATGACACCCGATGTGATGGCCGTGGCATGCTTCGAGTCTGACAGCCTCACCAACTACGCGTACTTCTTCCTCTTCCCTTATGACGAAGGCTCGCGTGACTGCGTCAACAATTCGCAGGCCCGGTTCTGCGGATGCCTGCTGCAGGAGCTTTACGACATGGGGCTGCGCATGGGCCGCGATGCCAATGCTTCCGGAGAGGATGGCGCTCTCTTCAATGCAGTGTGCGCCCACGGCGAGAGCCTGGTCGACATCACTCTCGAGGAGCAGCTTACTGACGGCGGGGGCCGCTTTGTGGTCACGCTCAATGTGGCACCCAAGGGCAATTCAGATGACAACATCGTCTGGGCGCTCAACTAAGATCCCGGAGACTTAAAAATTTTATGAGACTGGGTCCAAGACCCATGAAACTATGTCAACTAACACAACCGACAACACACGAAAAGTCACCACACGCCGCCTGATGGAGATGAAACAGCGCGGCGAAAAGATATCAATGCTCACCGCCTATGACTATTCCTCGGCCAAAATCATCGACAAGGCCGGGATGGATGTCATATTGGTCGGTGACAGCGCGTCTAATGTAATGGCGGGCAACCAGACGACGCTCCCCATCACCCTCGACCAGATGATCTATCATGCCAAATCGGTCATGAAGGGGACGCGCCGCGCCCTCGTGGTCGTTGACCTCCCCTTCGGCACATACCAGGGCAATTCCAAGGAGGCCCTCGCCTCGGCCGTGCGCATCATGAAGGAGAGCCATGCCGAGGCTGTGAAACTGGAGGGGGGCTCGGAAATAGCCGAGAGCGTACAGAGAATCCTTTCGGCCGGCATCCCGGTGATGGGCCATTTAGGGCTGACCCCGCAGAGCATAAACAAGTTCGGCACATATAACGTCCGAGCCCGCGAGGAGGCGGAGGCGCAGAAGCTCATAGAGGATGCGCGGCTTCTCGAGGAGTTGGGATGCTTCGCCATCGTGATTGAGAAAGTCCCGGCGGACTTGGCTGAGAAAGTGGCCGCTGAGCTGACCATTCCCATCATCGGCATCGGGGCCGGAGGGGGTGTGGACGGCCAGGTGCTCGTGATGCATGACATGCTGGGCCTCAACGAGGGATTCTCACCCCGCTTCCTGCGCAAGTATGCCAATTTAGGCGACATCATGACCGATGCCGTGCGCCATTACATAGACGATGTAAAATCGTCGGATTTCCCCAACGAGAAGGAGCAGTATTGACACCTTCCCGGCCTCTTTCGCGCTTTCTCCTCTATTCAGACTATATCACGCATACCCCGTTTCGATTTCATGAAAAGAATTTGTCTTGTGCTCCTTTCAGGAGTGCTGTGCGCGGGCATCGCCCGGGCGCAGGGCCTCACGCATCCCATCCACCACGCTCACGGCTCGGGCCACTCTTATCTCGCGCCCAAGGATTCACTGGCCAACGAGGCTCTGCGCCATAATGCTCCACCGGAGTTTCATGTGTCCGGCAAGCGTCACATGGCTATCCGGAGCAGCGATGATAAATTCCATCTCACCATCGGCGGTTATGCCAAGATCACTGCCGGGATGGATTTCGGATCCCCGATTGACAACGCCAACGAGTTCATCGTGGCAGCCATTCCCATGAACACCGCTCCGGGCAATGGCGCGGCGTTCAACCTCAGCGCGATGCAGTCGCAGATTTACTTCAATTTCGTGGCGCTGCCGGGTGATGTCAACGAGGTGGGCGTGTTCATAGGGGCCAACTTCCTTTCCAATTACGTCCCCACGCTGCAGTTCGCTTACCTCAAATACCGCGGATTTGAGGCGGGTTATGATTATTCCCTCTTTTCAGACCCGGGGGCAGGTGTCCCGACTATTGACTTCGAGGGGCCCAATGCTTTCACGGCGGTCACGACTGTCGTGGCAGGATACAGCCGGCGCTTCGGCAAGAGGGGTCTGTGGGAAGCGGGCGGCGGCATCGAGAGCCCGGCCTACAGCGTCACACCGGGAAACGGGGCGGCCAGCGTCAGCCAAAGGGTGCCGGACATACCTGTATGGGGCAAGTATTCCTGGAATGGCGGCGACTCCTGGGTGCGCGTGTCGGCCGTGTTGCGCAATCTCATGTACCGCGACGGGGTCGCGGGTCACAATGTGGACAAGGTCGGCTGGGGCATACAGCTGTCGGGCAAATCCTCGGTTGCGCCCAACCTGACGGCTTACTGGCAGGGAGTGTACGGACATGGCATAGCATCGAAGATGCAGGACTTAGGGGGCCTGGGCCTTGACCTCACTCCGGTCGGGGGCCGTCCCGGGCGCATGGAGGCCGTCAAAGCCTGGGGGGCATACGCAGGCCTTCAGTATGACTTCAGCCCGTCGGTCTACTGCTCGATGACCTACTCGCAGATACGCACCTATGCCGGACGCTACAGCGGCGCTGACGACGGAGGCACCTCCTGGGCGGACCAGTACCGTTACGGCCAGTATGCCGTGGCCAACGTCTTCTGGAACATCACTCCGGTGCTCCAGACGGGCGTGGAGTACATCTACGGCCGCCGAGTCAACTACAACGGCGCCCAAGCCCACGACAACCGCCTCCAGTGCATGATCCAGCTCGACTTCTGACCCCAAGCCCCAAAGTAAATAAAACCTGATACCGTCCCAATTTTACCACCAAACAGGTGGTAAAATTGGGACGTGATGGTAAAAGTGAACCGGTGTCGCGCGGAGATTAGGCCGGCTACTTGAGGGTGATGGAGTTGAAGACGGAGTCGATTATGGCATCGTGGGTGTCAAAGAAATCTTTGGGGGCCATGAGGTTGAGATAATACAGGTCTTTCGTGGGCTTGCTCATGACCACGAGCTGGTGATGTATAATAGTATCGCCATCTTCCAGCACTGCGAATGTGACCGACGCGGCGCGATGGCCCTTGAAGTCGATGGAATCCTTCTGACCGTAAATCCCGACATAGTTTCCGGAATCCTCCGACAGGCCGCCCAGCTTGGTCTCTATGGAAAAGTCGCGCCAGTCCTCAGGGTCATCAAAGACATCCATCATGCATGACTTGGTGAATTTGAAACTGTATGGCAGGTAGTCACTGTGCACCCGGACATCGCCGCCATCCTTCAATCCGGGTATGGTGTCTGAAATCTCATTGCGCTCTTTGTCGACCTGCAGGTATCCGGGATAATCGAATTCAAACCATTCGCAGGTGTAATGCTCCCAGGGTACGGGAGCGCTGTCGGCGTCGTGAGGGGCCTCTTTCTTGCCATTGCTGCTGCATCCGGCAGTTAATAAAAGGATAGCCAGAATCGGAAGTGTGGTTTTCATGCCATAGGTGTTTAGGATCGGGGGTATAAAGAAGCGTTATCAAGACTTGCAAAGTTATATCTTTTCTTTCAAAGCACAAAATGTTGTGAAAAGGAATTTTCTGATTTTATAATTTTGCTTTGTCGCAAAAATGTTGTAAATTTGCGACATAATTACTTCATATTTAAAATGCAATCTATTGAAGATAGAATAATTACGAATATATCAAAACGCGGTAGGGGTGTGATGGTGTCACCTCTTGATTATGCAGGATATGGAGATTCTAAGGCAGTGCAAAAAGCCTTTGAGCGATTGGCTGCAACAGGGAGATTGATAAGAGTGGCACGTGGTATCTATTGTTATCCAAAGATTGATAGAGTTTTAGGGTTAGGAATATTGTATCCGACTATTGAGGAGATTGCCGCAGCTATTGCAAGACGTGACAAGGCTAAGATTGTTCCTACCGGGTCGTCTGCGCTTAATAAGCTTGGGCTGTCAACCCAGTTGCCGATGAATGTAGTGTATCTGACAGACGGCTCATCACGTAAGGTGAAGTTGGAGGGAAACAGGGGAATACAGTTCAAGCATACGGCTAAAAAAAATTTGGCTTTCCAAAATGAAATAGCCATGCTTATCACTTTTGCTCTGCGTGAAATCGGAGAAAGCAATATCACTGATAGTCAATTGGCCTATGTCCGCAATCTGATTAAAACCATACCATTGGAAACTATAAAAAAAGAT
This sequence comes from uncultured Sangeribacter sp., assembly GCA_964637105.1. Classification (GTDB taxonomy): domain Bacteria; phylum Bacteroidota; class Bacteroidia; order Bacteroidales; family Muribaculaceae; genus Lepagella. The sequence continues at coordinate 9,421 of CAZWVY010000069.1, read as the reverse complement.
TTTGCGCTGATACCGGCATGGATACGTAAAATTATACTCAATACATATGAATAAATTCCTTACACTTACTGTGGCTCAAAGAAGAACCGTATTTGAGCAGACAGCGGCAAAGATGAAACTTCCGGTAGCTGCTATTGAGAAAGATTTTTGGGTAACTGAAATACTCAATATTCTTTTCTCACTGCCGTACGCTGACAGAATGGTGTTCAAGGGTGGCACATCACTCAGTAAAGTATGGGGTGTCATCCGTCGCTTCTCCGAAGATATTGACATTGCCATAGATCGCAGTATGTTCGGAATAGAGGGGGACGTTACCAAAAAAGAATTAAAGAAATTACGTAAGGCATCATCGGTATTCGTCAGGGATACTCTTGCCACTGGCCTTGCATTGGCGATAGATCGAGCAGGGTTAAGTGAATTTGTTACGGTTAAGGCAGCTCCGGATGGAGAAGGCGATGCGACTTATCCTGAGCCTCGTCAGATTCATATAATCTATAAATCGGTCTTGCCCGCTGGATTTAATCCATATCTCCGCGATGAGGTGTTGTTGGAGGCAGGAGCCCGTTCTCTGTTTGAGCCTACGGCAAAAGCAAAGGTGGATTCTTTTGTAACAGGAGCATATCCACACCTTACTTCAAAAGACCATGAAATCCGGATTGTTACGGCCGTTGCCGAAAAGACATTCCTCGAAAAGGCTTTTCTGCTTCATGAGTTATTCACAACCAATGGCTGCCGTAATGCCAATCGCAAATCCAGACATTTATATGACCTGTGCAGGATGTATGAGGCCGGAATTGCCGACAAAGCTGTTCATGATGATGAGCTGTGGGAAACCATTCGCCATCATCGGGAAATCTTCACTTCAATACGTAATGTCGACTATACACCGGACATCCGAAAGAGGATTATCCTTACTCCACCTGAAGATGTCATGGAGGAATGGAAAAACGACTACGATACTATGGTTATGAATATGATATACGAGGACACTGTTCCCTCATTTGCGGACATGCTCCGAGTAGTGGCTGATATAGAAAAAATGTTTAAGGCCTGATATTAAATTGATTATTTGAGCAGGGGGTCGAGCAGGCGCAGGATGTGGCGGGCGCGCAGGCCGGCGAGGCGCAGGAGCAGGTGGTAGCGGGGGCTGACTTTGCCGCGCAGCGCATGCAGGTCGGCTGCGCGCAGGGCGCGGCGGGACATCTCGAGGCCCTTGCGTTTCTCGGCGCGGGGCATCTCGGGGCTGTTGATGCGGCGCAACGCTTCGAAGATGCCGTGGAAGTTCTGACGCTGCGCCAGGAGGTATTCCTGTGAGTTGGCTCCGAAGGTGTTGCGGCAGAAGCCCAGGAGCGCGATGTTGTTGTTGAGGTATTCCAGGGTCCGTGCCGTGGGGCGGTGGGTGATTGAGGCCGGATGGATAAAGTAGTAATATTTCGCCTCCGAGACCGCCACGCGGCCGAGTTCGAGCATCAGATGGCGCGTCAGAAGTTCATCGCTGTATACATCGCCGGCGCTTTCGCCCAAAGCACGCTGCGCCCGCAGCAGCGCCCTCCGGGGGATGAGGCCGCCGTTGAAACCCATGCGCCACCCGTCAAGTGTGAACGCCACGCAGTCGCGTCCCGGCAGGGCCTCGGCATACAGGGGGAATCCGGCGCAGGGAAGAAAGCGCTCCGGCTCTCCGGGTTTTTCCCCAGGTTTTTCTCCGGCCTTCACACTGTACATTGTCGGAAAGACGGCCTCGGCCTGTGAGTCTGCCAGGCGAGCGAGGAGCCTCTCCAGATAGTCGGGAGCCACCCAGTCGTCAGCGTCCAGGGGGGCCACCAGTTCCGTTCCCGCCATTTCTATGGCCCGGCGGCGGGGCTGGTATGCGCAACCCGAAGGGAGGGGCATGTCAAAGACGCTAATCCGGGCATCCGAGCGGGCATAGCCGCGGGCGATGTCGGCGGTAGCATCAGTGGAGCCGTCGTTGACGATGATGAGCCGCCAGTCCCCGCGTGTCTGCGCGAGGACAGAGCCTATAGCCCTGTCTATATAGGGGGCGGCGTTGTATGCCGGCATGACGAAGGTCACGCATGGGTTGGTGTGCATGTCTTATTAACTGAGTGCGGCGGGGGATTATTGCCGATGGGTCTAAACAAACGGGCGCGGTCGGTTGTAGAATATACAGCGGAAGTCCTGCCCGAATGTGGGACTTCTGTCCGATTCCTATAAACGCACACTGTTTCTATAGATGACTAAGACAAACGGAAAGCCCGGATTTATCATTGCGGCGGCCTTGATGCTCCTCCCTGCGGCAGCGCAGGCTGAGGTGAGCCTTGACTCGTGCCGCAATATGGCGCTTCGCAACAATAAGACCATACAGGTGGCCGAGGAGAATATCCGGGGCGCGGGGTATTCGCGCCAGGCTGCGCGCGCAGCCTATCTGCCCGGCATCGATTTCGCCGGAGGGTATACCTACAACCAGCATAAAATCGAGCTGCTCGGAGCCGATGCCAAACTCCCCACAATGACTTTCAATCCCCTCACGCAGAGCTATGACTATAATCTGCTGATAGGCCCTGACCTCAAGCCGGTGGTCGATCCGGCAACAGGCACTCCCATTCCCCTCGAAGTGGCTGTGATTCCGAAGGAGGCCATGGAGTTTGACACTCACAATGTCTTCGCAGGAGCCATCACCCTCACGCAGCCTATCTTCATGGGTGGCCAGATACGGGCCCTCAACAAGCTGGCAGACGATGCAGAGGCACTCAGCCGCAACGCCCGCTCGGCTGTGGTGCAGGAGGTGATATACAACGTTGACCAGGCATATTGGATGGTGGTCTCGCTTAAGGAAAAGCAGAAGCTGGCCGAGAGTTTCGTGGACCTGATGGGCAATTTCCGCGACAATGTCGACGCTATGCTCCAGGAGGGTGTGGCGACGCGCAGCGACAAGCTGCAGGTCGAGGTGGCCTACAATGAGGCCTGCATCGCCCGCACAAAGGTCGACAACGGCCTGACTCTCGCCCACATGGCTCTCGCGCAGGTGTGCGGCCTCCCTGTGGACACCCGCATGGAACTCTCCGACCGGGGCCTGAGCCGCAATCTCTCCACGACTGCCCCTGACATCACGCTCGACATGCAGAGTGTCTTCGAGCGTCGGCCGGACCTGGCGAGCGTGCGCAACACCGTGAGCATGATGCAGCATAAGGAAGACCTGGCTTTGGGCCAGCTGCTACCGAAAGTGGCCCTCGTAGGCGCTTATGCCTTCTCCAACCCCAATGTCAACCACGGGTTTGAAAAGAAGTTCGGAGGGGGCTTCAGCGTGGGAGCCACACTGACCATCCCCATCTGGCACTGGGGCGGCAATTACAACCAGCTCCGCGCTGCCCGTTCCAATACCGCCGCCCAGCGGCTGCTGCTCGAAGACTTGGAGGAGAAGGTGACGCTCCAGGCCAACCAGGCGCGCTTCTCCTATCAGGAGGCCTTCAAGACCTACGAGATGACCCTCAGCAACGAGAAGAGCGCCCAGGCTAACCTGGACAATGCCCGCATTGGATTTCAGGAGGGCGTGCTGACCACGGATGACGTGATCGCGGCCCAGACTGCCTGGCTGAAAGCCAATTCCGAACATATCGACGCCGAAATCGGGATACGCCTCTGCGAGACGTATCTGGCGAAAGTGCTCGGCACTCTCGGCTCCGAACCGCAATAAATCCTTTTACCGTAAAACCTTACAACAAGATAACAGCACTATGTCAACACCTGATAATAATCTTCAGACACCCCGGCCCGTCGAGGTGACGGCCAAGGACCGCTCCCTTATACTCGCCATAGTGGTGATTTTTCTTATTCTCTGCGGCCTCGCCATTATTGGCTTCCTCTTCATCAAGCAGGGCCCTGACACCGTGCAGGGCCAGGGCGACGCAACTGAAATACGCATCTCGGGCAAGCTCCCGGGCCGCGTCATGAAGCTCTATGTTGAGGAGGGGCAGAAAGTCAAGGAGGGGGATACGCTCGTGCATATCCATTCCACACTGGCCGAGGCGCGCATGGACCAGGCCAAGGCTATGCAGGAGGCCGCATCGGCCACCAACCGCAAGGTAGACTCCGGCACGCGCACCCAGATTATCGCGGCCGCCCGCGACCTGTGGACACAGGCCAAGGCAGCGACGGGAATCACGCGCAAGACCTACGAGCGCATGCAGAACCTTTTCGCCAAAGGTGTGGTGAGCGAGCAGAAACGCGATGAGGCCAAGGCGGCCTACGATGCCGCCGTGGCCGGTGAGGCCGCGGCCAAAAGCCAGTATGACCTGGCTGTGGCCGGAGCTCAGTCGGAAGACAAGGAGGCCGCCCGCGCTATGGTCGATGTGGCCAAGGGGAGCGTCAGCGAAGTCGGCGCCCTGCTCGAAGACCAGTATTTGCTGGCTCCCTGCGACGGCGAGGTGACTGTGGTATATCCCAACGTGTCGGAGCTCGTGGCCACCGGCGCCCCCATCATGACCCTGCAGAAGGATGACCATTGGGCCGTGTTCAATGTGCGTGAGACCCTCCTCAAGGACCTCCGCCTCGGCTCTGAGGTGAAAGTGTATATCCCGGCTCTCGATGTGCATGAGACCATGAAGGTGTTCTATGTGCGCGACCTCGGCTCATACGCCAACTGGCAGGCCACAAAGTCGACGGGCGACTTTGATGCGCGTACATTCCAGATCAAGATGCGCCCCGCCAAGCCCATCGACGGCTTCCGCCCCGGAATGTCGGTAATCTACGAGAAGGTGGAGAAGAGTGCCTCCTCCAAAGAGGCTAACAAGGATAAGAAATGAAGCAGACCGGATTCAGGGCGATCTTCCTGCGCAGTGTGCTGCAGCTGGTGCGCCGACCCATATATTGGATCGGCATGCTGATGCTCCCCCTGTTCTGCATGCTTTTCCTTACTTCGGAGATGGAGTCCGGCCTCCCCGAGAAGGCTCCGGCCGCCATTGTCGATAAGGACCGCTCTGCCCTGTCGCGCCAGATGACGCAGACCTTGGCGGGAATGCAGCTCATTGACTTCGTGGAGGCTGACAACAGTTTCACCGAGGCGCGCCACGCCATGCAGGAAGGACGCATCTACGGCTTCTTCCTGATACCCGAAAATTTCGAGGCCGACCTGCTTGCCGGACGCTCGCCGAGCGTGACCTACTACACCAACGCCACATTCTACGTGCCGGCCGCGCTGCTCTTCAAGTCGTTCAAGTCAACGGCCCTCTATTCCAAGGCCGGCATCATGCTCAACGTGCTCGAGACAGCCGGAGCCACCGCTGACCAGGTCACTCCGCTGCTCCAGCCCGTCAGCGTGCAGGTGCGCGGCATCGGCAACCCCTGGCTCAACTACAGCTACTACCTGAGCGTCTCCTTCATCCCGGCGGTCCTGCAGCTGATGATACTGCTTGTCACCTGCTTCAGCCTCGGCCAGGAGATTAAGTACGGCGATTCAGTCGAGCTCATGCGCATGGCCGGCGGGAATGTCTACAAGGCGGTGTTCGCCAAGCTCCTGCCGCAGACCATCATGTGGATCATCATCGCCATTTTCATGGAGTCGTGGCTCTTCAGGTGGATGTACTTCCCCATGCACGGCTCCTGGCTGTGGCTGACCCTGTCGGAAGTGATGTTTGTGCTCGCCGCCCAGGGCTTGGGACTCCTCTTCTTCTGCGCCCTGCCCAACCTGCGCCTCTCCCTCTCGCTCGCAGCCCTGATGGGCATCCTCACTTTCTCTCTGGCAGCCTTCTCTTTCCCCGTGGAGAGCATGTATCCGGCAGTGGGGATAATGAGCTGGCTGACGCCGGTGCGCTTCAACTTCCTGATATACATTGACCAGGCGCTCAACGGCATCGATGTCTATTATTCACGCTGGTGGTTCGCCGCCTACATAGTGTTTATGATGCTTCCCGCCACGCTCTTGTGGCGGCTGAGGAAGAAATTCCTCCATCCCGTCTATGTGCCTTAAGACCCTGTGATTATGCTGAAGAAAATACGCGATTACATACGGATGCTCTTCGAGGTCTACTGCCGTGAGTTCAAGCTCGTGCTCCACGATGCGGGCATCATAATCTTTCTGGCCCTCCTGCCGTCGGCCTATCCCGTGATATACTCGCTCATATACAATCCCGAGCTTGTGCGTGAGGTGAAGCTCGTAGCCGTCGACCATGACCGCACACCTCTGAGCCGTGAGCTGGCCCGCAATCTCGACGCTTCGCAGGAGGTACGCATAATAGGCTACGCCCCCGACTTGGCCGAAGCCCGCAAGGCCATGAACGACCATGATGTCTACGGCATCCTTGAGATTCCCGAGGGGTTCGAGCGCCATGTCGGCAACAATGAGGTCGGCAACGCTGTCATCTATTCCGACATGAGCCTCCTGCTTCGCTACCGCGCCATGCTTGTGGCGGCCACCAACGTCGGCCAGGCCATGAGCGCACAGATACAGACCGAAGACATCGACCGGGTGCTCCCCCTGGCGGAGACTATCGCCGTCGGAGACCCGATGGGGACGGTCAACGTCACCATGGGCAATATCGAGAGCGGGTTCGACTCCTTCATCATGCCCGGCATCGTGATTCTCATCCTCCAGCAGTGTCTGGTGCTGGCAGTGGGAATGGCCGGAGGAGCGAAGAGGGAGAATCCCCTCTTGATTGGCTACAATGCCGACAACGAGGCCCCCTCGGTGCTGATGACCATGCTCGGGCAGGCCCTGTGCTATTTCACCCTTATCGCCCTGCCGATGATATTCCTCGTGCATTATGTGGCCTTGATATTCGCCTTCCCGATGGCCGGGTCCACATGGCAGATTCTCACTTTCATCATGCCGATGGTGCTGGCCTCCATCCTCATGGGTATGGCCGTGCAGAGCATCGTATGGGAGCGGGAGAGCATATTTGTGCTGTGGGTCGTCACCTCGGTGATTTTCCTCTTCCTCTCGGGCCTGACCTGGCCCCGGTACGGGATGTCGGGCCTGTGGAAGGCGCTCAGCGACTGCGTCCCCGCCACGTGGGGCGTCCAGGGTTTCGTGCGCATGAACACCAACGGCGCATCCCTGTCGCAGGTGCATTACGAGTATGTCAATCTGTGGTGGTGTGTCGCCGGGTATGCTGTGCTGGCTTACTGCCTGCAGCGGTGGGTGGTGCGTCCGACGCTCTTCCTGCGCCTGCGCAAGATCATCGGCCGCTCATGAATGTCTGAGGCCGTGGCGCAGATTATAGGCTGTGAAGAGCACGGATACTCCTAACAGGCCCCACATAGTCCAGTCCGCCTCTGAGAGGGAGGCGGCGAAGGCTAAGGCGCAGACAAGCGTGCAGAAGAGGATGATGCCCCACACGCGGCGCGTGTAGGTGAACCGGTAGCGGCGACGGCATACGAGATAGTTGACCGTGTTGTCGATAAGGCCGCGCACAGCCAGGCTCACGCCCAGCCCGATGAGGGAGTACAGATAATAGAAGAGGATGCTGCACGAAATCCACACCACATTGGTCCATACCACCTCCATAGCCACGTATGCCTTGCGGTCAGCCTTGGCCAGGTAAATGTAGCCCAGCGGGAAGGCTATTGCCTGCACCAGCATCCCGAAGCCCATCCAGCGCATGAGGGGTATGATAGAGAGGAACTCCGAGGTCAGAAGTATCCGTATGATCAGAGGAGTGGTGGCTATGAGGGCGATAATCAAGGGGGTGACGATCAGTACCACTATTTCCGTCTGGCGGTTGACCACCTCGCGGACCGCGCAGTTGTCATCGGCTATGGCTGATAGCCTGGGGAAATAGTCCAGGGCAAGCGCGCTGAAGATGATGCCCACATACTGGTTAGTCAGGGAGTTGGCCGCCTGGAACAGGCCCACATCGTCGACCGACCCGTATGAGCGCACGAATATGTTGATGAGGTAGCCTATCAGAGTGCCGGCTAGAGAGCCGATCATCAAGATGAAGCCTAACGAGATTAGCCGGCGCGCCAGTGGAAGATGGGCCTTGAAAGAGAAGGGGCCTCCTTCTGACCGTTGCGGGGTGCTCTTGCGGTATGATATATAATAGAAGGCTAACATCACCAGAGCCATGATAATCATGGCCGGCACGATGCCCCCCGTGCCGAATAGCCAGTATAGCGGGACTCCTCCGAGCAGCCCGGCAAGACCTCCGACAAGCGACGCCTTAGACAGGCGCCGGACTTCGCCGAGCCCTTGCAGCAGGGCCAGGTATCCGGCTCCGGCTATGAGGAAGGCCACCGCAGCGCCGAGCCAGATGAAACTCGTCGTATAGCCGGAGTCGCCGAAGGTCCAGCGGCTGAGCCAGGGGGCCAGCAGAGCGCAGAGCGCCAGGCCGAGGAGGGAGGTGAGCAGGATAAGGCGGAGGATCACGGCCAGCGTGTGGCGCAGACGCTCGGGGTCATCTTTGCAAGCCGCAGTCTCGCGGACAATAGCCAGATTTAGGCCCAGACCGGCGAATTGCTGCACGGTGCCGGTCGAGGAAGTGAGCAGCGATGATATGCCCATCCCCTCGGGCCCCAAGAAGAGGGCCACGAACTTGCCGCGCACCAGCGTCAGCAGTACATTGAAGACCTGCACACCCCCGAAAGCGGAGATGCGCCGCAGTATGGTCTTATAACTGTTGTCGTGGGCCATAGGTATTTTGACTCTCTACTAATATTTCTATTATATTAATGAGGCCTCTACTTCCAAAACGCCCCATAGATACAATTATTATCTACATATCGAGAGGGAGCGGATGGGCACATGTGCCGGGGTGCCCCCATCTGGAGCGATGGGTTTAGGTGAGGGAACGCGCCCCGGGACTCACATCCGGGGATAACGTAGTGAGGCCCCTCCGAAGCAGTATGACTCACGCACGGCAATCGCCCCGGAGGGGCATAACAGGTTAACCCCGGGTGAAACCCGGGGTGCCAAGTACGGACCCATTACTCTTCACCCCGGAGGGGTGGCACGTGTGTCCGAGGTGCCACCCCTCCGGGGTGGTGGTCTCCGTGTGAGGGTGCATACCCCGGACTGACGTCCGGGGATAACTCTGTATCGCTCCTCCGGAGCGGAGATACAGAAAGAGCAATGAAATCTATCTGTTAAAATAATTAACATTTAAATACAAATTTTAACATTAATATAACCATCATACATTCAGATAATTACAGCCGAATGAACCATTTTCTGCGAAGATTGTTGTCAAAAAACTTGCGCAGGGCCGGAAAATGTTGTAACTTTGCACTCGCAAAACGAAAACGGGCCGCACAGCCCGCCGAAGTGATGCGAAGAGAACAATGAAATTGATGCTACGAGACAAGCAGCGGTGACTCCCCCGAGGGAGTCACGTTGAATCAGAGACGAGTATAAGGAAACAAGGACCGTCAAACAAGATTCCATCCTAAGGACAGCAAAGCCGGGGGATTCACACAATCAACTGAAAAGAAG
>CAZWVY010000068.1:0-14678 GCA_964637105.1 uncultured Sangeribacter sp. | reverse complement strand
CCCTGCAGCGGCGAGGGGATGATGCGCAAGGAGGAGGTGGCCCGCACGCAGTGGACACCGGGCCTCGTAGAGTCATGCGCCCGCCTACAGGGTGAGATTCTCGAGAAGGCTCTCCCGGCTCTGCGCCCCGGGGGCTTTCTGATTTACTCCACATGCACCTTCAATACCCTCGAGAATGAGCAAATCTCCCGCAGGCTTATTGAACGCCACGGCTTGACACCCGTCTCACCTGTCACCTCAGAGGAGGCCGAAGCCTGGGGCCTGCATCCGGCCCTTCCGCTTCCCGACGGCACGGCCGGGCATGGATGGAGATTCCTACCGGGCCTGACACGCAGCGAGGGGCTGTATGTGGCGGTGTTCCGCAAGCCGGAGAATCCGGGAGATGACACCCTGCATATCGGGGCTTTCGAGCACGCGCGCCCATCACGCGGCCCTCTCTCCGGCTCGGCTCCGAAAAAAACCGCGAAGGGAGCAAAGGGGACTGCGCGCCGGGACACGGACTTCTCAGAGTGCCGCGGCTGGGTGCGCGATGGAGGCTCTCTTGTCTGGGAGCAGACCGGGGATAGCGTCCGGGCCATGAGCCCCGACACTGCGGAACTGCTCAGCCATCTGCCACGGGGGGTGAAGGTGATATCCGCAGGGGTCGAGGTGGCAGCGGCCAAGGGAGGCTCCCCGATGCCCTCGCCCGCTCTGGCCCTCTCGCTCCTGCTAGCTCCCGGAGCCTTTCCGGAAGTAGAGGCTGACAAGGAGACAGCCTTGCGGTTCCTGCGCCGCGAGAGCCTCACCCTCCCCGCCGGCACCCCTAAGGGATACGTCCTGATCAGATATGCCGGGCTGCCGTTAGGCTGGGTGAAGAATCTCGGCACACGCGCCAATAACCTCTGGCCGGCCCCCTGGCGCATAAGGATGCAATAAAAGAGGCCGCCCGGGACGTTATAACATCAAGGCGGCCTAAGAGAATCAGATGCCGCCAAGAAACTCTCAAAAATAATAAAACGGTAATAACATGAAATTCAAGACTGACGCCCAGTGCAAGCACTGCTCGGCAACCATATTAGACAAAATGCGCTCTATCTATCCCGACGCGCAGTGGAGCATGGACCTCGAAGATGCCGACAAGGTGCTCGAGGCTCACGGCATACCTGAAAACGGCGAGACAGCCGCCAAGGTGATAGCCGCTCTCGAAGAGACGGGATTCAAGGGCAGCTGGATCCAGCGCTGATTCCCGGCCTTATGCTTGACATTGTCAATGTATCGAAGTCCTTCGGGGCGCTGCGCGTGCTCGACTCGGTGTCGATGAGCGTCGCCCCGGGGGAGATTGTCGCCATTGTGGGGCCCTCCGGAGCCGGGAAGACAACTCTGCTGCAGATAGCGGGCACGCTCGCGCTCCCCGACTCGGGGGTCGTGACGTATGACGGCGTGGAGGTGACCGGGCTTTCTGACCGCAAGCTTTCAGATTTCCGCAACCGCCACATAGGCTTCATCTTCCAGGCCCACCAGCTCCTGGCGGAGTTCACAGCCCGCGAGAATGTCGCGCTGCCGGCCATGATAGGGGGCATGTCGCGCTCCAAGGCTTTGGAGCGCGCGGACCTGCTGCTGCGCGACCTGGGGCTTGGCGAGCGCCTCAGTCACCGCCCGGCGGAGATGTCGGGGGGCGAGAGGCAGCGCACAGCCATCGCGCGCGCCCTGATCAACGAACCTAAAGTAATTTTCGCAGATGAGCCTACCGGAAGCCTCGATTCGGCCAACCGCGACGAGGTCATGGAGGCCATAGGGCGCATGCGCGATTCGCGGGGCCAGACCTTCGTCATAGTCACCCATGACCCCGTGATGGCCGCCGTGGCCGACCGCACCGTCAGCATGGCCGACGGCCGCATCCTACCCTGACCCTGCCGCGGGCGACATTTTTTGCTCAACGTGGGCTAATTCGCCGAAAAGGGCGCAAATATTTGCATAAATGGCCGAAGTTAGGTAACTTCGCACTGATTTATGAAGATTTTCAATTCCCAGCAGATACATGAAATAGATATGGCCACATGCGAGGCCCAGCATATCGACTCCATCGAGCTGATGGAGCGGGCTGCTAACGCTGTGACCTACGAGATAATCTCACGCTTCGTCCCCCCCAAGCGCATAGTCGTCATTGCCGGACCCGGCAATAACGGCGGCGACGCCCTCGCTGTGGCCCGCATGCTCATAGAGCAGGGATACAGGAAGGTGGAGATTTTCCTCTTCAATATCAAGGGCCACCTCAGCCATGATTGCGAGGAGGAACGCAAACGCCTCATTATGATCGACGGCGTGGATTTCAATGAAATCACACGCGAGTTCACCCCGCCGGCCCTCGGCAAGGATGATGTGGTGATAGACGGCCTCTTCGGAGCCGGCCTCAAGGAGCCGCTCAAGGGGGGCTTCGTGGCCCTGGCGCGATATATCAACGAGTCCGGTGCATACGTGGTCAGCATAGACATGCCCTCGGGAATGGCTGTGGAGTCAAACGATACCCACAACACCCGCGATATGGTCCACGCCAACCTCACCCTCTCGTTCCAGAGCCCGAAGCTGTCATTCTTTTTCGAGGAGAACGCTGATGTGATCGGCGAGTGGCAGCTGCTCGACATTGACCTTGACGAGGCCAAGATGAAGGAGATGCCGACAGACTACATCCTGGTGGAATCGCGCAATGTGCGCCCCAAGCTCACCCGGCGCCATCCCTTCACCGGCAAACGCGACTACGGCTCTGTGCTCCTCTTCGCAGGCAATCTCGGCATGATGGGAGCGGCGGTGCTCGCCGCCCGCGCGGCCCTCAGGAGCGGAGCCGGGCTGGCTACGGTCCACTCGGCCGCGGCAGGCCTGGGAATCGTGCAGACAGCCGTGCCCGAGGCCATGTTCGAGCCTGACCGCGATGAGCGGTTCATCACCGACATGACCATCCACCACAACCATCAAGCCATAGCCGCAGGACCCGGCATCGGGACCCACGAGCAGACCATCGACGCCCTGGAGCGAATGCTCAAGACGGCCCGGACCCCCCTCATCCTCGACGCCGACGCGCTCAACTGCATCGCCAAGCGCCCCGCCCTGCTCTCCATGCTCCCCGCCAAAAGCATCATCACTCCCCATATCGGCGAGTTCGACCGACTCTTCGGCGAGAGCAAAAGCTCTGAGGAGCGCCTGCGCAAGGCTATATCGAAAGCGAAATACTACAACATCATAATCGTGCTCAAGGGCCATCACACTGCTACAGTGCGCCCGACCGGCAAGGTGTATTTCAACTCCACAGGCAATCCGGGCATGGCTACGGCCGGCGCAGGGGATGTGCTCACGGGAGTCATCGCCGCCTTCCTGGCGCAAGGTTACCATCCGGAGCTGGCGGCCACAATCGGCGTCTACATTCATGGCCTGGCCGGCGACATGGCAGCCGAGGAACTCGGAGAATACGGCATGGTGGCCGGAGACATATCCGACCGCGTAGGACGCGCCATCCGTGCCGTCATACGCCACGAGCGCTGAACGTTAAACCCACTAACCATTTCACTCTCCCATCGATATGAGAAAACTATTTCTGACAATGCTCTCAGCCCTCTGCGCGGGATCCCCCCTCGCCGCCGGCGCTCAGCAGACCAAGGTGCTCACCGCCGACAAGCACAATGAGTACGGCTTGGTATACAGCCTCCCCCTCACGGCCCTGGAAATCACGGTGACTGCCCGCCATGACGTGGCCCGGCGTGGCCCTTTCTACCAGTATGCCGGCAAATACATGGGCACCGACAAGGTCATAACGCAGGACGCCGAATCCTGGACAGTGACAGCGGTGGATGTCCGCCCCTATGGCGTGGCAGACCCCGAGGCCCAGTTCCTCATGCAGCTCAAGCCGGGGGCGACCACCTACATAGCTGTAGCGGACGACGGGATGCTGCTCGGCATAAACTGCAAACCCGAGGCCCCGGCCGCTCCCGCGAAGCCGGACGGCCCCAGAGCCGTGGTCGACCTGCGCTCCACTCTGGGCGACGGAACAGAATACCTCCAATATGTCGATGAGGATTTCATAGCATCGCAATCAAGCGCCAAACAGGCTCAGATGCTCTCCGAGAGCCTGATGGAGGTGCGCGATGCCAAGGTCTCGCTCACACGCGGCACTGCTGACCCCATGCCCACCGATGGCCGCCAGCTCGAGCTGATGCTCAACTCCCTGGCCCACCAGGAAGAGGTAATGTCACGCGCCTTCCTCGGCGCGAAGGCCACCGAGACCGTCTCGCGCACCTACACCATGACACCGGCAGACGACGGGACGTTCACCCTGCTGCGCATGAGCGATTTCGCCGGATTTGTCGATGCCGATGACTATTCAGGCACCCCGGTCAAGGTGACAGTCAAGACCACAGCCGAGGGCAAGCTCCCCGTGGACGCGAAAGGGGAGGAGAAGCGCGTGCCGAAGGATGCCGTCATGTATGCCATACCGGGCACGGCTAAAGTGACAGTGGAATGGGAAGGGCGCAAGCTCTTTGAGAAGGAGCTCGATTTCGCCCAGTTCGGCACCCTCTTCGGGCTCAACCCCCTCCTCTTCACCGACCGCAAGGATCCCTCCTACGCCACTTTCAACCCCGCCACAGGCGCACTCAAGGAAATAGGCTCCGCAGCCGCCGAAGAACCCAAGAAAGAATAAAACGCATAAAATCTAATATCTGCCGGCAGAAGCCGGAAAAATTACAATAGCAATGGCAACAAAACCTTTCCATTACCAGAAACCTTTCGAGCTCGGTCCCGACACGACGGAGTACCGCCTCATCACCAAGGACTATGTCAAGGTGGAGAACTGGAACGGCCACGAGATGCTCGTGGTTGACCCCGAAGCCCTGACAGTGATTGCAAACGTGGCCAGCCACGACTGCTCATTCATGCTCCGCCGCGAGCACAACGAGATGGTGGCCAAGATCCTCCATGACCCCGAGGCCTCCGAAAACGACCGCTTCGTGGCCCTCACCATGCTCCGCAACGCCGAGATAGCTACCAAGGGCGTTCTTCCCTTCTGCCAGGACACCGGCACGTCAATCTGCGCCGCATACAAGGGCCAGCAGGTCTGGACAGGCTGCGATGATGAGGAGAAAATCTCCTTAGGCGTCTACAAGACCTATACGGAAAACAATCTCCGCTACTCCCAGAACGCACCCCTGACGATGTATGACGAGGTCAATACGGGCTGCAACCTCCCTGCCCAGATTGACATCCACGCCACCGAAGGCGACGAATACAAGTTCCTCTTCGTGGCCAAGGGTGGCGGCTCTGCCAACAAGACCTATCTCTATCAGGAGACAAAGGCCATCCTCAACAAGAAGACCCTCGTGCCCTTCCTTATTGAGAAGATGAAGACTCTGGGCACAGCTGCCTGCCCCCCCTACCATATCGCATTCGTAATCGGAGGCACCTCGGCTGAGAAGAACCTGGAAGTGGTGAAGAAGGCCAGCGTGAAATATTTCGACAACCTCCCCACCACAGGCAACGAATACGGCCGCGCATTCCGCGACGTGGAGCTGGAGAAGGAGCTCCTTGAGGCCGCCCACAACCTCGGGCTCGGCGCACAGTTCGGCGGCAAGTATTTCGCCCATGACATCCGCGTGATCCGCCTCCCCCGCCACGGCGCATCCTGCCCCGTAGGCATGGGCGTGAGCTGCTCGGCCGACCGCAACGTCAAGGCAAAGATCAACCGCGAAGGCCTCTGGGTGGAGAAACTCGATGACAACCCGGGCGAGCTCATCCCAGAGGAGCTGCGTCAGGCAGGCGAGGGCGATGTGATCGAGATCGACCTCAACCGTCCCATGGAGGAGGTTCTCGCCGACCTTGACAAATATCCCGTAAGCACCCGCCTCTCGCTCAAGGGCACCATCATCGTAGGCCGCGACATCGCCCACGCTAAGATCAAAGAGCGCCTCGACGCCGGCGAGCCGATGCCCGAATATCTCAAGAAGCACCCCATCTACTATGCCGGCCCCGCCAAGAAGCCCGAAGACATGCCCTCAGGCTCCTTCGGCCCCACAACGGCAGGACGCATGGACTCATACGTAGACCAGTTCCAGGCCGCAGGAGGCTCCATGATAATGATTGCCAAGGGCAACCGCAGCCAGCAGGTGACCGACGCATGCAAGAAGCATGGCGGCTTCTATCTCGGCTCCATCGGAGGCCCCGCAGCCATTCTGGCCAAGAACTCCATCAAGAACGTCGAGCTCCTCGAATATCCCGAATTAGGCATGGAGGCAATCTGGAAAATCGAAGTGGAGAACTTCCCCGCCTTCATCCTCGTAGACAACAAAGGCAACGACTTCTTCAAACAGATCAAGCCCCGCTGCCCCATGGACGGCCAGTGCTGATAGGCCCCGCAGGCTGAACGAATGAAAATTGCGGTCCCGGCATCTCCGGGGCCGCAATTTTTTGAGGGAATTTTGCTAACTTTGCGGCATGAAAAAGAGATTTGCCGGGCTCCCGGCTCCGGCGTCGCCGTGGAGGTGGATTCCAACGCTGTATGTGGCGGAGGGACTGCCATATTTCGCCGTCAATACGCTGACGGCGCTGATGTATGTGAATCTCGGGCTCTCCAAGGCCGAGATGGCTTTCTATACGGGATGGCTCTACCTGCCATGGGTGATCAAGCCGTTCTGGAGCCCGTTTGTCGACCTTTTCTCCACCAAGCGCCGCTGGACAATCGCGATGGAGCTGCTGATGGCCGTATGCATGGCCGCGGTGGCTTTCACTCTCCCCGCTTCGGGGTGGCTGTCGCTCACGCTGGCTTCGTTCTGGCTGATGGCTTTCTTCTCGGCTACGCACGACATTGCGGCTGACGGATACTACATGCTCGAGCTCGACCCTAAGCGGCAGGCGGCTTATGTGGGCCTGCGGAGCACGTTCTACCGCTTCGCCAGCGTGCTTGGCCAGGGAGGTCTGGTCATCATGGCCGGCAAGCTCGAGGAGGCCTGGGGGGATGTGCCCAAGGCCTGGGGGGCGACTTTCGCTTCGCTTTCTGCCCTCTTCCTGCTCATCACCCTCTACCACTCCTTTTTCATGCCTCGTGCCGCATCGGACCGGCCTGTGCCGGGGGTGACAGCCAAGAACATACTGAGGGATTTCGCAATGACGTTTGTCACATTCTTCCGCAAGCCCGGGATTTGGATAGCCCTCGCTTTCATGCTTTTATACCGCCTTCCAGAGGCCCTTTGCATCAAGCTGATACAGCCGTTCCTGGTGGATAGCCGCGAAGTCGGAGGCTTGGGGCTGACCACGGCCCAGGTAGGAGTGGCCAACGGCACGGTGGGGGTAATCGCCCTTCTGGCAGGGGGTATTGTCGGCGGCCTGGCCATAGCGCGCGGGGGGCTGCGGCGATGGGTGTGGCCGATGGCCCTGGCTCTCACGCTCCCCTGCTTCCTCTACTGCGTGCTGGCTATGGCGCAGCCAGGCAGTTTCCTGACCATCTGCGCCGCTATCGGCATTGAGCAGTTCGGCTACGGTTTCGGCTTCACTGCCTACATGCTCTATCTGATGTATTTCTCCCAAGGAGAGGCACAGACTTCGCATTACGCTTTCTGCACGGCCTTCATGGCCATAGGCATGATGGTGCCCGGCATGGCGGCCGGATGGATCTACGAGCAGGCTGAGGCGTGCGCACTCTTCGGGGGCACCGGCTACGCCGGCTTTTTCTGGATTGTGATGACCTCATGCCTGGCCACCTTCCTTGCCGTGGCCCTCGCCCGCTCACGAATGAAAAACGAGTGAGCCAAAATGCGCGTCTGAATGTTAGAATAATATGAACACTTCCACAAATTCCACATCTCCGGCCTCTCCCGCTTCCAAAGGGAGCCGGACCCACGCTATGATAGTCGGCAATCTGCTCGCGCTCTCCGCAGCGGTATGCTGGGGTTTCAACGAACCTGCCAACAAGCTCATAATCCCAGACTGGATTTCAGCAGGCGGCGTGGCCATATCGCGCATAATAGGCGCTGCTGTCATTATATGGATTATCTCCCTCTTCACCAAGAAACAGAAGATAGCGCGCGGCGACTGGAAACTCCTGTGGGCTGCCGCGCTGATGATGCTCGGGTTCGTGTATGTGTTCTCGCTTGCCTTCAACACCGCCTCCCCTATTGACATTGCCATCATATTGACATTCCAGCCGATGCTCGTGGTGGGCATCCATGCGATTGTGGGGCATGAGAAAGTAGGTGCGCTCGAGCTTCTGGGCATGGCAATAGCCTTCGGCGGGGCGCTCCTTGTAATCCTGGGGGGCGGATCCGTGGAAAAGGGGAGGCTGATCGGCGATGTTTACGCGATGGTGTGCGCTGTGTCATACGCCGTATATCTTGTTATCATACAGGGCCCTTCCAAACGGTATGACACAATCAGCCTGATGAAGTGGATATTCCTCTTCTCGGCAATACTCGAACTGCCGCTTCTCTTCACCCTTCACCGCTCCACACTGCCGATTCTCAGCCATTTCGAGTGGACGCCTCTCTTGGCTCTGCTCTTCATCGTGGCTTTCCCGACGGTCTACTGCTACTTGGTCACCCCTCCTGCCATACGCATGGTGGGCAGCGAGCTCTTCTCCTTCTACCAGTACATGGTGCCGGTAATCACGACGCTCGTGTCGCTGTGGCTCAAACTGGACTCCTTCCACTGGTACCAGCCCGTATCATTCGTCATCATAGTCGCAGGCGTTCTGCTGGCCAACTACTCCAAGGCCAAGACCGCTCAAAAAGCCGCCGCCCCGAAATCCTGACACAGGCCGGGGTTTCGGGGAGCGGTTTGTCGAAAGGTAAAAAGGGGTATGGGAGCGGGATTACTTGACGGGGCGGGCGATTTTGTCCTTCTGGCAGCGTTTGGTCATGGCCTTGATGCGCGACTGCGTGTCGGGATGGTCAGAGAACATCTTTGCCACATAGCTCTGCTGCGCGCCTCCGGCCTGCTCCAAGGCAAGCATCTTCTCAAAGGCTGTCACCATGCCCCAGGGATTGCGTCCGTTGGCTACCAGGAAATCATAGCCGCAGTCGTCAGCCTCCTTCTCCTGCTTCTTGGAGTAGCTGGCGTTGGCCAGTGAGTCGCCTAACTGGCCGAGCTGCGAGTCGGTCAGAGCGGCCGCCACGCCCCCCGTCGAGGCAATGGCATCCTTCAGGGCGCCGTTGAGGAGAGTCTGCTTGAAGGCGTTGCGTGAATGATGCTTCATCACATGGCCTATCTCGTGGCCGATAATGCCCATGAGCTCGTCATCGTCCATCATGTCCATGATGCCGGTATAGACGCGAACGCTGCCGTCAGGGCAGGCGAAGGCGTTGACATCGTTGGTCACGTAAACTTTGAAATTCAAGGGGATGCCGTTGACCTGCGTAAGGCCCGAGGTCAAGCGTTCAAGGCGCTGCGTGTATGGGCTGGAGGCAGGAGCGACCTTGTTTTGCGCGTCCATCTGCTCCACGGAGGCGCGGACGTATTCTGCCATCTGGGCATCCGTTATTGTCATGGCCTGGACGGCCTTGGCCGCTCCGCTCAAGGCGCGGCCGATATTAAACTGGGCTGAGGCGGTCGCTGAGGGCATGAAGGCCATGAGCGAGAGCGCCGCAAGCGGGGCTAATAATGTTTTTTTCATATTCATTCTATATTTTTTTCAGGCTCTGTTGCACAGGCCCCGTGTGAAGATAACGGGGTTCGGGGGGAGGCCATTACATGGCGGCGAGGGCCTCAAGACATTTCTTGACTTCCTCATCGGTTTTGAAAAGTTTATCCTTGCAGAACTTCAGCAGGTCGAGCGCGCGGGCTGTGTAAGAGGCGAGCAGGTCGATGTCGCAGTCCTCGCTCTGCATCTTGCGCACTATCTCTTCGAGTTCGCGTATTGCTTCGGAGTAGGTTTCCATAAGTAAATTATCTGTTTCTTTGGGATGTTTATTCAGAGGATGATTCCGCGCGGGATACGAGTGTGCCGGTATGGAGAGTCGTCTCGAGGATTGCCCCGGGCTCGACGGCCGAGGCATCGGTGAGGGCCCGGCCTCCGACACGTGTGACAGAATAACCCCGGCGCAGGGTGTTGGCGGGACTAAGGGCGTCAATTACCTGCGAGAATGTGTCGAGCCGGCGCGAAGCGCCGAGCAGACGCTCCCCCGCGAGGCGGGCGATGGTGTCGCGAAGGTCATCCACCTGCCGGAAGGCCGCGCGCGTGCGGCTGTCCGAGGCCGCGCGGATCAGTTCGCTGCGCGCATCGAGCCACGCGCGGGCCCGGGCGGTGCGTGCCGAAGCGATTGCCGGCAGGCGCGAGGCCACGTTATGAAGCAGAGCATGCGCTTTGGCTATGCGCTGCGAGGCCAGGGCCGGGACCAGGGCCTCCAGGCCCGAGAGGCGCTGCCGTTCTCCGGCGAGGCGGTCAGCTGTATAGCGCACGATGCCTTCGGCGAGCATGCCGGCTTTCTGCCAGGCTGCGCGCATGGTATCCACAATCCAGGCTGCCACTGCGGTCGGGGTCTTGCAGCGCACGCAGGCCAGCTCATCGAGCACGGTGCGGTCGCGCTCGTGGCCTATGCCCACCACTACGGGAAGGGAGAATGTGGCTACACGGCGTGCCAGCTCATAGTCGTCAAAGCCGTTGAGGTCGGTCGTGGCGCCTCCCCCCCGGATTATGACCACGCAGTCCCACAGGTCGACCGTCTGCTCTATGCGGTCAAGGGCGGCGCGGACACTCGCCGAGGTGCGCTCCCCTTGCATGGAGGCCTCGAAAAGAAAGGGATATATCTTGAATCCGTCGGGATTGTTTTCAAGCTGGTTGATGAAGTCGCCATATCCTGCGGCCCCGGAGGCTGAGATCACGGCTATGCGCCGCGGGAGAGCCGGAGGGGGCAGGAGCCGGTTGCGCCCCGCGAGGCCCTCCTTGACAAGTCGGTCGATAATCTCGCGGCGGAGCCGCTCCATGTCGCCCATGGTGTATGCCGGGTCAATGTCTCCGACATTGAACGAGAGGCCGTACTGGTTATGAAACGATGCCTGCCCGTAAAGCATCACCTTGATGCCCGAAGCCAGCTCGCGCCCGGTGGCCCTGAGGAACTTGTCGCGTATATATACGGCGCGTCCGGCCCAGATGTTAGCGCGCATCTTGGCTATGGTGACTCCCCGCGCATCCTTCTCGACAAGCTCCATGTAGCAGTGGCCACCGCTGTAGCGCAGGTCGCTGAGCTCTGCCGCCACCCAGGCCCCCTGAAGCTCGGGCACACGTCTGATGGCGTTTCCCACGAGGGTGGAAAACTGCGAAAGGCTCATGGCCACAGGGTGCATCGCCACGGGTGCGCCGGCCGATGTGAATAAGTTTGGCTGCATTTATTCCGGGTTTTCTGTCATTGATGGTCTTATGACCAGCAAAAATACAAATAATTCTGCAAAAAAATGTTAACTTTGCAGATTATTTCCGTTTTCTTGGGTCATTATGTCCTTTGGCACGGTTATAAGTCTATAACTGAATTTCAAGACAGGAGCTGCTCGCAAGACTCCAAAAAACATAAGCATATATGGCAAATAGACTGGTCAAGATGGTGACGGCGCAGGCCGCGCGGTATGGCGCGCGCGAGGCATACAGATGGTGCGGGCGCAAGGAGGGGGAATGGCTCTCCACGTCATGGGAAGAATTCGCCGTGCAGGTGGATGTGGCGGCACGCGCGATCTGCGCTCTGGGCCTACTGGAGAAAGACACCCTGGCCATCTGCTCCCCCAACACTCCGCAGATTCTCATCACCGAGCTGGGAGCCTTCAAGAACCGTATGGCCTGCATCCCTGTCTACTCCAGCAGCTCGCAGGAACAGTTCGATTTCATAGCGGATAACGGCGAGGCGTCGCTTCTGTTCGTGGGCGACGGCGACCAGTATCATCTGGCTTACAGGTATTGGAAGAAGCATCCGGAGCGGGTGCGCCGCATCGTGGCCTTCAGCGAGTCAGGCCTGGCCAGGGAGGCGGATGACACGGTCACAATGTCGTGGGACGAGTTCATGCGGCTCGGAGTCGAGGCCTCCGATGAGATACGGTATGAGGTGGAGGCGCGCACAGAGCGCGGGCTGCCCGATGACACGGCCACGCTGATATACACCTCCGGCACCACCGGCGAGCCCAAGGGCGTCTGCCTGAGCCATGCCAATTACGACGCCGCGATGGAGACCCACCTGGCTCTGCTGACCACCGTGAGCGACAAGGATGTCTCCATGGCTTTCCTCCCTATGAGCCATATCTTCGAGAAGGCCTGGTGCTTCTTCTGCCTGACCAAGGGCATCGTCATCGCCGTCAACCGAGACCCGCGCATGATCCAGAAGACCATCCGGGAGGTGAAGCCTAATATTATGTGCTGCGTGCCCCGTTTCTGGGAAAAAGTCTACGCGGCTGTCAAGGAGAAAATCGCCGCCATGTCCTGGATGGAGCGCAAGATGGTGACCCGCGCCATAAGGGTCGGCTATCTCTACAATCTGGATTACAGGCGCCTCGGCAGGAAGGCTCCTTCCCTTCTGGAGAAGGAATACAATTTCTGGAACAAGAAGGTGTTCATGCGCCTCAAGCATGCCATCGGCATACCCGACCCCAATATCTTCCCCACTGCCGGAGCCCCCTTGAGCGACCGCATCACCACTTTCCTGCAGTCAGTGGGCATAGACGTGGTGATCGGATACGGCCTGAGCGAGACTACGGCCACTGTGAGCTGCTTCCAGACTCCCGGGTTCGAGATCGGCACTGTCGGGCGCCCGCTGCCCGGCATTGAGGTGCGCATCTCTGACGAAGGAGAGATTCTGGTGAAGGGCGCAACGGTCACTCCGGGATACTTCCGCAACCCCGAGGCGAATGCCGAGGCCTTCACTGACGACGGCTTCTTCCGCACAGGAGACGCCGGATACCTCACCGAGTCGGGAGCCATAGTGCTGACCGAGCGCATCAAGGACCTGTTCAAGACCTCCAACGGCAAATATATCGCGCCCCAGATGCTGGAAAGCCGCCTGGCGGAAAACAAGTATATCGATGAGGTGGCGGTCATCGGCGACCGACGCAAATTCGTCACGGCCCTTGTAGTGCCCAATATGGAGCAGCTCGAAGCCTGGGGGGCCGCGCAGGGCATAGCTGCTGACGACAGGAGGGCCTTCCTGAAGGACAGCAGGGTGTGCAGTTTCATGATGGAGCAGATTAATGAGGTGCAGCAGGACTTGGCTTCATACGAGCAGATCAAGCGCATCACCCTCCTGCCGCGCCATTTCTCGCTCGAGAAGGGAGAGGTCACCAACACTATGAAGGTGCGCCGCAAGGCGGTAGCCAAGAATTTCGCCAAGATAATCGAAAGGATGTATGAAGACTGACCGGCTCCCCGAGGCCTTGCAGAAAGGAATGGCCCGCGTGCGCAGGCGCGCTGGCGATATGATGAGGCGCCATGCCGTGACATGCGACACCCCGATGCGGGAATGCCTGGTGGCCCTCAACCGACTTTCAGGCGAGACGATGACCCTCTTTGTGGTCGATGCCGAGGGACGCATGGCAGGCACGATGACCGACGGCGACATACGCCGCGCCCTCATCGGCGGGGCAGCCGTGACAGACACTGCTGAGAGGCTGATGCACCGCGAGTTCATGGCCCTGCGGCCCGATGACACCCCCTATCTGAAAATAGCGGAGGCGCGCCGCAGGGGCATCGCGCTGCTGCCGCAGGTGGACAGCGAGGGATTCGTAGAGGACATAATCGACATGCGCCGCCAGAGGTCGGTGCTCCCCGTAGATGCCGTGCTGATGGCCGGCGGACGCGGCGAGCGGCTGCGGCCGCTGACGCTCGCCAAGCCCAAGCCGCTGCTCGAAGTGGGTGGCAAGCCAATCATTGACTATAATGTCGAGGAGCTCCTGGCCAATGGCATCAGCAACATCCGGGTGACAGTCAACTATCTCAAGGAGCAGCTGACGGAGCATTTCGCGCACCCCAGGTTCGAGGGGTGTGTCAAATGCGTGGAGGAGCCCAGGCGCCTCGGGACTATGGGGAGTCTGAGCCTGGTAGACGACCTCGCCAATGATTTCGTGCTGGTGATGAACTCCGACATCCTCACCACGCTCGATTTCGAAAAACTCTATCTCGCCCATCTGTCAAGCGGAGCGGACCTGACTATGGCCGTAGTGCCCTACACGGTATCGGTTCCCTTCTCAATCATACGCACCGAGGGGGACTTCGTGACAGGCCTTACCGAAAAGCCGACTTACAACTATTTCGCGGGCGCGGGCGTTTATCTGATGAACCGCGAACTGATTGAGCGCATCGCTCCCGGGGAGTATCTCGATGCGCCCGACTTCGTGGAGTCGCTCATAGCCGACGGCTTGAATGTCGGATATTTCCCCATCGACGGCACATGGATCGACATAGGCTCGCCCGATGACTACCGATACGCCGATGAGCTCATGAGGCGTCCGCGCTCCACGGCGCGATGATGCCGCGCCGGGAAGAACCTTATTTAAAGACATAAAAACACACATTGCGATATGGCAGATTCCAATTTCATAGATTACGTCAAGATTCTTTGCCGCTCGGGAAAAGGAGGAGCGGGCAGCCGTCATTTCCATCGCGCCAAGTATGTCCCCAAGGGGGGGCCTGACGGAGGCGACGGAGGCCGCGGCGGCCATATCATTCTCAAGGGCAACCGCAACAAGTGGACTCTGCT